>JAGGAC010000024.1 GCA_017889635.1 Bacillota bacterium | reverse complement strand
GCGTTGGTGCCAGCTTACAAGATTAACCAGACTGGTCTGCTCAATCTCCACCCCTTTAGGTTTACCGGTCGAGCCGGATGTATAAATCACATAGGCTAGGTTCTTTGGATTACAGGCCAAAGAGAGGTTAGAATCATCGTCTGTATACAGACCAGAGTCATCTAACTCAATGGTCACTCCTGAGAAGCCTGTTCTACCATTTAAGTGCCGCTGGGTTAATAAAACTCTACTGCTACTATCTTTCAACATATAGCCGATTCTATCTTCTGGATACTCCGGATCAATCGGCAAATAGGTTCCTCCGGCTTTCAATATGCCCAATATTCCGATAATCAGCTCCGGCGACCGTTCAGCTAGGATACCTACAATGCTGGCGGATTTTACGCCTTTGTTTCGTAATACTCGTGCCAGCTGATTGGCTTTGCTGTTAAGTTCTTTATAAGTAAGTCGCTGCTCGCCATAGGCTACAGCAATATTTTCGGGATTCCTAACTGCTGCTGTTTCAAAAAGTTCCTGTACGGTCTTATCCTTTTGATAATCCGCTTTCGTATTGTTGAAACCAGACAATAGTTTTCTGCGTTCTTCTTCAGTGAGTATACCGATGTTGCTTACCAAAATATCTGGATTTTCGACTATACAGCTAATAACTGATTGAAAATGCTCCCCTATTCTCTTAATAATACTTTCGTCATACACCAATGAATTATAGTTAAATTTAACAGTTAAATTTTTTCCCAAAATAATAATTACGTTAAGATTATAGTTTGTCTGCTCATAAGCTTCACTGCCACCAATAGTAATCCTGGTATTATTAGCCACCAAGGCTTCTTCTACAGGATAGTTCTCAAAAACAACGATATGATCAACTAAAGCCCCCTTTAAACTTGTCCCTGCCTGTATTTCCGCAAGCGGATAATAACTGTACCGTTCAGACTCTACAGCAACATTCTGTACCTTATTTATCACTTTAGAAAACGTTTCATCATTATCGCACTTTATTCTTACAGGCAAAGTGTTAATAAATAGTCCCACCATATTTTCAATCCCCGTTATCTCATGCGGTCGACCTGAAACGACGGCACCAAATACAACATCATTGCTATTGTTGTATCGCTGCAATACTATTCCCCATGCTGATTGAACAATAGTGTTAAGGGTTACATTATTCTTTCTTGCAATAATCTCAAGCCTTTTTTTCGTGTTGTCGCTTATCGGAAAAGCTACCTCAGCTACTTTATAGTTTCCGGGCGCTGATATAGTTTTATTCGGTAAAATCAAAGCCCGCTCGGAGTAATCTCCTAAATAATTTTGCCAATATAAAGCAGCATCTTCCCGATTTTGCCGAGTAAGCCACTTAATATAGTCACTATAAGGAAATACTTTTCCTAAATTAGGCGTTCTGTTCTCTTCCAAAGAATTATATATCTCTAAGAATTCCTGACGTATAATTGCCATACACCAACCATCCATGATGATATGGTGAAAACTCCAAATTAATTTATATGACTCACGATTCGTCTTAATTACACTAATCCGCATCAATAGATCTTTACTTAAGTTGAACCCCCTCTGCCTATCTTTCTGTTTAAAATCTTCAACAAATTTTTTCTTATCGTCTTCCGTCAAATGCTCAATATTTTCAAATTGAATATGGGCCTTGCGCGCTTTCATAACGACCTGGACTGGCCTTTCTACTTTTTCATGCACAAATACAGTCCGTAATATGTCATAGCGTTCAATAAGCTTGTTAAAGCTGTCTTCAAGATACTTAATGTTCAAACTACTTTCTATTGATAAAAGACTCTGCTCAAAATACGCATTCGAAGCATTGTCCAACAGCGAATAATATAACATACCTTCCTGCATGGGAGATAACGAATATATATCTTTTATTTTATTATCTTTTTTCTTTTCATTACTCATACAAATCTCCTCCCAGCCCACTTAGTTCTTACTAACAGCCTGTTATAACTCGTCATCTTTATTCCACATCACTAAATGCGTCCATAAAAGTTTCGATTTCTTCCATCGTGATATCTTTCAAAGTAAAATCACTCGGTGTCATCTCAGTAGAATCAATCGTGGTGCAATGATTGATAATATTAGTCAAGTTTTGCCTGAAAATCTCGGCAAACTTTATTATGGTATTTTTTTTATACTCCTCAGCATTATAAATGAAACTCAATGTTAACCTGCCTTTTGCAACTACTCCATTTATATCCAGAGTGTACAAACTTTCCATTAGTGGTGATACAGCTTTTCCTGTAGGAATATCCGACATAGTAAATAGTTCAGTACTCATATCCTCATCAAACTGCCCGAGATAATTAAAATTTATTTCCGGCTCCAGATTAAACCTTAAACCTTCTTTGTTTTCAGGCGAAGTGAAATATTTTAGAATTCCATATCCGGTTCCTTTATCTGGTACCTGACGCATACTTTCTTTTACAGATTTTATCCAGTACACAAGATCCCGTTCACCACGCATGTCTAACACAACAGGGTACTGAGCGGTAAACCAACCAACGGTTCTTGATATATCAGTACCTTTCACTATTCCTTCTCTGCCGTGTCCTTCCAGGTTGATTAGTACCTGTTCTTCTCCAGCCCATTCTTTGACTGTAAGACCTAGTGCGGTAAGCAGAATATCGTTCACCTCGGTATTATAAGCTGAATTTACCTTAGTCAGTAGTTTTTCTGTTTCTCCCTTAGTCATTTTTAACTGAATATGCTCATTATCTCCACTTAATCTGCGTATTAAGTTTTTGTCTTTAGGGAGCGTTCTTACAATTGTTCTTTCAAGATTTAGCCAATATTCTATTTGACTTAAGAGTTCCCTACTATTGGCATAGCAAGCTAATCCATCCGTCCACTCTCGAAATGAGCTTGTCTTGGCCACAAACTTTATTTCTTCATTATTTAATGCCTGAATATACCCACTAAAAAGATCCTGAAGAATTACTCTCCAGGATACCCCGTCAACAACCAAGTGATGAATGACAATCAGCAGGTGATCTCCTGCTTTAGTCTTAAATAGTCCCAATTTAACCAAAGGACCAGTATTAAGATTGATACTTTTTTGAATTCGCTCTGCCTCTTTCGAAATTATTTCCAGACAATTATCATTGTCTATTAAATGTACCGTTTCTAAAGAATATACCTTTTCTTCAAGTCCACGATTAAACTGAATTATCTTGCCTTCGTCATCCTTAATAACCATTCGTAATACATCATGGTGCTCTACAATCTTTGAAAAGACCTTTTTAATAATATTTTCTTCAAACCCCTGTTTTCCATAAAGCATAACAGCTTGATTAAAGTAATGCTTATCCGCGAAACTCTGCTCCAATAACCATCTCTGCATAGGTGAGAACAATACCGGACCTTCAACAATTCCTTGATCAATTTTCCTATCCGAGCTTGTTACATAACTGCTCAGATCTTCAATTATTGGATATTTAAATAAATCTCGCATTTCCATAGTTAAGCCATTTTGGCTCAAACGAGCCAAAACCTGGATTGCTTTAATTGAATCTCCACCCAAACTGAAGAAATTATCTTTAATACCTACCCTTTCGGCCTTTAAAACAGTCTGCCATACCTTTGCCAATATCTCTTCCGTTTCATTTCTGGGAGCAATATAATCAACTCCGGTATTAATATTACCATTTGGTTCGGGAAGAGCCTTCCTATCTACTTTACCATTTGAATTCAAGGGCATTTTGTCCAGCTTAACAAAATATGATGGCAGCATATAATCAGGTAAATTTCGCGATAAATGCGCCCTCATTTCCGCTATTGTGACCTCCTGTTCCGCCACAATATAGGCGCAAAGATATTTGTCGCCGTCGGTACCGTCTTTAGCTATGACTATTGTCTCCATTATTAATGGATGCTTTAATAGCTCGGTTTCAATCTCGCCTAGTTCTATCCGAAAGCCTCTAATTTTTACTTGAAAATCAATCCGGCCTAAAAATTCAATATTTCCGTCTGGAAGCCAGCGGACAAGGTCGCCGGTACGATACATCCGCTCGCCAGAGAGAAACGGATTTTTCACAAATTTCTCTGCTGTCAACTCTGGCTTATTTATATATCCTCTAGCCAAACCATCTCCCGCAATGCAAAGTTCGCCAGCCACGCCAACAGGCTGAAGCTTATTGTTTCTATTTACTATGTACAACTTAATATTATCAATCGGTTTACCAATCGGTACAAGCTTAAGCTCTTCTCCTGTTGTACAATTAAAATAAGATACATCAACAGTAGCTTCTGTTGGACCATATAAATTTATCAACCTGGCGCCATACCCGGCAAATAGCTTATTAAACTTATTGGCATGTTCCGGATTCAGCGCTTCACCGCTGGCAAATACCTGTTTCAGACTTGCAATACTATTAAAGTTGATTCGATTATCAATATAATTTAGGAAAACCGTTAGCATTGAAGGAACAAAATGCATAGTTGTTATTTTGTTTTTCTCTATTGACCTTACAATTTCTCCCGGTTCTTTTTCTCCGCCTGGTTTTAGCATATAAACACTCGCACCAATAAACGACCACCAAAAAATTTCCCATACCGATACATCAAACGTAAAAGGGGTTTTTTGTAAAATGACGTCTTTCTCTTCAAGACTATAGTAATTTTGCATCCAATTTATTCTATTAATAACAGAGTAATGTTCGATCATAGCCCCTTTAGGCTTTCCAGTTGAACCAGAAGTATAGATCACATAGGCCAAATCATGAGAGTTATTCTCTATCCTCAGATTCGAACAATCGCCAGAGTATAAGCTTGCTGCTTCTAGATCAAGTATCTGACCCGTAAATGATGATAGCTGATCAAGAAAGCGTTTCTGCGTTAAGATAATTTTTGTCCCGCTGTCTTCCAGCATATAGTCTATTCTTTCTTTTGGATAATCAGGCGCTATCGGTAAATATGCCCCTCCCGCTTTCACGATTCCCATAATCCCAATAATCATTTCCAATGAACGTTCCACCACTATGCCCACAATACTGTTGGCTTGTACGCCCTTACTCCTTAACACTCTTGCCAATTGGTTAGCTTTGTTGTTTAGTTCCTGATAAGTAAGACGCTGATCAGCAAAGACAACGGCGATGTTATCTGGACTTCTTTCCACCTGTGCCTCAAAAACTTTATGTATTGTCTGATCTTTGGGATAAACAGCGTCCGTATTATTAAAATTAAAAAGCAGTTCTTTCTTTTCAGCCTCAGACAAAATTTCTATTTCTGATAACTTAATTTGCGGATTTTGTGTCACTTCCCCCAAATAATTAAACAGGTACTTAACTACCTGCTTAATTATTTGTTCTGTATACATATTAGCATTGTATTCCACCACAACTTCTATAGAGTCTTTTGTCAGCAAGAATGAAAATACTGTATCTATTTCTAAATCACTGATAAATTTTCCCTCGTGAATGTTTTCCATCAAAACAACCGTTTTATAAGCTACGCCCCCGTCACCAGCAGAACATAAATTCAACTGCTCATAAATTTGGTCAAGCGGATAGTTTTGATAACTATCCGCTTCAATCATAATATCTTTAATTCTCATTACAAAATTGCTAAATGGTTCCTCCATATCAATAGAGCTTCGAAGTGGTAACATACTATTTAAATATAAATCATCTGGGGCTTGCTTAAATACAGGCATACCTACTATTACATCACTTGCATCATTGTAGCGACACAACAGATATTTTATCCCGGATAACAAAATCACGTAAGCGGCATATTCAGAGTTATTACTTAAGTGAAGTATTTTATTAAACACGTCACTTGATAATGTACCTTTAAATGTTGCTTTTGTATATCCTTGTTGATCATTATTGCCGGGAAAACCGTGAAAATATATTTCACCACTTAATTTATCCAGCCAATATTCTCTTTCTTCCTGATATTCCCCACTTGCTATAATAATATTTTGAGAATGTTTATCTAACAACACTTAACTTCCCTCCCTGCAATTCTTTATGCCTATTACTTAGAGCCAGCTTTGGCTTCGCCAAACTGAGCCGCCAGATTAAAATTTAAACTCTGCTTAATTCCCCGGCGCTTACTATACTGTTTTTCTAACATAATCATTTTTATTAATATGTCATCGTTGTCCGTAATCTCTTTGAGTATTTTGCAATAGTCCTTTAATAATCGTGCAGCAGTTTCTTCTGTAAACAGCTTAGTACAATACTCCAGCATAAGTTCTAAACCATTATTTCCTTCTACCGCATATAAAGTTAAATCTACTTTAGCTGTTTTATTATCAATTTCAACCGGCACTAACGTTAAACCACCCATTTCCATTGATGTCATATCCATGTTTTGCAGTACAAACATAGTATCAAACAGCGGGTTTCGACCTAAATCTCGCGCTATGTCCAGTTTCTCTACCAATTCTTCAAATTGATAGTCCTGATTTTCATAGGCCAGGAGAGCATTCTCTTTAATCTCGTGCAAAAACGCCTTAAAGCTTTTGTTACCAGAAGGGTAATTCCGCATCGCCAATGTATTAACGAACATACCGACAAGGTTTTCTAAATCCGCATGCTGTCTGCCAGCAATTGGCGTCCCCACAACAATGTCCTCCTGACCAGTGTGTTTCGCCAATAAGATGTTATAGGCCGCAAGCAGCACCATATATATCGTGGCGTCAGTTTGACCAGCAATTTTGTTTAGCTTTCCCGTCAAATCTTCGCCCACATTGAAACTTAGCCGGTTTCCCTCAAAACTTCTAATCATCGGCCTTGGGTAATCGCTTGGAATATTGAGTAATGGTATCTCTCCCTCAAAAACCTTTAACCAATATGCTTCTTTCATTTTAAATGCTTTAGTCTTGAATATATCATTTTGCCATACTGCAAAATCTTTGTATTGGATCTTTATTTCCGCTAGATTCTGCTCCTCATACAGACTTGCCAGTTCCTTGACTAAAATCCCTATTGATACGCCGTCCGATATAATATGATGCATATCAAATAATAACAAGTGTTTATTTTCATCCATTTCTACCAAATTAACCCGTATAAGCGGAGCTTTGCTTAGATCAAAGGGACGCCTAAAAGCTTTAATGATATTTTGAATACAGTGTTCAGTCCCTTGAATAATGTCGATAGTAAATGCAACCTCTTGGTGCACTCTTTGTACCGGCTCACCTCCCCATAGCCCAAATGATGTCCGCAAGGTTTCATGCCTTTGAATTAATTTTTTCCATGCCGCTTCAAATCGTTCCTTATCTAAAACCCCTTCTATCTTAAGCACCGCCGGCATATTATAGGCAGTCTGGCTATCCTCAAACTGATTTAGAACAAACATCCTCTTTTGGGCCGAAGATACCGGATAGTAATCCTGCTCAGGTACCGGTTTGATCGCAGCATAATTAACTTTTGTCGTGCCTTCAATAAATACTATCAAATTCTTAATAGTCTGAGCTTTAAATAGTTCCTGCAATGGCACTTCGATGCCAAATTCTTTATGAATTCTAGCGGCAAGAGTTATTGCTTTCAATGAATGACCACCAAGCTCAAAGAAATTATCTTCAATTCCAACCTTCTCCACACCTAAGACTTCCTGCCAAATCCACACCAGTTTTTCTTCCGCCTCGTTTCGTGGTGCTACATATTCTTTTCCAGCGCTTATCCTCTCTGGCTGCGGAAGCGCCTTCCTGTCAATTTTTCCATTCGGCGTAAGTGGCAGTCTATCAAGCTGGACAAAACTCGTCGGGAGCATATATTCAGGCAACATTGGCGCTAAATGATCTCGTAGTTCTGCAAGAGTAAGTTTATCTTCAGCTACGATATATGCACATAAATATTTACTGTTGGTTAAATCATCTTTAACAATAACTATCGCTTCTTTTACAGCTGGATAAGTTAACAGGCCAGCCTCAATTTCTCCTAGTTCGATACGAAAACCTCTAATCTTCACTTGTTGGTCAATTCGGCCTAAAAATTCAATATTACCATCCCCCAACCATCTGGCAAGGTCGCCTGTCCGATACATTCTTTCCCCTGAATCAAAAGGATTGGCAACAAACTTCTCTGCGGTCAACTCAGGTCTGTTTAAATAGCCTCTAGCTAATCCATCCCCTGCTATACACAGCTCTCCAGCCACACCGACAGGCTGTAAATTATTGTTTCTATCAACGATATAAATCTTGGTATTGTCCACAGGCCGACCTATTGATGGCAACCTATCTTCGGACTCATCCAGACTAACAGCGCCAGCTGTGGCAACAACCGTGCTTTCAGTTGGACCATAATGATTAACCAATGTAAAAGGAAGATTTTGAGTCTGATGATGCAGTTTATCCCCTCCAGTTAACAGCGCCCGGAGTGCCATTTGGGGCGGCCAAACCTCAGCCAGTAGCATTTCAGCCATCGGAGTCGGCATAAAACTTATATTAATCAAATTATCCTTGAGCCACTTGATTAGTCTAGTTGTTGATGCTCTAGTTTCGCTGTCGGGAATGTACAGCCCGGCACCAGCAGTCAGATATGGCCAAATCTCCCAAACTGAAGCATCAAAAGCCTGGCCCGCCAGTAATGTTGCCCTGTCATTAACAGTAATGTTATACACGCGTTGGTGCCATTTTACCAGGTTAACCAGACTAATCTGTTCAATCTCAACTCCTTTAGGTTTTCCTGTCGAACCTGAGGTATATATTACATAGGCTAAATCGTGCGGATTATGCTTTAGAAATAGGCTAGCACCATCTCCGGAGTAAATATCGGAGTCATCTAGGTGGATAACTTCCCCGGAGAAAAGTACTTTATCTGCCAAGTGCTTTTTGGTTAGCAGTATCTTAGTCCCGCTATCTTCCAACATATAGCTGATTCTATCCTCTGGATATTCTGTATCAATCGGCAGATAGGCTCCGCCAGCTTTCAATATTCCCATCATTCCGATAATCATTTCCGGCGAACGCTCGGCTAGAATACCAACAATACTGTTTTCCCGCACTCCACTATTTCTTAGTATTTGCGCTAATTGGTTAGCTTTCTTATCCAACTCTTTATAGGTAAGCTGATATTCTTCATAAACTACGGCAATTTTTTCTGGGTTCTTTTTGGCCTGCTCCTCAAATAATTCTTGTATTGTCTTGTTGGGATAGACAATCCTCGTGTTATTAAACTCAACTAAAATCTGTCTTCTTTCAGCCTCTGCCAACAGAGCAATTTCCGCCAATCTTACTTCAGGTTGGTCTACGATGCTTGTTAGTACATTAACAAAATGCTGCCCAAAGCGCTCAACCGTTTCTTTCTTAAAGAGTTTACTATAATACTCTAGCGTAAATTCTAACCGATTGTTTCTTTCAAAGGCTTGGCATATTAGGTCAAACTTAGCCGTTTTATTATCAAACTGATACATTATTAAGTTTAGGTCGCCCATTCTCAGACATGCTATATCTGTGTCTTGCAATATAAATAATGTATCAAACAAGGGATTTCTACTTAAATCCCTCGGTATGTCTAGCTTGTCCACCAGTTCCTCGAACTGATAGTCCTGATGCGCATAGGCTGATAGCGCATTTTCTTTGACCTCTTGTAAAAACTCGATAAACCTTTTGTCTCCTGCTGGGTAATTTCGCATTGCCAGTGTATTGACAAACATACCAACTACGTTCTCCAAATCGGCATGCGGTCTACCGGCAATCGGCGATCCGACAATAACATCTTCCTGACCACTATATTTGGACAATACAACGCTATACGCCGCCAGCAGCACCATATACATCGTTGCACCTGCTTGCCCCGCCAATTTGTTTAGTTTCTTCGTCACATCTTCGCCCAAAGCAAATTCTAACCGAGCGCCTTCAAAGCTTCGAACCGGCGGCCTTTGATAATCGCTCGGCATACTTAATACCGGCAACTCTCCGGCAAAAGTTTTCAACCAGTATTCTTCATGCTGTTTAAAACTTTCTGTTGTCACCAGGTTATTTTGCCAAGCCGAAAAATCTTTGTACTGAATCCTCAGTTCTGCTAGCTCCTGTCCTTCATACAACTTTGCCAGTTCTTCAACTAAAATTCCCATCGTTACACCGTCAGATATAATATGGTGCATATCAAAGAGCACCACATACTGATTTTTAGCTATTTCAACCAGTTTGACACGAAAAAGCGGGGCTTTACTTAGATCAAAAGGAGACACAAAAGCTTTGAGGATATCCGATATTTCTTGTTCATTTCCTTTACTCATATCAATAGTAAACTCAACCGCCTCATGAACCCTTTGTACCGGTTCCCCATCAACTAATTCAAAAGACGTCCGTAGCGTTTCATGCCGCTGAATCAAGTTGTTCAAACAATCATCAAATCTAGCCGTATCTAAAAAACCCTCCACCTTAAATGCCGCAGGCATATTATAGGCAGTATCGCCATTTTCGAACTGATTCAGGATAAACATCCGCTTTTGCGCCGATGATACGGGATAATATTCCGCTTTAGCTACTGGTTCTATTGTTATATAATCAGTTGCCTTTAAGCTATCGATTATTTTACTAAGCGCTTTAATTGTTTGAGCCTTAAATACTTCCTGCAGCGGTACTTCTACCCCAAATGTTTTATGAATTTTAGCGACAAGGGTTATTGCTTTTAAAGATTGTCCGCCAAGTTCAAAGAAGTTATCTTCTATTCCAATCTTCTTAGCACCTAAAACCTCCTGCCAAATCCGCACCAGCTTTTCTTCGGCCTCATTGCGCGGTGCCATGTACTCCTCAGCAGCGCTCATTCTTCCCTCCGGCTCAGGCAACGCCTTTCGGTCGATCTTCCCATTCGGCGTAAGTGGCAGCTTTTCAAGCTGAACAAAGCTTGTTGGCACCATATAATCAGGCAGTGGCTTTCTTAAATACGCCTTTAGGTTCCTTACATCAAGTGCTTCTTCGGCTACAATATACGCGCAGAGATACTTCTGGTCGCCTACATCGTCCTTTACAAGAACACATGCTTCTTTTATGGCTGGATGCTTCAGAATTTCTGCTTCGATCTCACCCAGTTCAATTCTAAAGCCCCTGATTTTTACTTGGTGATCTATCCGGCCTAAAAACTCAATATTCCCGTCCGGCAGCCATTTCGCAAGATCGCCTGTCCGATACATTCTTTCTCCCGGAACGAGGGGATTGACGACAAACTTCTCTGCTGTCAGTTCCGTTCTGTTTAAATAGCCTCTAGCCAAACCATCTCCAGCTATGCACATTTCCCCCGGTACACCAACAGGTTGCAACTTGTTATTTTTGTCCAAAATATAGATTTGCGTATTATCTACCGGTCGCCCTATAGAAGGAAGCACATCTCCAGGCTCATCCGGATTGACAGTGCCCCAGGTAGCAACAACCGTGCTTTCAGTTGGACCATAGTGATTAACCAACATAAAAGCCATCTCTTGGGGCCGGCAATGCAATTTATCCCCGCCGGTTAATAGCGCCCGAAGCGCCATTTCCTGCGGCCACTCTTCATTCATGAGCGCTTCGGCCATTGGCGTCGGCATGAAGCTTATAGTAATCTTGTTGTCTTTAAGCCATTTTATTAAACCGGTTGTGAAAGCTCTAGTTCTATTATCAGGAATGTATAATCCGGCACCCGAGGTCAGATACGGCCAGATTTCCCAAACCGCAGCGTCAAAGGCCTGCCCAGCCAGCAGGGTGGCCCGATCTTCAGCCTTAATATTATATATGCGTCGGTGCCAAGATACCAAGTTAACCAGACTGGTATGTTCAATCTCAACCCCCTTAGGTTTGCCTGTCGAACCTGAAGTATAAATTACATAGGCTAAGTCCCTAGGATTACGCTCTAAAAATAGTCGGGAGGAATCTCCAATATACAGACTAGGATCATCCAAATGGATAATTTCCCCAGAGAAAACCACCTTATCTGCTAAATGCCGCGGTGCTAATAATATCTTGCTTTCGCTATCTGCCAGCATATAACTGATTCTATCCTCTGGATACTCCGGATCAATCGGCAGGTATGTTCCTCCGGCCTTCAAAATACCCATTATCCCAGTAATCAGTTCAGGCGACCGCTCAGCCAAAATACCCACAATGCAGGGCGATGCTACCCCCTTGTTTCTTAATACTCGCGCCAGTTGGTTAGCTTTAGCGTCAAGTTCTTTATACGTAAGCTGTTGTTCTCCTAATACTACAGCAATATGATCTGGGTTCTCAGCTACTTGCTCTTCAAAAAGTTCCTGGATGGTCTTATCTTTCGGATAGGCCATTTTTGTATCGTTAAAATCAATAAGTAGTTGGCGTTTTTCAGCCTCAGATACTATATCGATATCCGCCAGCTTGATCTCAGGCTGTTCTACAATACTAGCTAACACATTTACAAAGTGCCTACCTAATCTTTCCACCGTTTTTTGTTTAAATAGTTTAGTATCGTACTCCAGCGTAAACTCAAGGTGGTTATTTCTTTCCACTGCCTCTAAAGTTAAATCAAATTTCGCGATCTTACTGTCTATTTCACAGCTAGAAAATCGCAAACCTTTAAATTCCAGAGCTATGGTATCCATATTTTGCAGAACAAACATGGTGTCAAACAGCGGATTCCTGCTTAGATCCCTCGGTATATCAAGCTTATCCACCAGTTCTTCAAACTGGTAATCCTGATGCTCATAGGCTGACAGCGCATTTTCTTTAACCTCTTCCAAAAACGCTCTGAAACTTTTATCTTTTTCCGGGAAGTTGCGCATCGCCAGGGTATTAACAAACATCCCGATAATACCTTCTAAATCCGCATGCGCTCTACCGGCAATTGGCGACCCTATAACAATATCTTCCTGTCCGCTATACTTAGCCAGCATAACATTATAAGCCGCCAACAGCACCATATACATCGTTGCGCTGTTTTGCCCCGCCAAGTCATTCAACTTTCCTGTTAATTCTTCCCCTACGGTAAAACTCAGCCGATCTCCGGCAAAATTTCTAACCGTCGGTCGCGAATAATCGCTCGGCAGGTTAAGTGCTGGAATTTCACCGTTAAAAGTTTTAAGCCAATACTCTTCTTGTTTCTTAAAGGCTTCAGTTTTAAACACGCCATTCTGCCAAGCAGAGAAATCCTTATATTGAATCCTGAGCTCTGCTAATTCCTGTCCTTCATATAGTCTGGTAAGTTCTTTGACTAAAATCCTCATGGACACACCATCAGATATTATATGGTGCATATCAAACAATACCATATGCTCGGTTTCAGCAACTTCGACCAGCCCCACTCTAAGAAGCGGAGCTTTTCCTAAATCAAAGGGCCGCACAAATGCTTTAACTATACCCGGTATATTCTCTTCATTCCCTTGAATCACGTCCATTGTGAATTGAATCTCGCCATCATGAACTTTTTGAACAGGCTCACCTTCGATAACTACAAATGATGTCCGCAGCGTTTCGTGCCGCTCAATGAGTTTTTTCCATGCATTTTCAAACCGCTGTTTATCTAATTTCCCCTCTACTTTAAAAACCGCTGGCATGTTGTAGGTAGTATCACTTGCTTTGAACTGATTCAGAATAAACATTCTCTTTTGCGCCGACGATACCGGATAATATTCCGCCTTTGCGATCGGTTCGATCGCGGCATAGTCAGTTTCAGCCGCACCCGCTATCATTTCCATCAGTTCTTTTATGGTTTGAGCCTTAAATACTCCCAGCAGAGGTATTTCAACGCCAAAGGCTTTATGGATTTTAGCAACAAGATTTATCGCCTTTAATGAATGACCGCCAAGCTCAAAGAAATTATCCTCAATCCCGACCTTTTCAGCGCCTAAAACATCCTGCCAGATTTGCGCCAGTTTTTCTTCAGCTTCATTTCGCGGCGCTATATACTCCGCCGAAGTATTAATTCTCCCCTCCGGCTTGGGCAACGCCTTTCGGTCGATCTTACCATTCAATGTAAGCGGCAGCTTTTCAAGTTGAAGGAAGTAGGACGGTATCATATACTCTGGCAATGTTTTGCCTAAATGTTCCCTTAGTTCTTTAGCCGAGAGTTCACCGTTTGCTACGATATACGCGCAAAGATATTTATTGCCACTTACTTCTTCTCGCGCAACAACGATCGTTTCTTTTATTTCTTTATGCTCCAAAAGCTTCGCTTCGATCTCACCTAGTTCGATCCTAAAACCTCGAATCTTTACTTGATGATCTACCCGGCCAAAAAACTCTATGGTTCCATCAGGCAATTGCCGCCCCAAGTCCCCGGTCCGGTACATCCTCTCACCTATAATAAATGGATTTCCCACAAACTTCTCTGCCGTTAGTCCTAGGTTATTTATATATCCCCTTCCAACGCCTTTTCCACTAATATAAACCTCACCCACAGCGTTAAAAGGAAGAACCTCCAAATCTTTCCCCAATATATAGATTCTTACATTTGGAAGCCGATTTCCGATGGGTACAATATCTCCGCTATTAGCTACGTCGCAATCAACTTTATAGAGCGTTGCAATATCGCAACACTCGGTTGGCCCGTAAACATTAGTAATGTTAATTTTGCTGTTCTTAAAATTTTTGCAGAATTCTCCCACCAATGCACCCGACAGCGCTTCCCCGCCTATTAAAAATTCCTTTACATTTAAACATTCACCCTCTCGACAGATAGAATTTAATACTCTAATATGCGCTGGCGTCCCATCAGAAATATCTGTTTTAGTCTTCTGGTAAAAGTTCAATAAGCCACTTCGGTCAAAGCGGATATCTTCCGGCACGATGCACAAATTATGCCCGCTTAAAAGCGCCGGAAAAATCTGCTTGATTGAAGCATCAAACACGTACGGTGATAATAATGCTACATTTAGGTTTGAAACATACTTATTGTAGATACAATCTTGTAAGCCATAAACTAGATTTACTACATTGCAATTTTCAATCATTACTCCTTTTGGTTGTCCAGTAGTTCCTGATGTATAGATTACATAGGCTAGATCTTCCGGTTGGTTTAGAGTATCGAGATTCGTACCATCTTCGCACCCGATACTCACGTCAGCAAAATCAATTATTACAATATTTTTTGGTACCTTATAAATAACATCGTTTTGAGTGAGAACGATTTCAGATTGACTATTTTCGAGCATATAGGCAATTCTTTCGGCCCCATACTCAGGGTCAATTGGTAAATAGGCCCCGCCGGCTTTCAATATCCCCATTATTCCAACGATCATTTCCAAAGACCGCTTTGCCATTAAGCCAATAATGCTATTTGGTTTTACTCCTTTATTCCTTAGCACTCTTGCGAATTGGTTGGCTCTATAGTTTAATTCCCGGTAAGTTAGGTGCTGATTCACAAAAGTTACAGCAATACTATCCGGATTTCTTTTGACCTGCAATTCGAATAATTCTTTGATTGTTTTATTAGGATAGACAATATTCGTGTTATTAAGGTCAACTAGAATCCGGTTTCTTTCATCCTCGGTCAGTAGTGCAATTTCCGCTAATCTTACTTCAGGTTGCTCTACAATACTTGTTAACACATTAACAAAATGCTGTCCAAACTGCTCAACCGTCTCTTTCTTAAACAGTCTGCTGTAATACCCCAAGGTAAAGTTTAGTCGGTTATTTCTTTCAATTGCCCGTAGAGTTAAATCAAATTTTGCTGTATTATTGTCCAGTTCATACGCTGAAAACTTTAGACTATCTATCTCCAGCAAACCTATATCCATGTTTTGCAGTGTAAATAGTGTACTAAACAGCGGATTTCTACTTAAATCCCTTGGTATATCCAGCTTGTCCACCAATTCTTCAAACTGATAATCCTGATGCGCATATGCTGATAGCGCATTTTTTTTGACTTCTTGTAAAAAATCGGTAAACTTTTTGTCTCCTGCCGGATAATTTCGCATTGCCAGTGTATTAACAAACATCCCCACTACGTTTTCCAAATCAGCATGCGGTCTACCAGCAATTGGCGTACCGATAATAACATCTTCCTGACCACTATACTTGGACAATATGACATTATACGCCGCCAGCAGCACCATATACATCGTTACGCCTGTTTGCCCCACCAGTTTGTTTAGTTTCTCCGTTACTTCTTCGCCCAGCGCAAATTCATACTGATCACCTTCAAAACTTCGAACCTGCGGCCTTGGATAATCGTTTGGCAAGCTTAGTACTGGCAATTCTCCGTCAAAAGTTTGCAACCAGTATTTTTCCTGCTGTTTAAAACGCTCCGTTGTAAACAAGCTATTTTGCCAAGCCGAAAAATCTTTGTACTGAACTCTTAGTTCTGGAAGTTCCTCTCCTTTATACAACCTTGTCAATTCTTTGACTAAAATTTCCATAGATACACCGTCAGATATTATATGATGCATATCAAAGAACATAACAAACTGGTTTTCAGCTATTCCAACCAGGTTGATACGAAAAAGCGGCGCTTTACTTAAATCAAAGGGATGCACAAAAGCTTGGAAAAGGCTGGGGATGTCTTTCTCCGCGCCTTTAAGTTGGCCGATGCTAAACGCAACCGCTTCGTGAACTCTTTGTACAGGTTCACCATTACTTAATTCAAAAGAGGTTCTTAATGCTTCATGGCGCTGAACCAATTTTTCCCAGGCCTCTTCAAACCGCTTTTTATCAAAAGCCCCCTCCACCTTAAATGCCGCAGGCATATTATAGGCAGTATCGCCATTTTCGAACTGATTCAGGATAAACATCCGCTTTTGCGCCGATGATACTGGATAGTATTCCGCTTCAGCTACCGGTTCTATTGCTATATAATCAGTTTCCGCCACATTCTGAATTATTTGGCTAAGTGCTTTAATGGTCTGAGCCTTAAATACTTCCTGCAACGGTACTTCGACCCCAAAGGTTTTATGGATTTTAGCGACAAGGGTTATCGCTTTTAGAGATTGTCCGCCGAGTTCAAAGAAGTTATCTTCTATTCCGATCCTCTCAACACCTAGAACTTCCTGCCAAATCCGCGTCAGCTTTTCTTCGGCTTCATTGCGTGGTGCTACGTATTCCGAAGCACCGCTCATTCTTCCCTCCGGCTCAGGCAGCACCTTTCGGTCGACCTTCCCATTTGGTGTAAGCGGCAGCTTTTCAAGCTGGACAAAGCTTGTTGGTACCATATAATCAGGCAGCGGATTTCTCAAATACGCCTTCAGTTCCCTTGCATCAAATGCATCTTCGGCTACAACATACGCGCAGAGATACTTCTGACCTGTTGGATCGTCCTTCGCCATAACGCATGTTTCTTTTATATCTGGATGCTTCAGGATTTCGGCTTCGATTTCACCCAATTCAATTCTAAAGCCCCGGATTTTTACTTGGTGATCTATCCGGCCTAAAAACTCAATATTTCCGTCCGGCAGCCATTTGGCAAGATCACCGGTCCTATACATTCTTTCCCCAGGTGCAAAGGGATTTGCGACAAACTTCTCTGCTGTCAGTTCCGGTCTATTTAAATATCCCCTAGCCAAGCCGTCTCCTGCTATGCACAATTCTCCTGGAACACCAACAGGCTGCAAATTTCCGCCCTGATCCAAAATGTAAATTACAGTATTAGCTATTGGAGCACCAATCGGTACGCTTAAATCGCCGGGGTCGCTATGGTTTACTTCGTAATATGTTGCAAAAACCGTCGTCTCTGTCGGACCATAAACATGTACTATCCTGCCGCTTCCCAGGTACTCGAAAGCCTTTTGTACGTGTCGCACCGAAACCTGCTCTCCGCCGAACAGTACTTTTCTTATATTTTTCAAGCATTCAATATTTACATCCACTAACGTATTGAATAAGGCGGTTGTAATAAAGAAGGCGGTTACTTTTTCCTGCTCGATTACCTTAGCTAAACACCCCATATCCAGCACTGTTTCCTTGTCTAACAACACCAGTTTAGCTCCGTTTAAAAGTGCACCATAGATATCAAATACCGATCCGTCAAAGGCGTAGTTTGACAGTTGCAGTAACACATCATGATCCGTGACTTTAATATAATTTGTCTCTTTTACCACCCGAACGACATTGTGATGCATCGTCAAATTGCCTTTAGGTTTACCTGTCGATCCTGAGGTATAGATTATATAGGCTAAATCCTGTGCGGTATTTTGTTGTATTGGATTCTCAGCCTCGCCCTGGTATAATTCCTGGGCATCTACAGCAATAATATCTCCTGCAAAGGCGATTGTCTGCACCAAATGCCGTTGAGTCAATAAAATATTAGTCCTGCTATCTTCCAGTATGTAGCTGATTCTCTCCTCCGGATACTCCGGATCAATTGGCAGACATGCCCCTCCGGCCTTCAATATCCCCATAATGGCGATTATCATTTCCGGCGAACGTTCCACCATCATACCGACAATTCTGCCCGCTTTTACTCCCTTGTTTCTTAATGCCAACGCCAGTTTATTAGCTTTATTGTTTAGTTCTTTATAAGTAAGTTTCTGCTCTTTAAATACTATGGCAATATTATCGGGATTCTTTGCGACCTGATCTTCAAATATTTCCTGAATAGTCTTATCCTTCGGATAATCTGTTTTTGTATTGTTATAATCAAAAAGGAGCTGTTGTTTTTCAGCTTCAGACACAAGCTCAATGTCTGCCAATTTGATCTCAGGCTGTTCTACGATGGCTTTCAGGACAGTTTCAAGATGTCCTTTCAATCTTTGCACGGTTTCTTGCTTAAACAGTTTAGTGTCATACTCCAGTGTAAAATCTAGCCGATTGTTTCTTTCTATCGCTTCTACTGTCAAATCAAATTTTGCAATTCTATTGTAGAATTCATAACGTGAAAATCTCAAGCTGCCAATTGTCAGTTCCGCCATATCCACGCTTTGTAAGGCAAACATGGTATCAAACAATGGATTCCGGCTTAAATCTCTTGGTATATCCAGTTTATCAACTAGTTCTTCGAATGGGTAATCCTGATGTTCATAGGCTGAAAGAGCATTCTCTTTGACTTTTTGCAAAAATTCCAGGAAGCTTTTATCTTTTTCCGGAAAGTTGCGCATCGCCAGCGTATTTATAAATACACCAATAATATTATGCAAATCAGCGTACTGGCGTCCCGCAATCGGCGAGCCGACAACAATATCTTCCTGACCGGTATATTTAGCCAATACGACATTATACGCTGCCAAGAGCACCATATACAGAGTCGTACCATTTTCCCTGGAAAGTTTGTTTAGTTCTCCCGTCAATTTTTCATCCAGGGAAAACTGTTGCACCGCTCCCTCGAAGCTTCTAACCGGCGGCCTTGGATAATCGCTCGGCATATTCAATACCGGCAGTTCTCCCACAAAATTTTGCAGCCAGTATTCTTCCTGTTTCCTAAAATCTTCAGTCTGAAACACACTATTTTGCCAAATAGCAAAATCCTTGTACTGTATTCTCAGATCCGGTAATTCCAGGCCTTCATAGAGGCTTGCCAACTCTTTTATAAAAATAGCTGCTGTCACGCCATCGGATATGATATGGTGCATGTCGAACACCACCATATATTTTGTTTTAGTCAATTCGACCAGCCCGACTCTAAAGAGCGGAGCTTTGCTTAAATCAAAGGGCTGCACAAATTCTTGTATAATATTAGGTATATCTCTTTCAGCCCCATGAATAAAGTCGATTGCAAACTCAATCGACTCATGAATTCTTTGTACAGTTTCCCCGTCAATAATTTCAAAAGAAGTACGTAATGTTTCATGCCGTTGAATGAGCGATTTAATCACATTCTCAAAGCGCGGTATATCCAGAGCGCCTTCTATCATAAAGGCCACAGAATTATTGTAGGAAGTATC
Source organism: Bacillota bacterium (assembly GCA_017889635.1). Lineage (GTDB taxonomy): Bacteria > Bacillota > Negativicutes > Sporomusales > CTSoil-080 > CTSoil-080. The sequence continues at coordinate 14,270 of JAGGAC010000024.1, read as the reverse complement.
ATTTACTTCGAACTGATTTAGAATAAACATTCGTTTTTGCGCCGATGATACTGGATAAACTTCCTGCTTAGGAGCTATAGGAATAACCGCAATTTCAGAATCTAACGTCAACAGCGTTTGAATTTGAGCAGCTAACTCTGTAACACTTGGTCCTTGTAAAAAATTTACCATCGGAACAATTATATCCAGCGCTTTTTCAATTCTGTTCTTTAACTCGACGGCCATTATGGAATCAAGCCCTAAACTGGTTAACGATACACTGACATCAAGTTTGGAATTAGCTAGCCGTAGCACCTGTGCAACCTGATCGCAAAGATACTTTTCCAAAAGTTTATAGCGCTCACTTTTGTTAGCGGCTATAAGTGCCTGGCGAATAGAGGTGTCTTGATCGCTGACATTGCCGATAGCTTTGACCAAATTACCTTCTTCCTGCAATAAATCCGCCAACAACCCGGTTTTCCCATCCTGCTGGCTAACCATCTTCCAGCGCACCCAATCTATCTCCATAACTGCAACCTGGGTTATATCCTTACCAATCAAAAATCCTAGCATTTCTAGTCCTTGCTCTGGTGATATTGAGCTAATACCCATGCCGGTAGTCGACGACAATATATCAAACCGCGCCGCCATACCGATTTCAGCCCAGGGCCCCCAGTTAATGCTTAACGCAGGCAATCCAACACTACGCCGATAATGTGCCAAAGAATCCAAGAAAGCGTTTGCCGCCGCATAACTGCCCAAGCGTGGAGAACTAAGCAACGCTGAGTTTGACGAGAATAAGATAAAGAAGTCCAAAGGGACATCCTTCAATAATTGGTGGAGCAACCAAGCCCCCTCAACTTTAGGTCTTAAGACTTGATAAAAAGCATCTGGGTTACATGTCGCCAATAATTGGTTATCCACAATCCCGGCAGCATGAACAACGCCTCTTATCGGCGGCCAACTTTCTCCCTGGAATTTTGTAAGAAAAGTCTCAATTTGCTCTGCATCTGCTACGTCGACTGCGGCTAAATGAATATTGGCTCCCATTGCTTCCAACTCTTTAATAGTATCGATTTTATTGGCCAAATGATCTTTGGTCTCACAAACTTTATCCCAGGCACTACGCGGCGGCAACTTGCTTCTCCCCAACAAAATCAGTCTTCTGGCACCTTGCTTCACCATCCATTTGGCAACCGTTAAACCTAAATCGCCGAGTCCACCGGTTATCAAATACGTGCCGTTTGTCTGCCACCCAATAGAACGATCTTTTTCCCCACCCAGACTCTGCTGTTTCAATCTGGCTACAAAGCGTGTTCCTTGTCGATAAGCAACTTGATCTTCTCCACTTGAAACGAGTATATCTTCTACTAACATTTGGGCGGAATTTTCATCCAACATATTGGGATCCAAATCCACCAAACCGCCCCACAGCTCCTGTTCTTCAACCGCAATTGTCCTTCCCAAGCCCCATAATGGCGCTTGGGTAAAATCGACAATTTCACCCTCAATACTAACAGCTTGACTTCCCCTAGTAACAATCCATAAACGCGGCCAGTTTCGAATCACTTCTTTTTTAGATTCCTTAATACCCTGAATTAGCTCAAGGACATGCCGACAACCCATAGTCTGACTTTTTTCCAAGTCAGCTTGAATTATCTTGTCATTATCCCCCGAGCCAATACCCCATGTATGTAAAATTCCCTGACAACCGTCCCAGTCAGAATCAAAAGCAGTGTTCACAAGCCTGTCAAGATTCTTGCGATCCGGCCTTATACTAAACACGCCTTCTGCTAAACACTCGAAGGCTTCTCCTGGATAAACCACAATTGCCTTTTCGCCCTGTTTTACCAAACGTTGGGCTGCCAACTCGCCAATACCATCTCGTTGGGCAAAAACTAACCAAGTTCCTTGAGCCCGACGTTCATAAGCCTGCTCTTCATATGTCCTTAACTCTTTAGGCTTCCACTCCACCTTATATAACCAACGGTCAATTTTATCAGAAACATTAAACTTATCAACTGTAAAAATTGGTTTATGCTCTTTCATTTCAAACCAGTATTGTTCCCGCTGCCAAGGATATTTCGGTAGAGCAATGCACTTACCACCTTCAGGATAAAGACCATCCCAGTTTACTTGATAGCCTTTTGTATAAAGACCTCCCAAAGACTTTAGCAGGCAAGCTCGCTCTGGTTCTTGCCTGCGCAAACTGGGCAGTATGATACCCTCTTTTCCCAGCTTGTTTAAGCTTTGCCTAACCGCACCTGCGAGTACAGGATGCGGGCTTATCTCCAAAAATGCATTGTAATCATCTTCCACCAAATGCTCCACCGCTGTAGCAAAAAGTACCGGTTCTCGGAGATTTTTTACCCAGTAAGCTGAGTTAAGTTGCTGGCCATTTATAACCTTTCCTGTAACCGTTGAGTAAATAGGAAGCACAGCAACTTCTGACTGCAGCCCCTTTAGAGATGCTGTTAATTCATCCTTTAACGGCTCCATTTGATAACTATGAAAAGCATAGTCTACAGGCAACGCCTTGCAAAATACGTTCATTTGCTCCAACTTTGCCATAATTTCATTCATAGCAGCAGGTTCGCCTGATAAAACCAGTGATGTTGGCCCATTATAACAGGCAATAGAAATTTTATCTTCATACCCAGCAAGCAATAATTCGGCCTCATCCCAAGCAAGCTCAACCGCCACTGTTTTTCCTTGGCCAGTCGTTCTCTGCATAAGTCTGCTGCGATGGAAAATGACCCGAACCGCATCAGAAAGACTCAAAGCTCCGGCAATATACCCCGCTGCCAATTCACCCATACTATGACCGACAACGGCTGCCGGCTGAATACCCCATAACATCCACAACTTGGCCAAAGCTACTTGCACTGCAAAGAGAACCGGTTGAGCAACTTCCGTTTGATCCAAACGACTCTCTGATTTTTCTGCTGTTAATTCAGTAATCAATGACCAATCCACATGGCAACGAAATAATTCATCACATTCTTCAATAATTTCTCTAAATACCTGTTCCTCTTGGAAAAGTTCTCGTCCCATTGCCCACCATTGAGACCCTTGCCCAGAAAAAACGAAAACCACCTTGGAAGAATTGCCGTGAGTCCTCTGTCCGAGTTGATAAGCAGGCATCGCTTCACCATTAAGGTAATTATCTAGGTATTCAACCATCTCTTGTCTGGAACGTACAACCATCGCCATACGATAATCATGGTGTTTCCGACGATTTCCGGCAGTATAACATATATCCTTTATTGATATATTACTGTCCGACCTGCTCATATAATCACGATAGGACTGCGCCAATTCACGCAAAGCTTTCTGATCCACTGCTGAAATAGCGAAGAGGTGCTCCGCTCGCGGGAAATAACTGGTCATACTGTGTTTTTTTAAAGAACTAGCCTGAAAACCTTCCAAAACCACATGAGCATTAGTTCCGCCAAACCCAAAGGAACTTACCCCGGCCAGCAGTGAAGAAGACATATTCGGCCATGGTCCAGTTTCTGTTTGTACACATAAAGGCAATTTCTCAAAAGGAATATATGGATTTGGTTTATCAAAATGAAGGCTTGCTGGAATTTCACGATGCTTCAGAGCCAAAGCAACTTTAATCAACCCCGCCATCCCCGCAGCAGCTTCCAAGTGCCCAATATTGGTCTTAACTGAACCAATCAAGCAACGATTCTGCGGCAACCTATCTTCAGCAAGTACCCGTCCTAATGCTTTGGCTTCAATAGGATCACCCAGCGAAGTGCCTGTTCCATGAGCCTCAACATACTGAATTTCACCAGGAGATACACCGGCTCGTTGGTATGCTTCCCGCAGTACTGCTTCTTGAGCGGGGCCGTTTGGAGCTGTCAACCCGTTACTACGTCCGTCTTGATTAACAGCACTGCCTGGAATTAATGCATAAATCGAATCCCCGTCATGAAGCGCCTTAGATAATGGCTTGAGCACCACAACTCCCGCCCCCTCGCCTCTAACATAGCCGTTTGCTTCTGCGGAAAAAGTCTTGCATCTGCCATCAGACGACAACATGCCGGCCTTATCAAATGCCGCCGTAACATCCGGTGATAGCAAAAGATTGACCCCGCCAACCAGAGCAAGCTTTGATTCCCCATTTCGCAAGCTTTGGCAAGCCAGATGTACTGCTACCAAAGAGGATGAGCACGCAGTATCAATTGCCAAACTAGGCCCTTGAAAATTAAATAAATAGGAAATACGGTTGGCAGCGATACTCAGAGCATTACCGGTAGCAGCGTAAATATCTGTATCCGAAAAGTTTCTTAACATCGCCCCATAATCGTAACCGGAAATACCAATAAATACGCCTACAGGCTGACCAACTAAGCGCTCAGGAATCTGTCCGGCATCTTCCAATGCCTCCCATGATACTTCCAGCAATAAACGTTGCTGTGGATCCATCTCAGCAGCTTCCCGCGGTGAAATACCGAAGAATCGGGCGTCAAATTCATCAATATTATTAAGATACCCGCCCCAACTAGCATTTTTTCCCTGAACACGACGTTGAATCGGGGTCTCGGTGATTACATCGATGTTATTTTTTAGCAAACTCCAGAAAGCTTCCGGTCCTTCAGCACCGGGAAAACGGCAGCCAATACCGATAATCGCAATCGGCTCTGCCGTACTATTCTGACTTACCGCATTTTTAATCGCAGAATCTCCGGTACCTAAAGTTAAAAATCTGGTAATATCCTCAATAGTAGGGTAATCCCATACCAAGGTTGGAGAAATATCCTGGCCTAGCCATTCTCCCATTTCCCCAGTAATAGTGACCGCTGAGGATGAATCTAGCCCGTAATTATATAAAGGTTCGCAAATATCAATCTTGCTTGGTTCCACCTTTAACCGTTCAGCTAACCGTAACCTTAGCCATTTCTCAATTTCATTACTTGTTTTTGTATCCTTGGCACATGTGGCTTTCATATTGACTTCTCTCATTGCTCCGCGCTGTCCTTTACCCATTCGTTAGTCCCCTTTCAGCACTCAGCGTTCCGTCTAATAAGCCATTGCGACAGGCATGACGTTGAATTTTGCCGCTTGAAGTTTTGGGAATACTTCCTGGCTTAAGCAGCAATATGTTATCAGCCTGAAGCTCATGATTTGTAAATACAGCCTGCTTAATTGCAGAATAAATTTCTTCCAGAACTTTGTTCTGGCCATTTTCATTGCTACTAACTTGACTCTTGTTCCCGCGTGGGCGGTATTGCCGTTCAATTTCAGCAACAATACCCAGACGTTCTTCGCCGTCAATTTCCATAGAAAACGCGGCACAGCCGCCTGGTCGAATAGCTTGATGGCATTTTTCCACAGTTAACTCTATATCTTGGGGGTAATGGTTTGTGCCCCGTATAATTATAAGATCTTTAAGACGACCGGTAACAAAAAGCTCCCCCTCATGAATAAACCCGAGATCGCCAGTCCTCAAAAAGGGACCTTCTCCGCTGTCGGCAAGGTAAGCCCTGAAAGTGCTCTCAGTAATCTCAGGCTTATTCCAATACCCTTGAGCAACGCTAGACCCAGAAACCCATATCTCCCCTACTCTATCAGCCGAGCAACGGCATAATTTCTTAGGATCAGCAATAACAAGCTTATGATCCAGCCAAGCGTGTCCGCAACTTACTAACATTCGATCTTTTTCGCTACTACCGATAGAAACAACATTTTTTTCAAGCTCTTCTGAACTGAACTTTCCATATGCAGGAAGTTCACTGACGGCACCGCCAGAAACCATTAACGTTGTTTCAGCCATACCATAACAAGGGTACGCCGCTTCTTGGCGAAAACCAACCGACGCAAACGTTGCCGCAAACCGCTCAATTGTCTCATAGCGGACAGGTTCTGCTCCATTGAAGGCTTTTTTCCAGGAAACTAGATTCAGTGTTTCCTTTTGCGCTTCGGTAATCTTATTAATACACAACTCATAAGCAAAATTCGGAGCACCGCTCAAAACTCCCTTATAGTCGGAAATTGCTTTCAGCCACCGGTATGGCTTTTGCAAAAAATCTACTGGCGACATAAAAACATAGGTACTTCCAAGATAAAGAGCTTGCAGTACATTACCCATCAATCCCATATCGTGATAAATAGGCAGCCATCCAACAATAGTACTTTCTTCATCAAGCTCAAAAGCCGTCTGTATCAGCTTTTCGTTATTAAGAACATTGCCGTGACTTACCATCACGCCCTTAGGTACTCCTACCGAGCCAGAAGTGTACTGCAAAAACGCCAGTGTGTCTTTCGTTATTTCCGGCTCCTTCCATCGACCTGCTATTGCCGTATTGATTTCATCAGTCATTAGCCATTCCACTTCTGATAACCCGGATGTTTGAGCAATCAACGGTTCAAACTTGGAAATAATTGTCGAGGTAGTCAGCACGGCCTTAGCGTTTGAATCATTTACAACATTCTTGAGCCTTAATAAATTGCGGTTAAGCCTTGGCGGATAAGCAGGTACAGCAACAACACCAGCATACAGGCAGCCCATGAAAGCGATAATATAATCTAATCCCGCTGGATAAATAAGCAGCGCACGTTCGCCCTCTAAATTAAGACTTTGCAAAAAGGCTGCGACAGCTCTAGCCCGTATGTCAAGCTCCTTATAAGACAAGTGACTTCCTTCAGTTTCTCCGCTAGACAAAAAAGTGTATACCCGTTTTTCCGGATGCTTAAACGCCCGATATCGTAGAAGTTCCACCAGTGATAAGATTTTTTCCAGCGAGTCAGCAACTGCCATCTTCATAAATCTACCTCCAATTTCTAAAACTGCTAAAGCAGCCTAATTAATTCATCGGCAAACAAAAAAATTAAACGCCCTAAGGCGCTAACTTGTTGACACAGTATCACATTTCTAGCTGTTTTAACCAGTATTACCACTACAATTCAAGCCTAGACTTTAAATTTACTTACATCCTCATTCATTTTAACAGCTAAATTGGCCAGTTCAGCAATATTCCTAGCTGCTTCAGTCATACTAGCAGTTTGTTCCTCTGTGGCAGCAGCCACAGTTTGAATCTTACCGGAATTGGATGATACATTTTCGCTAACCGCTTGAATATTTACAGCCGCTGCCTGTGTTCCTAGAGCAATACCTTCAGATGCCTGTGCCATTTCCTTGATGCTGTTACTAACCTTTCCTAGTTGGTCAATAATCTTTTCAAAGCCTTGCTTCGTAGTAACAGCAAACTCCTTACCTTTTTCAGTTTCAGTTACCGCAGTGCCTGATATAGCCATCATATTGCTTATCTCATTACTAATGTTTTGGATAATAGCTGATATTTCTCGCGTTGAATTCTCTGATTGCTCAGCTAGTTTTCTAACCTCTTCAGCAACCACTGCAAAACCCTTTCCGGCTTCGCCAGCACGCGCAGCCTCAATTGCTGCATTTAATGCAAGTAAATTAGTCTGACTTGCAATACTTGAAATAACATCAACAATCATTTTAATTTGCTCAGATGATTTATTTAACGCATTTGCCGTATTTCCTATTTTACCCATTGAAATTGAAATAGTTTGATTTTGTGTCACCACGGCTTCCAATAATTCCATGCCTTTTTGCGACTCTGCTACCGCATCTTGAGTACTTTCGTCTATTTGTATATTTCCTGCACTTAATTTCCCTGCACTAGCTGATACTTCGCCTATTGTCGTTGAAACATTTGCAATATTCGTTGCTGACTCACTTGTACTTGCAGCAATATCAATTATATTTCCTGAGACAAATTCAGCCGACCGGGAAAATTCATCCGTAGTCGCAGTCAATTCTTCACAAGAAGCCGCTAAAACTGAAGCTGACTCTTGAACATTAGTAACCGTTTCGCAAACATGGGTCTTAGTTTCTTCAAGCTGTATTAACATATCGCCAAATTCATCATTTGTGGAGACTTTATAACAGCTAGGCGTCAAATCTAATAGCCCAATTCGGGCTATTACATCGTTTAATATGGCAATACGCTTTAATAATCTATTAGCATATAAAAATGCTATTATCACACTTAAAATGGAAGTAAGTAATGAAATAATCGTTGTTTTTATATTAGTACCATCAATATCATTAATCATTTTTTCTGTTCTAGTATTAAAATAGGCTTCTTGCACTGTCGCTAGTTTAGAAAAATCTTCGTTAATCTTATCCACCAAAATTCTTCCTTGTGTAGTTAGTTCACTTAGATTAGAAGCATTTATCTTTTTGGCGGCAATTATTTTTTCACCAATTACTTGGTAATCTTTTAATTCTTGCAGAAGTTTTCCACTTTGCTCTTGAGTATCTTTTTCTGTTGAAGCATCTCGATAACTTTGCACTTCGCTTGTTGCTTTAACTATATCATCACGATAGCTTGCTTCATAAGCTGATTCACCACCATACAGTATAAAACCACGCATATTTAATAAAGCATTAGTAAATAACCTATGCGCGTCTTTAGTTACTATCAGTCGTGGAACTGTTTGCGATGAAACATTTTTAACCTCCCTTGAAATAATTGTAAAATTATAAACAGAAAAACCAACTGCTAACACAAACAAAACTATAATTAGTCCAAACATACCCGTTATCTGTACTAAAACTGGAATTCTATTCTCCTTAAACAAATTGTCCCCACCTCAATGCTCTAGGCTAAATGCTTATCTAACCTAGAAATATATATTTATTTGGCTATTTAGCCACCGACTTAAACACCCGTTCCGGTGTTTATACCATCTTGCTCTATATAGCATTTTCTATAATCAAGCATTAAATCGTTAGTAATAGAAGCAACTAACCCACTACGGCTGTTATGTATATAAAAATGGTCTCCTGGGAACATTTTTAATTTAAAACTTTGTGTAGTCTGCGCCTCCCATAATTTTAAATCATTATAATTCACTTCCGGATCTTCTATTCCGCCATAAGTGGAAATTGGGCAACTCAGCCGAGCACCAGATGAATATACATATGTCTCATGAAGCGCGAAATCGGCTCTGAGAGTAGGCAATAACACCCGCATTAATTCACAATTGCTTAATACAGCCTCCGGAGTACCATTATATTTGCGCAATCTCTCTACAAATTCAGCATCTGGCAATAAATGCATCGGGGATTTTCTTTTCGCGATTACAGGAGCACGATAACTAGATATAAATAAACGAATAGGGTTAATGCCTCTTTTTTGAAGTCTAAGAGCCAATTCAAAACTGATTAAAGCACCTAGACTATGTCCAAAAAATGCAAACGGAATATTAATTTCCGGTAATAAACCTTTAACTAACGCATCGATTAGCGGTTCCATTAATGTAAATTGTACCTCAGCCATTCTTTTTTCTCTACCAGGGTACTGAACAGGACAAACATCTACTTCCGGCGGAAAAGAATCAAGCCACTCCCGAAATACCGAAGCGCTACCGCCTGCATAAGGAAAACAAAAAAGCCGCAACCGGCTTTTTCTGCTCGACCTCCGATATGGAATCCAATCATTTAACGTACGAACTGTATTCATGTTAATCGACCTTCCTTAATATCAGTATCTACTAAAATTCCCTCTAACTCTATGTCTCTTTTCTCTTCAAATATCGGTATTTCTACCGTAATCCGCCGTTTTCTACGCGAAACCTTTTTTACTATATTCTCTAATCCAACCAAAGGTCCGTTAACTATCTCCAGTTGGTTATTTCGGTTCTTAACCATACTCACATCCACGATTCCGTCACTCCCGATCAACTGCTGAATTAACTGTCGTTCGGCATTAAGAATCGGAACTAAAGTCCCAGCGCTATATACCAACCAAGCAATATTCAATTTGCTCATTCGCAATAATTGGTCAAATAACGTAATCCTCTCCTTGGGACACACAACAAATAAATAGCCTTCAAATAAGGGTCTGAGTAAATCAATAATCCGTCCCTGTTTCCGCCAACTTACTCTCCTCCTGGGATAAATAAACTCTACTTCAAAAAACATCTTTCGTAAGATCACTAAAACCGCATCCTCTTTACCACAAGCAGTACGTAATACATACCATTCGATAATGGACACCTCCAGTAAAACGGCATAAGGGAACCATTAAGGGCTTGAAGAAACACCCCCAATATATGAAAACTTATAACCTTCTCCTAAATATTTCATGCGCCTCCGCAATGAAATTCAAGAGAATTTTCCACTTAGCCATATTCTCAACCCAAACCTTTTTCTAATATATTTTTATCACTTTTTTTGAATATTACCACTAATATTGTCGAAAAACACCTTTTGGGCGATTATAAAGTCGATTAACTGGTATAATTTTTTAGTTGCAAGAGTACATCTTAGTCAATCGAAATTACAAAAGGAGCTACCCTGAAAATAATGATATGCACCCTTTAAAGTCAATGTCATTAAGTTAAGTAGTTAAGAGCAGGTTAATGTATCAAAAAGTGGTGAACGCTATTTTTTTGATTTAAACATACCAAAAGCAGATGACATTATAAGCCATCTGTACAACATGCAGATATGCCTGGGCTAACTTTCCAATAAACATGTATACTGAATAAATAGTAGCTACTTCACGAATTCCGGTAGTATACTCATGATAATCAATAACATCGTTTACCATTGCCCAAAGAGTGTACAGGAAAAAGTTCTTGCCAAACTCAGCTATAAAGACCAGTACTAGATACAAATATACATTGGTTATTGGCAATAAGAACAGAATTAAATACATTACCGCAGAAAACAATAAACCGCCTGCCGCAACCTCTTTTACCCCCAATCTTTTAATAAGCTGTATCACCATAGGAACAATCATGAACATTATAATGATTCCTAAGCCGTAAAAGGCACTCATCATTTTCGCATCATGAACCCGTTCAGTTGTCAGCTTGTAACACAGTATATAGCAAATCAATACAATTACGGCAAGTGCAATGCCGACAAGAGAAACCCTGTCTCCATTCGGTCTGTTGCTTACAAACACGACTAGGGGTACAACCATACCAATAACTTGGAAAGAAATTGTCGCTCCCATATATCTATAAGTCGATAGTGCTGCGCGCTCAATATTATCCGTTTTTCCGAAAAACGTAATAACACAAAGACAGCGAGAATATGGTTGAAATTGGAGGGAAAATTCCCCCAATAATCGATGTTGATACATTTAACAACGTCCAAAGTCATTTCACTAAACGTCCCCCCGGTGCTTATACTGCAAAAGAGACTTACTTTTTAAGTGGTTTAGTTCATTGCGGTGAATGTGGCGCTATAATGTCCGGTTCAAAGGTTACTTCCCGGGGAAATAAATACAGTTATTACCGCTGCGATAAACAGCAGCGTAACAACAGTTGTGGTAATGCTCGTATTAAAAATGAAGATATTGAAGCTGTTGTTTTTGACTATATCAAGCAACAATTTTCAGATGAAAATATCCCTCTCTTAACAGAAAGTATCAATCGAGCAATTGCTGAGTCTAGTAAGGAAGCCACGCAAGAATTAACTGTGTTTCAAAATCAAAAGAAAGAGTTAACAAAGAAGATCTATAATTTAGTTTCCGCAATTGACGAAACTGGACTCAACCCTTTAATCAAAGAAAAACTTGCCGCCTTTCGGAAATTGAAAATCAAACTCAGCAAATGTCACAGCTATACGTTTACCGCAATATGACTAACGACCAAGTAATAGCTATACTTAAATCTTTTTCATTAAATGAAAAAAGCCCTGACCAAGTCAGGGACATTATCCATACAGTAATTGATTCTGTTATCGTTAAGCAAAACGAAATTGATGTTGTATTTCGTTTTGCGCTTAATTGGTGGAGGCGAGGGGAATCGAACCCCTGTCCAAAGATATTGCTACATAGGCTTCTCCGAGCGCAGTCTATGTTTTAAAATTCGCCCCTTTGACGCTCATAGACAAGCTTCTCTGGCGCTATCTCGATAAAGTTTTCCAGTCGGCCCTCCGAGAATTGAGCTTCAGGTATCCCGTTAATTGACGCCCTATCCTAGGCCACGGGCAAGCGTAGGCAGGACGTTAGCATTAAGCTGCTAAAGCGTATTCGTTATTTGCGTTTACTTTAAGATCCACCGTATTGCGGGCAGATGGAACCCCGGCTCGCTACCCATGCCACAACCACCCTTGTCGAAGCCAGTACGCCCCCATATTAACAAAACGCTACTATAACGATACACGCGAACAATATAATAGCAATGTAAAAAGTATTATACCACAAAAACTCTTTTCCGTAAACTATTCCTTCTGATTTTCGCGAAAAGCCCGGGCCACTTCCCTTTTGGCATCCCGCTCCGCAATATCCTGCCGCTTATCATAAGTCTTTTTCCCTGTCGCCAAACCAAGTTCCAACTTCACCTTACCTCTTGTAAGATAAAGTTTGAGCGGCACCAAGGTATAGCCCTTTTCCTTAGTCTTACCAATCAATTTATTTATCTCATACCGATGCATCAGTAGTTTTCTAGTACGAAGCGGCTCATGGTTAAAGCGGTTTCCCTGATCATACGGACTAATATGCATGTTATGCAGCATCAATTCACCATTATCAATCCGAGCGTAACTATCTTTAAGATTAGCCTTTCCAGCCCTAAGGGATTTGACTTCAGTACCAGTCAAGGCTATCCCAGCTTCATAATTCTCATGAATATGATAATCGTGCCGCGCTTTACGATTTTCCGCTACTATTTTAATATTCCCCACTGAGTTCACCTCATTCCCCGATCCTGCTCATATATTATAGCATAAAATACCTCTTGCTGCACATTCGCGCAGGAACGGACTAAGCAAAAATCATTGACAATAACTGCTACGACTTTTATACTGTAGCCAACGTTTTTATTCACTTATTCTAAAAAGTAGTCCTTATTTTTGATTTGGAGGTCAATCTTCTGATGAAACACACTACTCAACTCACTAACCTTGTCATATATCGCAACCTTTTATCCGACCCGCTAATCCATAAAATGATGGTTCTTGTTATATCAGATAAAGAACCGGAACTAGAGTATGAGCTTGACGCTGGCCTTATCCGGGCAGCTGAAAAATTTGGTTTAGACGGCAACCTTTGGCAAAGCTACCTTATCCACCATATCATTAACGATGAAAACGTCCTAACCTCTACACTAGAAAAATCCCGTGGACAAATTGGACATAGCCTTAAACATGCTGTCATTCACGATTTAGAAATATTGTTAGCCTTTCTCAAATCATCCCCTCTAAAAGACACGCATAACCTAGTTAGCAACTTTTCACCAACCACTTCCTTAGTTACCCCTGGCTTCGCAGCGCTAAAAGAGTATATTTTATCTTCAACTGAGGTTACCCCGCATAGTCTTGCCGATAAACTTATTCACCACTATACCATTTATGGAAGCGGACCCCTGAAAGGATTTAAAGCCTTTCGTTGGGAAGAAAATACAGGGCTTGTGGGTATAGCCCACCCTGACACCATTGAGCTTGACGAAATCATCGGCTATGAATCACAAAAAGCAGTCCTGGTTCAAAACACCGAAGCCTTTCTTGCTGGCAGGCCAGCCAATAACGTTCTCTTAGCAGGATCGCGCGGCACCGGAAAATCATCATCAGTCAAAGCTCTCATTAACCGCTACTACGCCGACGGTCTTAGGTTAGTTGAAGTCCAAAAGCACCAACTTCGTTCACTCAGCAACATCATAGCGACCCTGAAAAACCGCAATTCCAAATTCATTATCTTCCTTGACGATCTTTCATTTGAAGAAGCCGAAACAGATTACAAGTACCTCAAATCAATTATCGATGGCAGCATTGAAGCTCGCCCTGATAATGTGCTACTATACGCCACATCAAATCGTCGCCATCTTATAAAAGAAAGCTGGGATGACCGCTCCGACACCCAAGACATCCACAGCGCAGACTCTGTACAAGAAAAAATTTCTTTGGCCGATAGATTTGGCATTACCCTAACTTATCAAGCCCCAGACCAAAACGAATTTCTTCGCATAGTCGAAGGCATTGCCAAACGAAACTCTGTTAACCTTCCAGAACAAGAACTCAAGACAGCCGCCCTGCGCTGGGAGCTTTCTAGATCCGGCCGTTCCGGCCGAGTAGCACGACAGTTTGTCAATCACCTGCTTGGCAGCAAACATTAAACGCAGCCATTTATAATAGCAAAGAAGAGTCCCGCTTAAAACAAATCAGTTTTAGGCGAGGGCTCTTTTACCGCCATAACCACCATTCTCCCTCACTTCTTCCTCGCCATCCGCGCCTGTTCGGCGTAATAAGCCGCCATCCCCCTTGCTAATTCAGCGTTATCTCCCTTAACTTCAGT
>JAGGAC010000145.1 GCA_017889635.1 Bacillota bacterium | reverse complement strand
CATAATGCTATAGTGAGACCGTTACGACCTCAGCGATTGTCAAATATTATTTAAATATTAGAAATTTTTTAAAAAAACAGCTAATGGATAGCAGGATTTTTGCAGTAAACCTAGAAGTATACTTGTGTAGACATGTAGGCGACTATTCAAAAATTAATGTAACATGATTAAATTATCACAGAGAGGGGGATGTTTAGTAACAATGATGATTGGTAAACCTTAAGTATAATGACGGTAATTCGTTATAAATGCTGCAGGTGCTTAAGCAAATATATAAATATATAAAGGAAGAGAGTGATGTCAAAATGTCCACAGACATGAAAGAAATTTATGAACAACGGTTAGGTAGATATCAGAACGCCATTGCATTGGAGCCAGTGGATCGAATTCCAATTGCCATTGGAAGTAATAACTTTGCTGAGTCTTACACAGCCAGTGGCCAAGAAGTTATTTATGATCCACAAAAGTGGCTTCAGAGTGAAATGGATTTCATTCGCGATTATCCCGAGTTTGATGTCTTGCGAAATAACCGTTTCTGGGCTCCGATTTATGATGTTCTTGGTGTTAAAACTTATAAATTTCCCGGACGCGATCTAGCTCCTCATGTGGCTATTCAATTTTCCGAAGCCGAGTATATGCTAGCTGATGAATATGACGCATTAATTGCTAATTCGGGGCAATTTATGATGGAAAAATTTTTGCCAAGAGTATTCAGTGAAATGGACAAAGGTTCAACTCGTTCCCATTTTGCCTTCCTCAAAGCCGGTATGGCACAGGGCATGTATGCTGAAATTATGCGCAATAGATCGATACAATTACAAAATCAGTGCGGTATGCCTCAACCAATGACCGGAGCCTTTCTCGCCCCCTTTGACCTGCTTGGTGATGTTTTGCGCGGTCTAACTGGAATTCTTCGCGATATCCGCCGCCAGCCGGACAAAGTTCTGGAGGCATGCGATATATTGGCACCTATTATGGCCCGACATGCGTTGGCGACTGCCGATCCGCTACGCCGGTATCCAATATTTGTACCTACGCATAAGCCGACGTTTATGTCACCAAAACAATTTGACACCTTCTATTGGCCTTCTTTTAAGAAAACAATGGAAATGATTATTGCCGCTGGGCATAAAATTAGGCTGTATATGGAAGGGGATTGGGGTAAGCACTGGCATCATATGTTAGAATTGCCAAAAGGTTCGGTAATCTGCGATATTGATGATCAGGGTGATATTTTTAAGGCCAAAGAAGAATTTGGTCATCACATGTGTATCGCTGGCGGCATTCCCAGCCAGATGTTTATTCTTGGTACGCCGGAGGAGATTGATGCCAGGGTTAAAATATTATGTGAAAAGCTTGGTGTAGGTGGCGGCTATATGATGGGTGGAGGATGCTATCTTCCGGTAAATTCCAAACCTGAAAACGTACGGGCCATGGTTGATGCTGTCATGAAATATGGCTGGTATGACAAGAATATCAAGCCCAGACCACTGCCACCATTACCAGTCAGCAGCGAAATACCCGGATTAGGTCAGCAACAGGTTCTTACCCCTTGGGAGGTTAAGAAAACTGATTTGGGTGGAGTAACTGGTAACGAAGCACTTATTCGACAACCGTGGGAGACTATCGAGGGCATGGCCTTTAACTGGTTATGGAGTTGGGCATTTTAATGTAAAAGTTTGGTGAAACGAGTGGAAAATAATGAGGCTCCTTTAAGATACCGGTGGGTTATTTTGATGCTCTGTGCTTTATGTTTTCTGTTTACTTTTATTACCCGCTTCACGTGGCCGCCACTAATATCGGTGGTCGTACCAGCACTAGGTATGACGATGGGGCAAGCTGGAGCTTTCATGAGCGCTTTTTATATCGGTTATCTTATTACACAGATTCCAGCAGGGGTTTTGGCTGATCGCTATGGTGCACGAGTCATACTATCGCTAAGCTTGCTTATTGAGGGAACTGCTACGATGACGCTGTCGCTGATCGATAGTTACGAATTAGGTTTTAATCTGCGCATATTAGCCGGGTTCGGTGCCGGAGCGGTTTTTGCATCTTGCTCACGAGCCTTAGTAGAATGGTTTCCTCCTAAAGAACAGGGATTGGCTTTTGGGTTGCTCATGGCGGCTCCCTCTGGTGGGATTTTAATTACGAATGTTTTAGTTCCGCATCTAAATCAATCGTTGGGGTGGCACGGGGCCTTTCTTGCCGTTGGTTCGTTGACATTTACGGCAGGCGTATTGATACTATTGCTCATGAAATCTAATTGTACTTATAATGAGAAAATCGGAGATGTAAGCGAAGGACTAAGGTTAATTTTCGGAAACCGTGACCTGATGCTAACTGCTGCAACCGGATTTTTTCTAATGTGGCTGCAATTAGGAACAGCTACGTGGGCGAATGCCTATATCAAAAGTCTGGGTTTTTCAATTAGTCAGGCTGGCCAAGTAATGGCTTGGTACGGTCTCGGTGGGGTAGTCGCCCCGCTTGTTTCAGGAATAATGTCTGATCGGTTTGAATGTCGAAAATCACTGGTGCTTGCAGCTCTAGTTGGTGTTATACCAACCACAATACTATTTGGGCAGCAGACTTCATTTAGCATGTTATGTATTGTCGGCTTGGCAGCTGGATTTATGTCATACATTGTTAACCCTCAACTGACAATAATGATATCCCAGTTTGCCGGAATGAAATGGGCC
>JAGGAC010000095.1 GCA_017889635.1 Bacillota bacterium | reverse complement strand
GGGTAACAAGACTTTTCTGGGTACGCAAGTTCGTCCCGGTATAATTGCTGTTGATCCAAAAGTTATCCCTTTGGGGTCAAAGGTGTATATAGAGTATCCGGACGGTCATGGTGTATATGCGGTAGCAGAGGATACCGGCGGAGCTATTAAGGGAAATCGGATTGATATTGCAAAATGGTCGGTTGGTGAAGCCGAAAAATTTGGAATTCAGCATGTGAAAGTGTATATTGTTAGTTCGCCTAATAAAGCTGATCTTAAAGTGTAAGCCGTTACCAATAAAATTGGTTATGGCCTTTTTTTTGCGAGAATATCAGTATTACAGATAAAAGGACATTGAGCTCCGGCTGGCGAAATGTATGATGCTTAAAAAAATAGCTATGAGCTTCGTTAGGAGCCTGAAACTTAGGATTATTTATTTACGAGGTGTAGTGGTGCATAAACTTTCGGTAACAAAGGCATTTTCGACCGGCTTGACTGAGAAAAGAGTGGCTGAATTAGCGGATGAAACTGGTGTAAATATCGTTCTGGTAGATTCAAGGTTTATGGGAAAAGGTAAATGGCTGAATGATTTCGAGGTAGCTGGTACGCCGGGAAAGGTCGCGGGATTTTTCGAGCGCTTGGATGATGTTAGACGCGATTAATCTTATTTAAAGGCATTTAGTATGAATATCGACAATGATACCAGACCGCCGGCAATAAGTGGTCCGATAGCTACGCCATGAAGGAAACAGACGCCAAAGGTTGTACCAAGTACAAGAAACCCGACCATTTCGGGAGAAGTATTGATAAAAGTAAGGCCGCGGCCAGCGACCCAGGCAACGAAAATCCCTGCTACAAGAGCGATGATACCGACCGGGGAGCAAAAACCAGCTAATGTTTCCTTCAGAGACAGGCGCCCTGATGCAAGCGGTGTTAAAATGGCAATAGTCAAAATAGTAATGCCAATGTTCAGGCCCTTACTTTCTAATGTTGGAAAAAAAATGTCGAGGCCAAGGAGTTTAATAAGTAAAAGAAATCCGGCTGCGACGGCAACAGATTGGTTATTACCGAGCACCGAAATCACCAGAATTATCAAGAGCGGCAAATTATCAAGTGACATATAGTTCCTCCTAATCTAATAACATGAATAATATTTTATATGCGGTTTAGAGTTTAATGGCTATAAGATATATTTTTTTTCAAATTGGAAATAGACTGACCCCAAATTAATTTGGGTCAGTCTATTTCCATATTATATCAACCTAGAAAATTGAAATAAGTTGATACCACAAGTATTCTGGAGTAGAGAGGGTTAGGGTACTTTCTCTGGTAAGAGTGCTTCTACCCGGTTGCGGCCGCAGTTTTTTGCCTTGTAGAGTGCTTCGTCAGTACGTTTAAAGACATCAGCAAATGAATTATCGCTCGGCAATGCTATTGTAATACCGATACTAATGGTAAATTGGATGCATTCACCGGCAATGATGGTTTTAAGGTGACTGATCTCGGTTCTCAAGCGTTCGCCGATAATTTGAGTAAATTCAACCTGTGTATTAGGCAAAATAAGAATAAATTCTTCGCCGCCAATTCGTCCCCAGATGTCAGTTTGCCTAATGCTTTTTGCAATGAAGTCAGTAAACTGTTTTAATATATGATCTCCGACTTGGTGTCCGTATTGATCGTTTAAATTTTTAAAGTTGTCGAGATCAAACATTATTATTGATAATGTTTGATTGGTGCTTTTGTATATTTCGAATTCTGCTTCCGCCAATTCGAATAACTTTCGCCTGTTCAAAACTCCGGTTAGGTCATCGGTTGATGCCAGTATTCGGAGCTTTTCTGTTATTCGGGTTCTTCTCTTAATTGAGTTAAAGATTTGGAACCTATGGTTGTGCATTTGGATTGAAAAAAATAGCCCAATAAGATTAGTTATTAAAAATGTTATAAATACAAAATTAAATATGACATCAGGTGGGTGGCTGAAATAACGATATAATACTAATTCACCTATAGAATGAAAAAGGATAATTGCTTTTGAAGTTGTTGTCGGCGGGAAAAGCAGGTACCCTACTAAGGGTACCAATATATTAAGAGTAAGATATTCGGGAAACTTCGATAACAAGTTGTAGTCAAGATAGAGTAGTGTAATGACGGTAAAAATTGCGAATCCTATTACGGCTCTGTCGTATTCTTTTATAGAGGTTGTTCTGCCAATAAGACCAACTGTTATAAGTGATGCCATTATAAATAAGATTGTCAATGCTAGTGTGAGCCAAAAGATATAACTGAAGCCAAGTAACAGGTAGTTAGAATAAATACTTAGAATGCCGGGCAGTGGTATAACGGCAAGTGCAGTTCGTAGACAATTGCTATCACTAGGCAAATAGTGCTTGCGATATTCTTGTTCCAGGTTTTTAGGGATGGATCGAAAGAACTTAGCCATAGTGTCCTCCGTGGCGATGATGATAAGGCGTTATACCACTACTACCTTGTTTCGGCCAGCTTGTTTAGCTTGATATAAAGCTATATCTGCTCGTTGGAGCACTTTATGTAAGGCAGAGTCTGTGGTGTTAGCATTTGTTACCCCAATGCTTATTGTAATTTCAATTGATACTCCATTTGCAAGAACGCGTAGGTTGTTTGTATCTAAACGAAAGTGTTCGCTGATATTTTTAGCCTCTTCACTGGTAGTATTGGGGAGGATAAGGACGAATTCTTCTCCCCCGATGCGTCCCCAAATATCAGTAGATCTAATTTTGTTCGAAATAAAGGTGGTGAAAATAGTTAGTATTTTATCTCCGGTCAAATGTCCATAGGTATCATTTAACTTTTTAAAATAATCAATATCGATTAAAACTACTGATAATGGCTGTGCCGTACAGAGAAAGTGATTAAATTCCTTTTTTGCCAGCTTAAGTAGCTTACGACGATTAAAAATTCCGGTAAGATCGTCGATTGTTGCTAACCGGCGATAGTTTTCACAGGCAGCCAATTCTTCCAAGCGGACTTTGTACTCTTGACGACGGGAGTTATGGACATAGGCGTAAAAAACGAGGCCAAAAAAATTCGCGGTTAAGAAAATGATAATGAGGAAAGGGGTGGAACTCGATACGATACCTTCTCCGGACCAATGGTTGAAAAGAGCGCTAAAAGTTAAAGGTACTGTTGCCAAGAGTATGGTAATTAATTTAGTTGCGAAAAGAACATAGACTCCGCAAATCATTAAAAGGTCGATGCTTGTTTGCATTGTTCGCAACTGTGGTGCACAGTTAGTACTCATGTATGTCCCAAATAGCATATAGACAATTACTGTGAATAGAAGCGTCCTGTCATATGTTGCTATAGAGCGGGACTTTTGAAGAACTAGCACTGAACATAGAATAGACAGCGTAAAGGATAGACGAGCTATTAAATACTGATAAAACTGAATACTGGCTCCCATCATTTGGAAATCATTAAAGATAAAAAGCAGATTAGAACTTAGGCAAATAAGTAGATTAAGGCTAGCCTGCCGTACGTCGGATTTAAAGTAGTGGGCTCGGTATTTAGGCTCAAGGTTTCCTAATGATTTTACAGGCGATGATATGCTAATTGACATGGCGCCTCCAAATTCAAAAAACTGTTACAGGAATATTCTGTATTTAAAGGAAAATTCCTGCAAATTTTCCATATACATATCAATTAAGCGGCGGCTTAAAATATAACTGGAATATTATTACAAATCAAATTGCGATTAATCTTGTTTTGTATGCTAATGATTTATCAAACATATAATAGCAAGGAAGGGAGTGAGAGTATGAAGATACTTTCTCTTGGCCTAACCGGCGCGTACGATGAATTCCGATCAAAATTGCAGGATGATTGCTATGCACTGGTGGAGGAGGGTTTTCGAATTGCTATTGATGAAACTAATAAAGGCAGCTATACTTTTATCGGTTGTAATATAGCTGAAGGTGAGCTGTCGTTTCGTAATTACGAGCGGGTTAAGAATATGCTCAAAGGCTATGTTTCACAGCTCTTAGCCGATAAGATAATTAATAGTGAGGAAAAATTTCTTTTACGCAAAATAATAACCAATAATTATCGGTATTTTAATGAAGAAGAGCGGAAGAAAATTCTTGATAATGCCCTGAAGTTGCTTAATGAACATAGTGGCCTATTTGAGGATTTTAGTTATGCGGCTCGGCATAATCAGGTGCTCACAAAGATTCAGGAATATTTAGTTAATCATCATGAACTTGTATTAGAGGGTTTCGTGGCATTCCGGCTAAAAGATTATCATGGAAAGCTGGTTGCGGTAGTCGATAAAGCTGTAGATGAATATATGATGGATATTGAATACAAGGAATTTATTCAGGTACTCAGATATTTTGTCGATATTCAGGAAGTCCAAGTAGAGGAAGTCCATGTGATTGTGGACATTGAGGGTTGCTTTACTATTCGTGACTCCGCAGGTAAGATATTAAATCATCAGTATCTTGAGGCCTTTATCATGAAAAATGGCGAAGAAATAAGCTTTGAGGATATTCTTATAAGTGCGCTTATTACTATTGCACCGCATTATGTAGTGATCCATTATAGTGGTGCAAATGGTGAAAATTTTGCGTCTACTATAAAAAGTGTTTTTGAGGGCCGGGTGATATTATGCCACGGTTGCGATATGTGTAAGGAATATCTAACCGGACAGTTTGACGGTAGGAATTGACAGCAGCATAGAATAAGGGTAAAATAATTTAAAAGGATAGTGCAAATAGTAATGCCGGGAACATGGCAGTGCCGATAGGCGTATCAGAGAAAAGGCGTTTTGGCTGTGAGCGCTTTTGCGCAAACGACATTGTTACCATCCCGAAACTGCACAGGCAGAAAGTTAAGTAAGCTGTGCCGGGAATACCCGTTATCGTTGTTAAGCCGGGCCGAATGGTCAAGCAGGGTGGAACCGCGGGCTAATTCCCGTCCCTATTAGGGACGGGAATTTTTATTTGTTAATTATTAAGGAGGGAGCTATAGTGACAAGCATCAATATTACGCTTAAAGATGGGGCAGTACGGCAAGTGAACCAAGGGGAAACGCTGGAAGCGTTTGCGCAGTCCATAAGTCGAAGTCTAGCTAAAAAGGTTTTAGCAGCTAAATTCAATGGAGAAGTTGTTGATTTAAGGCAAAAAATAATTTGTGACGGCAGTGTAGAATTCGTAACCTTCGACGATGAGGAGGGCAAAGATGTTCTACGGCATAGTGGATCTCATATTTTAGCACAAGCTGTGAAAAGATTGTATTCTGATGTTAAATTGGGAATTGGTCCATCAATTGCTTCAGGTTTTTATTACGATTTTGATACAGCTTATACCTTTGTGCCTGAGGATTTGGAAAAAATCCAAGCTGAAATGGAAAAAATTGTTCGTGAGGATTTCCCGATAGAACGTTTCGAAGTGAGTCGCGAAGAAGCATTAAAATTGTTTGGTGAAATGGGTGAAAGTTATAAGGTTGAACTTATTCGCGATTTACCGGAAGATGTAACTATATCAATGTATCGGCAAGGTGAATTTGTTGATTTATGTGCCGGACCGCATGTGCCTTCTACTGGCCGGGTTAAAGCAATAAAATTGCAGAGCTTGGCGGGAGCATACTGGCGTGGTGATCAAAAAAATAAAATGCTTCAACGTATTTATGGCACAGCTTTTGAGAAGAAGGCTGATTTGGACGAATACTTGAATATGTTGGAGGAAGCGGCTAAGCGCGACCATCGGAAGCTTGGCCGGGAACTCGATTTGTTTAGCATCCAGGACGAGGGACCGGGATTTCCCTTTTTCCATCCTAAGGGAATGATTATTCGAAATGAGCTTGAAAACTATTGGCGTAAATTGCACAATGAATATGGTTATCAGGAGATCAAGACGCCGATTATTTTGAACCAGAGCCTTTGGCAGCAGTCTGGCCATTGGGATCATTACCGGGATAATATGTATTTCACCACAATTGACAATGAAGGTTATGCAGTAAAGCCGATGAATTGTCCTGGCGGCATTCTTATTTATCGTTCACATCATCATAGTTATCGCGAATTGCCGCTGAGGACATGTGAATTGGGCCTGGTTCACCGCCATGAGATATCAGGCGCACTACATGGACTAATGCGAGTGCGCAGTTTTACTCAAGATGACGCCCATATCTTTATGTTGCCTTCGCAAATTAAATCAGAAATTAGACAGGTTATTGACTTGTTTAATACTGTTTACAGCACCTTTGGCTTGTCTTATCATGCTGAACTTAGCACTAAGCCGGAAAAGGCTATGGGATCGGATGAGGTATGGGAAACTGCTACAAGTGCATTACGTGAAGCATTGGAGGAATATGGCCTGCCATATAAGGTTAATGAAGGGGACGGCGCGTTTTATGGCCCGAAAATTGATTTTCATCTAAGAGATTCGATTGGTCGGACTTGGCAGTGTGGTACTATCCAGTTGGACATGCTTATGCCAGAAAAATTTGATTTGAATTATATTGGTGAGGATGGTCAAAAGCACCGCCCAGTAATGATTCATCGGGTTGTCTATGGCAGCATTGAACGGTTTATTGGTATTCTAATCGAGCATTACGCAGGCGCCTTTCCTGTCTGGCTCGCGCCTGTACAGGTGAAGATTCTGCCGATAACCGCCAGACAGGTAGAATATGCTAAGGAGTTAGCTAAGCTGTTTAAGACGTCTGGGCTTCGGGTGGAAGTTGATGATCGTAATGAGAAGATTGGCTACAAGATCCGTGAAGGTCAGATGGAGAAAATTCCTTATATGCTGGTAGTTGGAGATAAAGAAATGGAGACACACTCCGTAGCGATACGCAAACGGGGCCAGGGAGACATTGGCGCTGCTCCTGTTCAAGAGTTTTTGGCTACTGTTCTTGCTGAAGCAACAACTAAGGCATAAAATACATCGCACAAGTTAAATGATGCTTGACTTAATTGGTTTTTGATGGTATGCTGATTAAGCATTAGAATACTTTATAAGTAGAAGCCATCCGCTTCTCACCTTACGACGCTTGGATGCTGTCAGTATGGTTTAGGATAAAAGCCTTATTTGCGGGTGGCGTATGCCACCCGTTAATTTTTTTTCATCAAAGTATGGCTTTCTGTAGTGGATAGAATGACAACTGACGCCTGATTCCTTGAGGATATGGTGTGAGGCGTCTGTTCTTATCGCAAAAATAATTGGGAGGTGTTCAGCAATTAGCAAAGATACTCAAAGGATTAACGAGGAAATCAGAGCAAGAGAAGTACGGTTAGTTGCAGCTGATAACGAACAGCTGGGAATTATGCCGCTCAGGGAAGCTTTACGACTTGCCACCGAACAGAATCTTGATTTGGTGGAAGTTGCACCGCTAGCACGTCCGCCGGTATGCCGGATTATGGACTTTGGCAAGTTTAAGTATGAGCAGCAAAAGCGGGATAAGGAAGCTAAAAAGAAACAAAAGGTTGTTACAGTTAAGGAAGTAAAAGTTCGGCCCAATATTGAAGATCATGATTTTAATGTGAAGCTTAAAAATGCCGAAAGGTTCTTGTTGGACGGCGATAAAGTGAAGGCTACTGTTATGTTTCGAGGTCGTGAACTTTCACACCCTGAACTGGGCAAAAAAGTACTTGTCAGAATGGCTGCAGAACTTAAAGATATAGCCAATGTTGAGCGTGATCCAAAGCTTGAGGGTAAAAATATGATAATGATCTTAGCTGCTAAACAACAACATTAAAGGAGGACCTAAATTATGCCAAAAATTAAAACTCGCAGAAGCGCTGCGAAGCGTTTTAAAGTTACGGGTAGTGGAGAGTTTAAACGTTCCAAATCTTTTAAAAGTCACATTCTTGAAAAGAAATCGCCTTCACGTAAAAGGAATCTCCGTAAAGCAGCTTTGGTAAGCAAGGCTGATCATGAACGCGTTTCATTGATGCTTCCCTACGCCAAATAGGCATACACCATTATAGATATGTTCTGAGATCTGACTATTCAAGGAATAAAAATGATTAATTAGATGGAGGTATGAGACATGCCAAGAGTTAAAAAAGGCGTGACTGCACATAGAAGACATAAAAAAATTCTGAAGCTGGCGAAAGGCTATCGCGGCTCAAAAAGCAAGCTGTTCAAAAAAGCTAATGAGACGGTAATGAAAGCTCTATATTATGCTCGCCGAGATCGTCGGGCTAAGAAGGGTGAATTCCGTCGCCTGTGGATTGCTCGGATTAACGCTGCGGCACGCAGCAATGGTATTTCTTACAGTCAGTTGATGAATGGCTTAAAAAGAGCTGGCGTGGAAGTAAACCGCAAAATGCTTGCAGATATGGCTATCAATGATAGTGCCGCTTTCGGCAAATTAGTTGTTACCGCTAAAACTGCTAAGGCTCAATAACATGAATCCCGGACAAATAATGTCCGGGATTTTTTTAGAGTACTGTTTTTCTGCTGCGGATGTCATTTGATTTGTCTATATAATAAGTTGTGGTAAGATATAAGTGAAGGGGGATCAAAATGAGTATAAATGAATTGGCGCATCTGGTAAAAGAAGCTTCGATAAAACTTGCTGGAGTCAAAGCAGAACAAAAAAATAATGCTTTGGCACAAATAGCTGAAGCGTTAAAAAACAGTAAGGAAGAAATAATTGCCGCAAACCAAGTGGATTTAAGGCGCTGTAGAGAGGAAAATCTTCCTGATCCACTGTTAAAA
>JAGGAC010000023.1 GCA_017889635.1 Bacillota bacterium | reverse complement strand
TTGTCTTCAGGACTTACTTTAGTTTTGACTGACATAGAAATCCCCCTATAGTTGACAATTTATTTTTTCATTGTCTCCTATAGGGGGAGCATATCAGTAATGGGCAGTCCCTTATTTTAACAAAAATCAAATTTAGCCATGCTCCGTACCGCCAACAATAATCTCTGGGATACGAATGGTAGGTTGGGCATCAGACACCGGCGCGCCTTGGCCGTCCTTGCCACAAGTGCCAATAGTAAAGCCCATATCTGAGCCAATCATGTCAATCATTTTTAACACCTCAGGTCCATTTCCGGTTAGTGTCGCCCCACGAACAGCATTAGTAACCTGGCCGTCTTGAATCATATATCCTTCGGCCACATCAAAGACAAAATCGCCGTTCACCGTGTTTACCTGACCGCCGCCCATCTTTTTTACCAAAAGCCCATTTTTTACTGACCGGACAATTTTATCCGGATCATCGCTGCCAGGAGCAATATAAGTATTACGCATCCGGGGAATAGGCTTATGTTCAAAAGATTCTCGACGCCCATTCCCAGTGGGCTTCACTTTGTCCTTTGACGCAGTCAGATAGTCATACATAAATCCAGTGAGCACCCCATTTTCAATCAGCACCGTCTTCTCAGTACTAAACCCCTCATCATCAAACCTTAAAGTTCCATATTTCCGGGGAATAGTCCCATCATCCACAACAGTAATACCTGTGGCCGCCACCTTTTGTCCCTTTTTCCCGGAGTAAACCGACAGCCCCTTCTGTACCAAGTCAGCTTCTAACCCATGACCGCAGGCCTCATGAACCATAGTCCCGCCTGCGACGCCAGCCATAACCACAGGCATTTTACCTGCCGGCATCGGTTTTGCGGTAAGTGATGTTATTGCCCGCCGAGCAGCTTCCTTAGCCAGGTTAGTACAAGCATCATCAGTTATTATCTCAAAACCCTGATTAGAACCGAGAGACTCAAAACCAGTCTGAATCTGATTGCCATCTGCGGCCACAGCGTTTACCGCAAGCCTGGTTCTCACCCGCCGATCCTCCACCAGCCGTCCTAGTGAATTGGCAATTATCACATCCTGGGTCACATCACCGTATCCCACCATAACCTGTTTAATTCGCTCATCCACTTCCCTGGCAGCACGATTAACCGTTTCTACTGCCCGAACCTTGTCGTCAATAGCAACCGTTTCCGGAAAAACGGCAACATCCAAATCAAGCGTTGATTTGACTGTTTTTAAATTTATTACTGTATCGCGCCCTGCGCCCTTAGCCGCACGACTGGCTATATCCGCCACCTTTAACAATTCGTCTTCAGTAACCTTATTAGTATAGGCGTAAGCGGTAGTATCACCTGAGACCACCCTGACACCAGCGCCAGCATCTGTTCCGGTCTTAATGCGTTCAATACGATTTTCTTCACAAGACACCATCGTACTCATCCGATTCTCAACAAAGACATCAGCGAAGTCACCGCCATTGTTTAGTGCCTTATTTAAAATTTCGTCAAGTACCCTGCGGTCAAGCATCACCATCTTACCCCCGTCTTCACATCCTGTCGCTGACCTTTTAGTCTAATACGACATTAAAGTATATCAAGTAAAACATAAAACTAGTATCTCAAAACCCGCCTAATTCTATGTGAGTTCACTCAAAACCCGGCAGATAACCTCTTTTGGCACATCGCTTTGTATAACAACTTCACCAATAGCGTTATTAATAAGTACCCAGTTGATTAAACCCCCGACATTCTTCTTGTCATGATTCAAGAACCCGCTAAGCTCGTCGGCGCAACATTCCCTTGCCACTAACGGCAATTCGAAAGCTTTCAAAAGTTCTTTTATCGAATCTACCGTTTGAACAGAACATAAGCCCATATAATAACTAATCAGAGCCGCCCCGTGCATACCAATAGCTACCGCTTCGCCATGTTTATACCGCGAATATTCCGTTGCAGCTTCCACAGCATGCCCAATAGTGTGACCAAAATTCAAAATCATCCGCAAATAGCTTTCTTTCTCATCCTGTTCCACAACCCGGGCCTTGATATTACAAGAATCACTAACAATTTTGGTCAAAACCGCCTGATCCTTCTCTTTAATCCCAACATAGTTATCCTGAAGATATTTAAATAAAGCGGCATCAGCAATTATCCCGTACTTGACTACCTCCGCCAATCCAGCTGAAAGCTCGCGCTCAGGCAAAGTATTTAAAACATTAATATCAGCTAAAACCAAGCGTGGCTGATAAAAGGCACCAATCAAATTTTTCCCCAGCGGGTGATTGACTGCCACTTTTCCACCCACGCTCGAATCGACTTGAGCTAAAAGAGTTGTCGGTATCTGGATAAAAGGCACACCCCGCATATAAGTAGCAGCCACAAATCCTGCAAGATCGCCAACCACTCCTCCGCCCAGCGCAACCACAGGCGAATGACGGTCAAGTCCCATCATAACAGCTTTGGTATATAGCTCCATTGCTACAGCCAAATCCTTGGAGTTTTCACCAGGGGGCACACAGATAAGTTCAGCCTCACACCCGGCGCGCTTAAGCGATTTAAGAACCACTTCACCATATAAAGCCCCAACAATCTCGTCAGAAACCACCAAAGCCTTGCCTGCCAGTCCCACCCCAGCTACCAGTCGCCCGATTTCCCCGATTTCGCCGGGAATAATATGAATATTATACGCTCCTGTCGGCAAATCTACATTGACTTCAGCCACGGATATAACCTCCCTGTTTCAAAAGCACAATAATCCTTTCCACCACTAGTTGGGGCGAAATCCCATCAGTATTAACAATGTACGCCGCATTTTGATAAAGCTCTCTTCGTTCATCTAAAAGCTTGGCCACAAATTCCGCGCGGTCAGGACGATTTAAAAGCGGTCTGGTATCACGTCTGCTGGTACGTTCCAAAATAGTATCCAAAGAAGCACTCAACGATATAACAACACTATTACTTGCCAAATGCTTTAAATTCAGCGGATTTAGAACCACACCGCCACCAGTGGCAATAATCGCATTATGGCGGCGGGAAACCCTTGAAATAAATTCGGCCTCTTTATGGCGAAAGTGAGCCTCGCCATAAAGAGCAAACATTTCAGCAATCGTCATCCCATTCTCGGCTTCAAGTTCCTTATCCACATCAATAAACGGTCGCCCCAAGCGCGCAGCAAGCAGCCGTCCAGTACTTGTCTTGCCTGTTCCCATAAACCCGATAAGTACAACATTCTTCACATATCCCATACTATTACCGTGCCCCAAGACGGGCGCGGTAGCTTTCTACCGCTTGAACTAAGTCTAGAGTAGTATCCCCGCCGAATTTTTCCAAAATAGCATCAGCCAGCACAATTGAAGCCATAGCTTCACCCACAACCGCAGCCGCAGTTACCGCACAAGCATCGCTACGCTCAGTGTTAGCCTTAGTAGCCGTTTTAGTGACAATATCCACTGATGCCAGCGGCACCATCAATGTGGGAATTGGCTTCATAACCGCCCGTATGACAATATCTTCACCATTACTTATGCCGCCTTCAATCCCGCCAGCTCGATTACTGCCACGGTAATATCCCCGCTCAAGGTCAAAGAATATTTCATCATGTGCCAAACTTCCAGGCAGTGCCGCAAAACCAAAACCATTTCCAATCTCCACGCCCTTTATGGCCTGTATCGACATTAACGCTCCACTGAGCTTTGTATCCAATCGGCGATCCCATTGCACATGAGTACCCAGCCCCGGCATAACGCCAGTCACTATTACTTCAAAAATCCCGCCCAGCGTATCTCCGTTTTCTTTAGCCTTATCAATAGCTTCCCTCATTTTTACTTCCGCCGCTGAATCAGCGCACCCCAAATCCGAAGCCGCAACTTTGTCAGCCAGTTCAATAGCAGAGCATTTAAACTCTGAGCCAATCGACACTCCACCAATATTTACCACATGCGAAACCACTGCAATCCCTGCCGTTGCCAAAAGTTGCTTAGCCACAGCGCCAACAGCAACTCTAGCAGCCGTTTCCCTGGCACTGGCCCGTTCAAGAATATCCCGGACATCCTGCCGCTCATATTTAAGCACTCCAGGCAAATCTGCGTGCCCTGGCCGCGGCGAAGTTACAAGCGGTCCCACTGGCTCCCCCTCGACCGACATTCTGTCCTGCCAGTTATCCCAATCCCGGTTGCGGATTGCCAAAGTTAATGGACTACCTATAGTTTGACCGAACCGGACACCTGATAAAATTTCAACTTTATCTTTTTCAATCTTCATTCTGCCGCCCCGGCCATATCCCTGTTGACGGCGAGCCAAATCATTGTTTATTCCTAAAACATCAATCGCCAGTCCGGCTGGCACTCCATCAATCACCGCTGTCAAACACGGTCCATGCGACTCCCCCGCAGTTAAAAAGCGAAACACAACGGCCCCTCCTTCTTACTAAAAACAAACTTCAAACTGTAGTGCTGATATATACTAAGAAAGACTTGGCTCAGCCAAGCCCCTATATCAAGGCGGCAATGGCACATAACTCAGCCTAGCTCGCCTCAGAGGCATTGCGCCCCGTAATCCGACCACTTAAAACGACACAAAACCCCTTTTCCGTTCTGTTAGCAGTTTGACTAAGCTTGGGTGTCTTATTCTAAAGGTTAGTCATCATCACAATGGTGCGGCTTAGATTTTACAAGAGTCACTGCATTAGAAATAGCAGTAACAACGTCAACATAAAACTGTTGCTCCAAAGCTCTCACCTTTGCCCAGGTTCCCCCTTTAGCGGTAACAACATAGCGCGGCGGCAAAAAATTTAAAGCTAAAGCGACAATATCATAACGGCATCTCTCACAAGAACAAACTCCCTGGTGCCCGGCTAAAATCTCATCCAAGTACTGCCATACCATAACTTCCATATAATTTTTTAATTCCACCACACTCACACTCCCTCACTCTATCAGCCTGCCATTTCAACCCAGCAATTAATTGACAATTATATTTAAATTTGACGAAGTCACATAAAGCTCCTCTATTTTCCCAATTTACAACCCAAATTTCCTTAACTTCTATTTGCTACCAGCTCACGCAGCGCCTGATACATCGCTTGCCGTGGAGCCTGCTCTCCGGTCCACAGTTCGAATGCAAGCGCTCCTTGTTCCACCAGCATACCGGCACCACCGACAACCTTGCGTCCGGTTTCCTTCGCTTTAGTCAATAGTTTAGTAAACGGCGGATTATATATTAAATCACAAACCACCGCATTGCTGGGAAGCACTTCCCAATCCAAAGCAACACTTTGGTCCATATGCGGATACATTCCAATCGGCGTACAATTAACCACAATATCGCTTGCACCAACTGCCTCTGTAAAACTTGCACTATCCCAGGCGTAGCCACGCACCCTCCCGGAATCAAATGATGCGGCGAATTTTTCAACCTTCGCTACTGACCGCGCCCCGACTACAACCGTTTGAACGCCGCCTTCCAAAAGACCGCATACCACCGCCCGCGCTGCGCCCCCTGCTCCGATAACTAGTGCACGCCGCTCGTTAACTAGAACACCTTGAGCTTCAAGCGACGCACTAAATCCTGCCATATCAGTATTATACCCGGTTGTGCCTTTATCGGTAAATACAACAGTATTCACTGCTCCTACCAGCTCAGCACTACGGTCAACAGCATCAATCAACGACATAACCGCCACTTTATGCGGCACCGTAACATTTACTCCCTCAAATCCCAAGCTCCTCAGTCCAGAAAAAGCCTGCGGCAAATCCTCCGGCCTAACCGCCAGCGGCACATAAACATAATCCAAACCAGCCGCAGCAAACGCCGTATTCTGAATCAAAGGCGACAGCGTGTGCTCCACAGGCCAGCCTACTAACCCAACTAATTTAGTTTTCCCAGAAATTGTAGGGATAACAGCGCTGCAACTCGAAAATACCTGGTCCACCTTTAAGTCCTCCTTCACCTGATCAACCCCTTGGCCCGCAAACGCCGGACCACCCAGCTTTCCATATAACGTTTAATTTTGGTGCCAACAAATTCATTCCTGGTCAGCGGCTTAACCCAAATAGTAAATAACCCAAGTCTATTACCGCCCAGAACATCGGTAAAAAGCTGATCCCCAACAACCGCGGTCTCCTCTGGACCCAGCTCCATTGTCGCGAGCGCTGAGCGGAAACCAAACTTTGCCGGTTTATAAGCCCGCGCCACAAACGGCACATCCAGCCGATTCGCAATTTTCCGTACCCTGCTATGCCAATTATTAGAAACAATACTTACCTTGAAGCCCTTACCTAATACCTCAGTAAGCCAGGCGCATATATCAGGGCACATCTCCGAACTATCCCAAGGAATAATTGTGTTATCAAGATCAAAAATAATACCTTTAATACCTAAATCGGTCAATTTATCAAAATCAATATCAAACAACGACTCAGGCATAGCATCAGGGCATAACAATTGATACAACACGACTCCCCCACATGACTACTTTCCAAAATTATATCACGGACAAAATTATAAGAAAAGCTTTAGCCTATTACTCTTAACCAAAACACTATCTGGTATCTTTACAACACTTTTTTAATGG
Organism: Bacillota bacterium; assembly: GCA_017889635.1. GTDB lineage: Bacteria > Bacillota > Negativicutes > Sporomusales > CTSoil-080 > CTSoil-080. Next base: position 59,654 of record JAGGAC010000023.1, on the reverse strand, counting down.
TTGCCATATTCAAACGCCTCCATTCATTTTTGCCAAAAATTATAAAAGAAGATCCATCAGCATTTTTTGCCGGTGGCTCTTCTTTTTATACTATAACAACTTTTATCTTTAAGACTATAATACCGCCGGATACGTCCACTTACTAATAAGCAGCTTGACAAATGCCGTCATAGATTGCATAAGTTCTCAATAGCCTTTTATTGGTATTTGAAGTTCAATAACAGCATGTTCTTGAACTATACCATCAACATGAGCAGGACCAGAAAAATGAATTTCTCTTAATTCTCCCATGACCTCCCAGTTATTAGAACCAATCCATTTTAGCAACTCAATAATAGCACCCTCCACACCTTCATACGAACCACTATAAATAAGTGATGCCACCTTTTCTTGACTGCTTATTTTTTTGAAAGTCAATTCAGATTCCTTAATTTTATCTATCTCAACTAAATTACCCGCGATAACAATACTGACTTCCATATCCAAATCTGTTTCAGAATACTCTTCATTATAATAAAATGTTATTTCCGGACCAATTGTTGATATCTTCAATTTATTAAGTTCCTCATATAACTTTGAATACATGTTATAACAGTAAATACACATTTCTCTAACATGAGGTACTATATTCCTAAAAGCAGCAACCGAATAACTCTCAGCACTTTTTACCGTAATATCATACAGGGGTATTTCGCGCTCATTTTCTATGGTGCGAAGCCTTTCCATAACTGAACTTAGATTTAATTGAGCCATACTAATCTCATTCTCAAGATCCTTCTGGCGCTTCAAAAGCATCCTCTTCATTTCTTCAAGAGAAATATTGTCATCAATCAATTCGCTGATTTCATTTAGCGAAAATCCAATATCCTTTAAAAATATGATTCGGTTCAGTTGCGGCAATTGATTAATCGAATAACTTCTGTAACCAGACGTCGCTTCAATATAAGCCGGTTTAAGAAGTCCTATCTGGTCATAATGGCGGAGCATTCGTATCGATACTTTTGCGATTTTAGAAAAATCACCAATTCTAAACATGTTTTATGCGCCTTTCTAAGTTCCAGTTACCTTCGCCAAGAAAAAGCCATGTCAAAGTTTCCGGCAAGAAGCCTGCTTCAGCCAATAAATAATAACTAATTACACGAAATATACTATTCCATCCATATTGTGTAATTCCCTTTAAATACTTCATAAACCATCCTTGATATTGTCATCAGCCTACTCTTGCCCCTGTAACAAAGCCTTTTCTATTGACTTTAGTATAACTTTACTACTATTTGTCGCTCCAGAAATCGTATCTACTTCAAGCGATTGCTTTGCTATCACCTTTGGTAAAATAGCTTCTGCTGGCTTTCCTCGATCATATTTATGCTCTACGAAGCTTATATCCGTTATCTTATGATTTTTCACTTCAACTTTAACCTTAGAATCTATAATATATGCATTGCAATCCCCTATATAGCTCCCATCCTTAACTTTATTCAAATCAACATACGCCACCTGCAACCAACATTTTCTTTTTAACATTTTGCATATTCAAAAACTCCTTACAAATTTGCCGTTTGCCCCATAAAAATAGTTCCTTTCTTAAATATCATAGAGTTAATATAAACCCTCACACAATGTTAGAGTCAATATCATGGTTTCGCTGTAAACATTTTGTCAGCACGCAAAAACAAAATAGACGGCCTACACCGTCTATTTTCCTTCGCAAATCAAAACTTCTTCCATTTCCAGTTCTCTCTTACTCAGAGCCATACCTTTGGATAATACGATACTTCACCGTTTAGTCGCGGCTTGACTTATTACACTATTCTTCCGGCCATAGAAGTAATATACAGCAATTCCAAGAATAAGCCACACCACAAAACGAATCCAAGTTTCCATTGGCAAATTAACCATCAAGTAGAAAGAAGAAATCACCGACAACGGCGCTATAACATGAACAAACGGGCAGCGAAAAGGCCGATGATAATCCGGACGCGTATAGCGCAAGACCAATACGCCGATAGAAACTAGACTAAACGCAAATAGCGTGCCAATATTGCATAATTCAGCAATAATACCAATCGGTAAAAACCCTGACAAAATCGACACAACAACTGCCGTTATAATCGTCATCAAATATGGCGTACCATATTTTGAATGTACTTTACAAATGGCCTTCGGCAGCAATCCATCCCGCGACATCGCAAAGGCAACCCGCGACTGACCATAAATCTGTCCCAGCAATACAGTAGTAATTCCGCAAATCGCACCTACCGCTACGATAGCACCGCCTAAATTACTGCCGAAAGAACGCAAAGCATACGCTACCGGTTCGGCGTTATTCAACTCCGTATATGAGACCACCCCTGTTAAGGTTGCAGCTACAACAATATATAAAATAGTACAAATAACTAGCGAACAAATAATTCCGATCGGTAAATCCCGATTTGAATTAATAGCTTCTTCCGATGCTGTTGAAATAGCATCAAATCCAAGGTAAGCGAAAAAAACAATCGACGCGCCTGCGGCTATACCATTAAAACCAAAGGGCAAGAACGGCGACCAATTAGTGACATCAACATGAGGTATCGCCAGAAATAAAAACAGCAACACTGCGCCTAATTTAATTGAAACCAGCACCTTATTAAATCCAGAGCTTTGCTTGCTGCCGCTAATCAACAGACCCGATAAAAAAACGACAATACAAATAGCTGGCAAATTGACAATTCCGCCGTCGGCCGGAACAGCAGTAAGCATATGTGGCAATATTACGCCACTGGATTTCAATAGTCCGGTAAAATATGCCGACCAGCCTGCGGCTACTGCACTTGCGCCTACAATATACTCTAAGGCTAAATCCCAGCCGATTATCCAGGCTACCATCTCTCCCAAAGCAGCATAACTATATGTATATGCACTGCCAGCTATCGGGACCATTGCAGCCAGCTCGGCATACGCCAGCGCCGCAAAAGCACAACACAAACCTGATAAAACAAATGAAAGCATAATCCCCGGCCCGGCATATTTAGCGGCAGCTACACCGGTCAAGACAAAAATACCGGTGCCAATAATACAGCCTATCCCCAAAAAAGTAAGATCCAATACCCCAAGCGACTTTTTTAAATGAACCGTTTTAGTACCTTCCAACATTGTCTCAATTGATTTAGTTCGAAATAGATTCACTATGATCTCCCCTTATAACGCGATTTGTTAAATCGTTATCCCACCCTGTCACAATTTACTGATTATTCCCCTTTCCACTTCATACTTCATTTAAACTTACAGAAAGCGTAAAAACGTCTTTAACCGCAAATTCTCCGCCTTAATAAAAAAGGCCATCCTTATCTTATGGATAAAGACGACCTTGTCAATTACTTATTTTAAAATATCGTCAAGGTTTTTTCATAATTTTAACACCTGTAAACTGCAATGTCTATATCAAGCCCAGCATTTTCTGAAAATCAGTTGGATACAAGCAACTCCCTAGTACATATTTCAGTCCTCAGCTTTTAGAATGCAAATAGCTTGTACAAAAAAGCATTAAAAATTTTAACACAATATATTGTGTTTTAAGCAGGTAAATTCCCCCACATCATCGAATATATTGACACCAAAGCTATACAACATTAAAGTAAAGGATTGATTCAGATGATTTTAGTAAACAATGTTTTTCTAGACTTCCCCAGCGAAATGACGGAAGCCGAAGCCACCGAGTACGCAAAAGAAGAACTTCAATTATGGAATGACCAACAGAAAGAATTGGACCGAATAATTATTAAACTTGAAAAAGACGAAGTAATTATTCAGGCTTTTGAAAAATCACCGATTAAGCGCATTCGTAGAATCACTGGATATCTTAGTGAAGTCAACAATTTTAATGACGCCAAACGAGCTGAACTTGCAGACAGAGTCATTCATGTCTAAACCATCGTCGCGTCTCTCCCTGTCTGCTTTGACAATCTAAACCAACTCAAAATATTGAAAGGGTCTGTTGCATTAGCGATAAATTTATCGCTCGTACAACAGACCCTTTTTCGTCTGATAATAAACCGTTATGTCAAAGCAATAGCGGCAATTAGATCCAGCACTCGGTCATCTTGTCAACCGGCCATTTTGTGAGAAGCTCATAGCCATCCTTTGTAACAACAATATCTTCTTCAAGACGAACGCCAAAATCACTGCCAGGCTTGCCTGCCCAAGTTTCAACTGCAAGAACCATCCCTTCTTTGAAGGTGCTATTTGGTCCAATTCCAGGGCCTGCGAAGAACATGATCGGTGCCTCATGAAGAGAAATACCAAGACCATGACCAAGAGCATATCCCATTACTTCTCTCCAATTGTCGTAGCCCCAATAGTTCGGGCTCTTCGGCCAATTGGCACGTACATCGTCAACACATGCGCCGTCTTTGATGGCTGCCATACCATCATACATCATTTTACGAGCGTCTTCATAAATTGCATTCTGCTCTTCATTAGGACGGCCACAGAAGAATGTCCGGTAGTAGCAGGTCTTATAGCCCATGTAGGATGCACCGTTAATGTCAATAATAACGGGCTCGTTTGGCCTAACTGCCCGGTCGGTAAAGTCAATATGCATGGGATTTGTCCGTGGACCGGAAGCTACAACAAATTCCTGTGTCTCATCACAGCCCATTTCGTAAAGGCGTTTCATTCCGATACCCAGTAAGTCACATTCGCGAACACCTGGGCGAATTGCCTGGCGGATATCTTCGAAAGCCGCATCAGCCGCATTACATGCCAGCCTAAAGCAGGCAATTTCATCCTCGTTCTTAATAGCCCGTGCGTCGAAACAGACCATAACCCCATCTTTAAATTCTTTAATACCAAGTTTTTTCAGTACTTCCATAGTCATATGCTCTCTAGCGCAACCATCAAGTGCAACAGGCTCGTTAGTGAGACCATATTGGGAAATTACGTCCATAATAATTTTTGAGCATCTTTCGACTTCGGCATAGTCTGCATCCCTGGCAGGTCCAAAATCTTTAAAGATTTTACCGTTGAGCCATGGAGCTTCCTTCCTCAAAGCTTCTATTGAGAAGCTGCTCATAAAATAGCAATGAGGTTCGCCATTGCGGGGAACAATTACACACTGCCTTGCGTTATAACGGTTCGGAATTGTAACATATCCGCCGCTGATATAGCGGATAGCATATGGATCCCAAGTAATAAGTGTTCCAACGCCGTGTGCAGCCATTGCTTCCTTGATCCTCTGCAAACGGTATTTTCTCATACGATCATAATTTACGCCTTCAAGGCGGTCATAGGACATTCTTCCATGTGGCATTTTGCGGTCACTCCTTTAGCATTTTTAATAAAAAGCCATAATTAATTCATTATTTTCACTATTCAATATTATATAGATTTTTTTAGTAGTGTTCAATTGCTTTTACCCTTAACTGTAATTCTATTTGAGTCAGCTTAAATCCTAAAAAAAACATAAGTCAAATTTCAATATGTACTTATCTAAAGCAAATCCATAGATCGGCAGAGCTATATATAGTATGCACTTGATTTTTCGGATTATTCCAAACCAGCAAATCATAAACAGAGCTGTCAGTGTTGCCGATATATCGGCAACACTGACAGCTCTCAAAATCTTTAACCCACTCTATTCATTTCTTGGTGCTGCTTAAACCATCAGCACCTTCTTTTCACCTGACATAGATTGACATACTGCCTGACCATTGTCTAAATAGAATATCTCGAACTTCTTATCGCCCACTGCGTACAATCTTTTGAGAGATGGCATTAACTCCAAAGCCTTCCGTTGTGTTTCATCCGTAGTACAGAACACTGCTTTGCCGCATAAACGAAGAGTATTACCCTCGGCATCGACACAGCATATTTCCATCTTTGGGTTAGCTACAAGCTGCTTGTACATATCTTTTTGATTTGAAGTACAAAAAGTCAGCTTTCCGTCATAGTCCATCACAAACCCCATAGGCCGAACATGCGGCTGATCACCGCCTGTTGTTGCCAGATAAAACACCTTATTTGCCGTCAAAAAGTCCAGAACATCTTTCATTGCAAAGCCTCCCAATATAACTTTCTTTTGTTTTCTTGATTAGCTTTATGGTATTATTTTACTACAATATCAGCTTAATACAAGTACGCAGCTTATAATGACTAAAGTTTAACGTAGTTTCTGAATTTGTCGAACGTTACCACTGCAAATTACAGGTATTGGAACATGGGGAACATTACTTTCATACTGATGAACAATTGCTCTATTATCGACAGTGGCTGAGAGACAATATCCTCACATCGTGAATAATAAACCATTCCAACTACTAACAAGCTTTAGTCCTAAAAAACGGAATAATAATTGCACACCCCAGAGCAATAGCCGTCAAAAATAAAAAAGCTATCCTTATTGAAGTAGTCTCCACCAAATAGCCCATAATCATCGGGCCGATAGTCATACCGACCCCATAAACCGTTTGGTAAAGTCCCATTGTCGTGGACTTTTGGTTTATTGCTGAATATTTTACCGCACCGGCCATCAAGCCCGCTCCAAGTATGCCACCACCTATGCCGCCACAAAAAAATTGAAGCAGGAAAAAAACCGCAGTAGTATGTGCATAGGCTATACCGCCGCAATAAACTGCCAATAACAAGAACCCAATAAACAACATGGCTTTTTCGCCTAATTTATGCCCTAGTTTGGTACCAGTAAAATAGGCGCTAAAAATTCCAGCTAGACTGAATAAAACTGACATGATCCCAAGCTCAACGCCATTTGCCCCTATTTGTTTGGCCGTGCTGGTTGTAAACGAAAAAACAGTTGAAAAAAGAATGAAAAATGCAAACGATGCTAAAATAGAAAAAAACCAAACCTGCTTATTTTTCATGACTTCCATAATAGAAGTCATTGTAATTATTGGCTTAGTTTTCTCCGAACTAATTTGTGGTTCTCTTTTTATAAATAATGCCAAGAAAAACGTAATCAGGCCAACAAAAAAACTTATACCAAACAGAGCGTTAATGCCGAAATTCTGATACAAGAGTCCACCTGTAATATATGCCAGGACAATGCCAATATTATTAAACGCATTAACTAAGCCAATGGCTTTAGCAGACTGAGCTTTATCATAATACGTAGTATACAAAATGGTAAAAGAAACCCATGTCGAAGAGGCTACCCCAGAAAGGCCATTGGCGATAATAAGAAAAACTGAAGAAGGAAATAACAGCATCCCCAATGATGATATACCAGCTAAAAAAGACCCCATTAAAATAAAACATTTATGATTCTTTACAATATCGCTGGTGATGCCAAACGGCAATTTTAATACCATTTGTGTAAATCCGTACGCCCCAACTATAATACCAACAATTGTCGCTGATATCGACAATGACAATAAATACGGCGTAAGAAATGGGATATAAACAAATTGTGTAAACCAGAACAAGATGATTATTGTACCGAGAAGGATTCGCTTATTTTGGTCAGCAACCATATCTTCCTCCTTAAAGTAACCCAACAACAATATTAGCTATACTATCACCGGACTAACTTCCACAACTTATCTTACCAAACGTACCATAAAAAGGGAAATAGTAAACCGCCATCGTGCTTATACCTAAATAATATTACCAGAACATTGCATCCCCCTGACGCTCCTCTCCCCCCTACCTTTCGATTCGGTTGCATAGATTGTTGATAAACAAAATTTTCAAAAAGAAGCCATAACTCGCATATCCAAGTAGACAACACAGAATATACAGAATATAATGAAATTAGGTAAATATTAATAAGTGAAGAGGGTGATTACTATGTTTAACAATTATCCTGCAACTTATCTATTTATTCTCTCATTATTATTTTTAATGAGTCTTACCTTCTTTACACCACTGGTAGAAGAATGGCATATCTTAATTGCCATCCTTCTAGAATCCCTGATTTTTGTATTAAAGATAATCTGTATATTCTTCTTATTCAGTACAATAATTGAGCTAATAAACAATATACATTTTAGAAAACGCCATCACTAAAATAGATAACTCCGCAGGAAATAAGCAAAGCCGTCCATTCATAATAGACGGCTTTGCTGTCGTAACAGTCTAAAATACCTGTTAGATAGATGCTTATACTTAAATAGTTTCAATAACAATTGCGGACCAGTTTTTCCCTTTATAGGCATTATAGCCGCGTGTGTGGGCGTAACCATAGATTTTAGTATTACCTCTACTATCTACTTCCAGCGTATAGCCATAGGCTTCGCCTTGCATGGCAAGCTGCGCAGCTTTTATATGACATAAATTATCAGTCAGAGTTCCTTTGCGGCTGGGACTGGCAATTACACAGCCTTCTTTGTTGATTATGTAAAGTTCACCTCTTTGACCAATTCGTGCAGAATCTAAAATATCATAAATATATTCCCAATTGAATCGCGAAGAAAAATAACCGATAATTTGGCCGTGATCATCATAGATAGGGCATGAGTAAGCAACAGTATGACGATCTTCGGTAGGTGAATAATATAAATCAGTTACAGAAATTTTGTTAGCTGCTTTTACATCTAAAAACCATTCTTTTTCAGCCATAGTTTGTCCGATAAGTTCGCGATGCACTCCGGCAGCAACAACGGTGCCAGCAGTATCAAGCACATAAAGATCAAAATAAACTTCATAAATTTCTACAATCTTGTTTAATAGTGCATTGGCATTTTCAATCCGGTTAGGGTCATCTGAACATAAAGAATTTTTTACTTGAGTAAAGCCAGCCCACGCCTGGGCATCACAGTTTCTTTCAAATAGATTGCGGTCAATTTTATCAATAGTGTCATAGGCAACATCAGCTGTTCTGGCACCCATAACTTGGTTAGCCTTTATCTGAATGTCTTCAATAATTTGTGTACTTTCTTTAGTTGAAGAAAAGCTGCGTGTAGCCAATTTTTTTATTTCATCTGCAACTACGCTAAAGCCACGTCCGGCTTCGCCGGCTCTCGCCGCTTCAATAGCAGAGTTTAATGACAATAAATTGGTTTGTTGAGCAATTTGTTGGATATTTTTAATTACTTTACCCATTTCATTATTGGCACTTTTTAATTCGCCTAGTAAAACAGAAGCATCAATAACATTGGTTTTATCAGTTTGCATTTCTTCCACCCCTAATAAAAAAAAATAGAGGTCTGCTAAAACAGACCTCTTCGTCATAATCATACATTATTATAGTAACATAATTGAAAATATGTCAAGTTTTTCCCTTTTTTAAATAGCGCCTCCACCATTTGCAAGAATATGCTGGCCAGATATCCATTGTGAATTTTTGCTACATAAAAAAGCCACAACCTCTGCAATATCTTGCGGCTTCCCCAATCTTTTAAACGGAGACTTTTGAATAATTTGCTGCTGAAATTCCAAAGGCAATCCCTCGAGCATCGCTGGAGTTTCTGTGACACCTGGCATCACTGAGTTTACCGTAATTCCTCTTTCAGCAAGCTCCAATGCTGCAACCTCTACCATCAGTTTTTGCGCAGCCTTTGTCGCTGAATACAAAATCATTCCTTTATTCGGATAACGTGTAGTACTGGAAGATATGACAACAATACGTCCGCCGTCATTTAGATGCCACCCGGCTTCCCTTAGGCAAAACAGAGTTCCTTTGGCGTTAATATCAAAGACCTTATAATATTCCTCTTCACTGGTTTCCAGCAAAGGAGATGCGTAACTCAAACTTGCATTCGCCACAAGGATATCAGTACGACCAAAATATTCCCTGCATTTTTCAAATATCATTTTTATATCACTGACAATACTGATATCCGCCTTTATAGCTGCTGCCTCACCTCCAGCAGCTATAAGCATCTGCGCAGTCTCACAGGCGCCTTCTTCATTTTTATCCACAACCAATACCTTTGCGCCATCCAAAGAGAGCTTTTCAGCAATCCCCCTTCCCATCCCCTGTCCGGCTCCAGTCACAATTGCGACTTGACCCTTTAGGTCCATAAAAACTCCTCCTTCATACCAACTAACTCTTGACTTGCATTAACAATTCCCTGAGTAATCTCATGGTTATACTGCATATATTATATCATTTTTGCAAAGTTTCGAATTATTTTTCATTTTTCAGTCAAACATCTCCTCTGCCTTTCTATACAGTCAATTCGATAAGCATCAATGCTCCAATACTATAAAAAGTACCCCTGCCTCCAGGCAAGGGTACCGCAAAAAACTATTACATAAATTAAAACGCTGTTACTAATGCAATTGCATTTTGCTCTGCTTCATGAGCATAATCTAATCTAAGATCTTTACGGATTTTATAGCCTACACCAAAGGTAAATTCACCCTCATCACTTCCGGCGCGAACAATCCAGCTTTTATCCAGGTGCCTTTCGACCCCAATGCTGGTACCATTTCCTAAATCAAGCGCTACTACAGTTTGCCTATCCGGACGATAAGCCGCCCCCACAGTAAGGTCTGAATCAATAAGTAACCCATAAGACAATTGCGGACCATCTTTATATAAAGCACTAACCCCGAAATTAGTACTTGAGTCTGATTTAGTTTTAGAAAGATGGGCTCCTACTGCTAGATTATCTTGAATTTTTGTTCCGTAAGCTACGCAATAGTTTGTGGATGTAGATGAATAATAAGGATCCATCTCATATTTATATCTTGATAAAGAAACTCCTAACGCACCATTATCAAGTTGTGTAGCATACTCTAATCCAAGCATATTTTCACTAACTCCTGAATAGTCGGCGTTACTAAAAGAAACTTCAGCTTGACTACCTCTTAAAAACGCTAAGCCAGCAGGATTAATATCAATTGCGTTTATATCATCGGCAACAGCAACAAACGCTCCCCCCATCCCCATAGCACGAACATCCCAGCCGAAACTGGACCGAGCCATTACAGATGATGTACTAAAAATCATAACAGAAGCAAGCATTAACAATATTAACCTTTTTTTCATTTCAAATCCCCCATTACTTACACTCAAATATCTATATAAAACCGCAAAACTAAATATCTAATACGATAAAGCTTTGCAGAATAAAATTCCGCTACTTACCATTTCTCAAAGCACAAAATAAATTATAGCAGTTTTTAAAATCATATTTTATAAACATTATTTAAACTTATTTCCAATCAATTCTTGCCGCTTATCATTCAGACCGCGTCTTATTTGATTACAAACCACCCCAGCCAACTCCCATGACCGATAAATCATAAACTCTCACAACCATATAAAAAAGCCAGGAGCAATAACGCGCTCCTGGCTTTTTTATACAACGATTTCAGCTTAATTCCCGTTTTCTCAAATACTTATATATAGTATAGCGAGATATGTTAAGTTTTTCTGCAACTATCGCAACACTCTTAGAAAACTTAAAAGCTCCTCGATCCAAAAGCATTGCAATCATCCTTAACCGATCCTCTTTAGTAAACATCGCTACCGGTTTGCCAATAGAATTGAGGCATTCATCGAAAATGTCTTGCAATAGATTCCCCGAAGAATTAGAAGCATCCGCTATAATTTGTCCTACACTAGTCAATTCCGCAAGAGCTGATTTAGCCAAAGACAAGTGGGTAAAATCAAAATTAATCGTAATTGCATAATGAAAATCATCGCCCTCTAAATGAAACGTTGAATTTTTGATCAACCGTCCATCGCTTGTTTTGCCAAGAAGATTAATGTGATCCTCCCGCTCATTATAATCATTTACAACGCCCTTAATACCAGCCACCGTAATACTGTCGCCTACTTTACGTTTAGTCACTTCCCCATTGCAAATATAAAGAATCGATGCTTTTGGATTATTCATATCGTGGACAACAGTTTCACAAGAACTGCCAAATATCTGAGCAAGTCCACCAGCTAATCGCGTTAAAAAATCAAAAGCCATTTCCTTATCCAAACTATTACCGCCATTCCTTATTATTATTATTAAGATATCATGTAAAGTCAGTTTATTCAACAGTTCTGAAAATATAAACATTTTGTTTACTGCGTACAATTTTTGTTTACAAAAGTTGTACTTTCGATTATTATATAATAAAGATCACGTTAATTTAGGAGAATGATTTATATGAATAAAACAACTAAAACATTTTGTGGAATTTTATTGATGAGTGCCGGTTTGCTAGTGCTGAACCAAGCTCATCTAGTTACAGGAGGAGCACCTGGAATAGCATTGCTCTTATCCTATCTTTTCGGAATACCGTTTTCAACCCTTTTCTTTATCGTCAACATCCCTTTCTATATTTTAGCTATTCGTAAAATGGGCTGGAGTTTTACCACTTCGACCTTGGCAGCCGTAACCTGCGTTACACTTCTTACCGGATTAGGAAAATGTATCCCCCAACAATCGCTACCAATCTGGTTGGGCGCAATTGTTGGAGGATTATTAAGCGGCTTAGGTCTCGCTATTCTATTCCTAAACAAAAGTTCAATGGGTGGCACCGGTATTCTGGTAGTATATCTCCAACGCCGCTTCGGTTGGAACCCCGGTAAAATTAACTTATTGTTCGATATATTAATCGTTAGTTCCAGCTTGTATACTATGGGCTTGTTAGAAGGATTCTTATCATTAATATCTGTTTTAATTCTATCTAGCGTTATTAGCTTTGCTTGTTCCTATTCTCCAACCTAACCAAATGTCATAGATTGCATCTTTCTTCTGCATCAAAGCCGAAATATATTCAGCAACCAATCTTAATAGCAATAATAGCAACATATTCAAATAAAATGTAGCAGAAACCAATTCTAGACGGAGGTTCAACCTATGACTGATAAAGAAATACATATCGTTGTTTCAGGCGATATTTGTGTAAATGTTCATCAATGGCAGACTAAACAGGAAACCACTTTAGGCTTTAACTGGCAGCGTTTTTCACAACTGCACCGTAGTGTAAAAAGCGGTGCAGCGTTGCTTTTGGCTAAATTAGTTGCTCTATCAACAGGCGTTTCGGTCCATGCACCAGCAGAAAACAGGCTTTCTGAAGCAGTACTTCGTTCGACAGTAGAATTAGGTTTCTTCCCGTTACGGGATGAAAAATCAGCCAATGAAGTATATCGGGTCTCGCGCTTTCTCGGCTTTTCCGGGCCGGAATCAGGTCATCCCGAATTACTGCCAATCGTCGGCGATAACGCAAATGCCGATATAATCATAATAGATGACAACAATGACGGATTTAACTCTCACGAAGAATTCTGGCCGTTAGCTTTAAAAGCTTCCGGCTCATCGCCTGTCATTATCTATAAAACAAATAACCCGACAGGGTCAAATGCGTTATGGAAACAAATTGAAAAATACCATCTTAACAATACAATTGTTGTAATCTACGGAGACGACCTGCGATCCCAAGGAGTCAACGTTAGTAAAGGTCTTTCTTGGGAAAAAACGGCACTTGACTTTGTCTGGCAAATCAATAATAATCCCGCAATTTCTCATTTAGCCAGCGCCAGCCATCTTGTTATCCCATTAGAACTAGAAGGAGCGATTTATTATAAAAATGACGGAACAAACCCGGAATCACGGCTGTTCTTTTTGACAAATGGCATTGAAGGTAGCCTCATCAAAGACTCTTTAGGCAAAATGTACGGCTTATTATCTTGCTTTGTTGCCGGTCTGGCGCGTAGTATAGTTGCCGGCGTAAAACTGCAAGAAGATCTTGATAAATCAGTATGTAAAGGTATTCGCGAAGGAATTGTTGCAGCCCAGAAATATTATACCTATGGTTTTGGCGGCGATCTTGCGGAAAATAAATTACCTAATGATGCGATATTTATCGAGAGCGAAAATGACTTTAGCTACAAAGAACAAATCCAGGATGTACTTATCCGCAATTTAAATAATCCTAACTGTTGGGCCTGCTGGTATATTATAAAAGATAAAAGTTCGTCAGGCTTATCTGATATTGCCTATGACATTGTAAAAAATGGCGAAAAGCACGCCCTGAAGTTTATTCCAACAGCCAGGTTTGGCAATTTAATTTCTGTCGATCGAACAGAAATTGAAAGCTACCGAAGCATAAAAAATTTGATCTTAGAATATATTTCAGCTCGGACAGTAGTGCGGCCATTGTCTATTGCGGTATTTGGCACACCGGGATCAGGAAAATCGTTCGGTGTTACTGAAGTAGCATCAAATATTGCGCCAAATTTGATTAGCAAACTGAATTTTAATTTGTCGCAACTGCAAAGCCTTACTGAACTAGTGGCTGCTTTTCATAAAGTACGGGACTTATCCTTGGAAGGCAAAGTTCCTCTGGTTTTTTTTGACGAGTTTGATACTGCTTTCAATGGCAATCTCGGCTGGCTTAAATATTTCCTGGCCCCGATGCAGGACGGAGTATTTCGTGATGGCGATTCGCTCCATCCGATCGGCAAGGCTATCTTCGTGTTTGCGGGCGGAACAAGCAGTACATTTATGGAGTTTTGCGGTGAAACGCTTCAGGACGAAAGCGAATATAAGCAATTTCACAAACAGTTTCAGACTGCCAAAGGACCGGACTTTGTCAGCCGTCTTCGCGGCTATGTCAATATTCTGGGACCAAATCAGTCAGATAAACATTGGGATCAACTATTCATAATTCGCCGGGCAATGCTACTCCGTACTCTGTTAGAACGAAAAACCCCTCATCTGATCAATGAACATGGTCAGGCACAAATCGATGACGGTGTATTGCGGGCCTTGCTAAAAATACCACGTTATAAGCATGAATCAAGATCCATGGAAGCTATATTAGAAATGAGCCGACTATCTAATGCCCAAAAATGGGAGCAGTCCCATCTTCCTTCTAAAGAACAGCTAAAATTGCATGTAGATGAAGAACAATTTGCTCGGCACTTGATGCATGATGCTTTCTTTGCTGAAAAGATTGAACAGATTGCTATGGATTTACATGAAAAGTACATAATACTGCACAAAGATAGCTGTCAGGATGTAAAACCATGCTATCTTCAACCTTGGAACAAACTTACTGAAGAACGAAAGAATGCTATTCGCAGCCTGGTAAAACACATTCCCAGTGCTTTACACACAATAAATTACGACGTTGTATCAGT
Organism: Bacillota bacterium; assembly: GCA_017889635.1. Taxonomy (GTDB): domain Bacteria; phylum Bacillota; class Negativicutes; order Sporomusales; family CTSoil-080; genus CTSoil-080. The sequence continues at coordinate 44,626 of JAGGAC010000023.1, read as the reverse complement.
AATGGAAACCCCAGAGCCTATCAATTTATCGGAAAAAGAATTAAAAATATTAGCCGAATATGAACACCAAAGGTGGTCATTGGAAAAGAAAGAGGCCGGCTGGAAATATGGCGCTCTGTTTGATGAACAGAAAAAATTGCATCCTCTATTAATTCTCTGGGACAATTTATCTGCCGAAACAAAAAACAGCATAGTTGAAATGATAACCTACCTGCCTAGCATTCTTGCAGATTCAAACTTTACCATCGAGCATTTTAAGTCACTATGCTATTGTGAAACTCAGATTTAATAAAAGTCAATCGACCTTTACCACAACCTTACAAATGAGAAACAATTTGTTTAACAAATTGTTTCTCATTTGATTACAAACCGCCAAACATCTGTAAGCTTTTTGTAACATTTGCTTGGTACAATGTAACCATAAACAAAGGGGGGTTACATACAATGAAAAAGACAATATCAGCTTTAATGCTTGGGTTAATGGTTATGAGTTTCGCCGCTACAGTAAGCGCTCACGAAGCGCCACCGCCCAACCCAAAGCCACATCGACATCACTGTAAAAAACCAGCTCCACCAAAACCGCAACCTCCTCAACCACACCACAAACCAGCTCCAGATCAGCCAGTTCCCCATAACCGCTAAATCTTAAACTTTAACTTAATAGATCAAAAGCCAGGAGCCTATGCTCCTGGCTTTTTTGCGCTGCCAACCACAGTTTCTCGTATCCTTAATTTCCTCCACAAGCAAAAAAGTGCCCTTGCTCAAATTTAGCAAGGGCCTGATAGGAGAGTGGTATATCATCAAAGGGCATAGTTAAAAGTTGTGGGGTACTAAGTACTATGCCAGCTTGTTGTATGAGCTTATTATACTATGCTAATTTGGCAGAAGCGTGACATTCGTGTGAAGATTTAGTGAAGATTTAGTAACAAATACATTTTCCACCTCACCAAGAATAGCCGCTTCCGCCCAGCGCACACCGCCTACAACTTAGTACATTGTTTTAATGAGTTTAATTCATATGTAATCGTATCAATAACTGTTTGCAATTTAATTTTTTGATAAGCAGTATTTGACAAACTGTTAGCCACAATAAACAATACATTAGCCGCAGCTTCAATACTCTCTTTGGATAAAACGCGAATTTCTTTCAACGCTTTAACATATTCATCTTCATTAACACCAATCTCCTTAGCAATTCGCCGATACTTTTCTTCTTCAGGAGCACTTGTCAATACTTGCCCCCCTAAAATCGTCCCAATTAGCCGCCCCTCTAACATAATTGGCGCAGCAAAATCGATAAGTCCCGCATGGCACTCGTATATCACCGGCTTTCCTGCCCGGGCAGCTTTCTCACCGCCTTTGCAATGGGATTCGGCGCACCTTTTATCTCCGACCGCTGTTGAATGGGTATAGTCCCTGCATAATCGAATATAGCTGCTTGGCTTTGTAACTGGTTTTCCATTAGGATCGACCGTAACACTCGCTAATCCAACCCCTTTAGCGAAATCATCCTGAAACTTCTGCAAAAATTTAATATCAATGACATCCGTCAATTCTAAATCGTTCACATCCCATTCATGAGCTATTGCTTTTCGACTTTTCCGTTTCCTGTTAAGCAAAATGTGTAATCCCCCCCAATTAATTACATCTTTTCGTCATATTTCTACACGTTTCGACTTTAACCTTCTTGTGTTCATATTTTGAGCAAATGCTCAAAATATGATTCTTGGAGTACATCATCCTCCAAAACATTCCCTGGGACATTGAAGACTATGTTATCACTCGCCATGTCAAAACAAGAAAACCTCGATAATATCTCAACCTATCAACATTAATTTTATTTACAGGTTTATCCTTTTAAGTGTCGAATATGGTTAACATGCCCAGGCTGGAAAGGATAAACCTGTGATTTTCATTATTTGTTATGAACTTAATAAAGCACACCCTTCTTACAAAACTAAATCCGAACAAGTACTTAAAACAATTAAATCATTTGGCGATTGCGTACATGCTATGGAGTCAACTTGGTTTGTTAATAGCGAATTGACTCCCACTCAAATATTTAGTGCTCTTGAAAAAATAACCGATGCCAGTGACCGAATATGGGTTGACAAAATAACATCAGCACATCAAGGATACATTCAAGACCGAGCAGTTAAACCTAACACGATCTAAGTTTGAGTCTTACAGGCTGTTAACAAAATAAATTAGCAAAGAACTCCTGGGCATATTCTCTGCAATATCTGGTCGAAGCTATGTATCTCACCAGAACTGACGGCGTTAGATACAAAAAGATACCTTAACAGATATCAAAGGATTTTCTAGGATGCTTATAATAAACTATAAAATGAGCAAATTTAAGGCTCTCTAAAAAAAACTTTGGCAATATTCAGTTTAAATCTCGCTCGTTTATTGACATGATAAACTTATTTGGTGATGGAAATCAATCGTAGAAAAATGCGGTTTGGGACTCGACGCCTAACGGCGTCAAGTCCCATTCTTAGGCTAAGGGGGACATAAGACAGCGTGGCATATCAACTCGAAAGTGCAATACTTCTTTGCACCGGGGGACGACCATACAATGAAGACTATGCTAACTATCTCTTGCTTAGTGATTATAGTTGTTGGGTGTTGGCTGACGGGCTGGGAGGCCACGGCGGGGGCGAAATGGCTGCGCAGCTAGCAGTAGAAACCGTGCTGGACACTTTCGCCCGGCAGCCAGGAATGAGTACTGAGCATCTTGGAACATATCTGTCGGCAGCAAATAGTGCCGTAATTAACGCCCAATCGAAAGATCCACGCCTTGCAAATATGAGGACAACTTTAACACTGCTTATTTCAGACTATCAGTCAGCCGTGTGGGCCCATATAGGCGACACTCGCCTATATTACTTTCATCAAGGCCTGCTTGAAGGCAACCGGCCGGCAACCAAAGACCACAGTGTTCCTCAGGCAATGGCCGATGCGGGCGATATTGCCCAGAAGGACATCCGGTTTCACGAAGACCGAAATCGGCTTCTTCGCGCAATGGGAAATCCCAGCGATTTTCGCCCGGCAATTACCACGCCAATTGCCCTCAATGCGGGAGATTCTCTTCTGCTCTGTACTGACGGATTTTGGGAATATGTCACTGAGCCGGAAATGACCCTTGAGCTAAGACAATCGTCGGGAGCTGAAAAATGGCTCGCAGCAATGAAGGAGCGATTGGAACTGAAAATAGCTGATAAGAAAATAACCGGCAATGACAATTACAGTGCCATTGCCGTCATGATTCGACCATAGGTGGAGGAAATTTCATGGCTGATAAACATTGTAATAACGGACATATCTCTGACCCAGACAAATATAGTCACTGCCCATTTTGCACCATACCTGGCAATTGAATAAACCTAACGCCGAAAACCGCGAATCCTTGAAAACGATATAACCCCCTAAGCGCAGTATATAGCCTACGCTTAGGGGGTTATATCGTTTTTTATGTTAATTTTTTAGTCACTGGCAATGGTTTATCTCGTTAACAGCCTGTAAGACTCCATCCTCTTAGGTCGGAGATCAACAGGCTATAACACTCGAACTAAGTTCGTTCTAAGCGTTTGGCGGGGGGCAATAACCCCCTCCAAACGCAAGACTCACTTATATCAACCAATTACATATTTTTATTTACATAATCTATTACCATTTGAAGTGACTCATTATTATTAGACGAATTAATTCGACTATCTAAATTATAATCAGTAACAAATTCCTTGCCTTTATTGAAGTAGATTCCGGCAAACCAAGCTGACTTGCCGCTTGCCGGGAGATATTGGGCAATAACTATTATATCTTTCAAGCCGTCCTTATTCATATCAGTAAATGATACCGCACAGATTCTTACGCAAGGACCATACTGATTTCCAAAAAATTCAGGAAAGGTACATATTACTTTTCCCTGATCATCAGTCAAATAGAAACACGCTTTATGACTTGCCTGGTTTATTCCGGATACAAACCGAACTTGGCCCCAGCTTTCTAACGTAACATTAAAAGATTGCCTGGCATCAACCGCTACCCCGTCTAACTGCGCATCACCGGAATTACCACGCTTATCAGTATCATCATTTTTAGAACTTGCCGTCTCGCTTGGCTGCAATTTGTCATTTTCCCATATGCCCTTTTTCACCTCACCAGAAGCATAAGTATAGGTACCCTGCCCGCTGAAGTGGTCGTTCACCATTCCGCCCTGGTATTGATCGCCATTAGCGTAAAAAACCTTGGCATCGGTATCATTTATGCGTCCGTTTTTAAAATTCCCTTCATAGCGCTTCACTTCATTGCCGTTTTTGTAAATCCAAGCCACTCCTTGGCCCTGCTTTACGTCGTTTTCCCAAAGTCCGTCGTATTTTATGAACGTTTGATCACTATCGCTATAGCGTTCATAGCTTTTGCCTTTACCATTACGCTTATCGTCTTTCCATTCGCCCTCATAGACAACTGTTTTTCCGTCGGCGGCAATTAATTTACCCTTTCCCTGCCGTTTTCCGTCCTTAAAATGCCCCTCAAATTTGCTCTTATCATTATAGGTTATAGACCCATCCCCGTCGGGCTTTCCGTCTTTTATTTCCCCTTTATATATCCCATTAGCCAAAGCCACCTCGCCTGTACTTGGCTTAGCGACTAACACTCCTGCTACAAGCACCAGCACACACACAGCAATAATAAGCCAAGCCTTATTCGTTATGATTGTGCTTGGCAGTCTCTTTGCCAAAGCCTCGGCAGCAGCCCGTCCTGACGCTGCACCTTTTGGGGACTTCATCGCCCCGCCGGACGGCAGTGCACCCTCCCCCGCTACGGAGCTTGGTATGCTCTTTTTTGACACGGCCTGGGTAGCTTGTCCTGCCGCAGACCCCTTTACGGTAGCCAGTTCCACGCCGGCTGGCAGCATTTCCTCGGCTTTGCTGGCAACATCTAGTTCGGGCTGCCTGTTATCAAAAACAGTCTCGCCAACCACTTGGCCTTGTTTTGACCCGACCGTCTGAAGCATCGTTTCCGGACAATAACCGCTATTTAAATTACCTGCTGCAGGCATTGCTGCCACTAGCCGGTCCTGAAATTCCCTGATGGTCTGGAACCGCTCCTTAGGCCTTACCGCCATTGCCTGCACCAATACCTGGCTAAATTCTACCGGCAATTCAGAATTCAGTTGTCCCGGAGAAACGAGACTATCCTCAGTCACCCGGTCAATAGAGTCAATTGGGGCAACCCCGGTCAACAGAAAATAAAGCGTCGCAGCACAAGCATAAACATCGGTCCAAGGTCCTTGCTCACCTTTACGCTGATACTGTTCATAAGGCGCAAACCCAGGCGTATAAATCACTGACAAACTTAAACTTCGTTCGCCCACAGCCGTTCTGGCAGCTCCAAAATCCAGCAGAATCGGACGTCCGTCCTTTGTAATATAGATATTTTGGGGTTTAATATCTCGATGAAGAAAAGTTCTATCATGGACTTGTTTAAGGCCGTCCATCACTTGCAACATAATGTCAACAGCTGTACGAAAAGGCAGTTTCTCCCCGTTCACTTTAAGCTGCTCAATATAATCAGATAACGTCATCCCATCATAATAATCCATGACCAGACAGGCGGTACCATTTTCCTCAAATACGCTCCTCACCCGGACAACATTCGGATGGTCAAACTTTGCCAGCGTTCTAGCCTCTAAAATAAACCTATCCCGGCCATAGCGAAATAGATCCTGCTCCTTTTCCGAATACACCGATACCGTCTTACCATTGGGACTGCGCCCCGCTAGATCACGTGGCAAATATTCCTTGATAGCAACCTTTGTCTCTAACCCCTGGTCTAGTGCCAAATACGTAATCCCAAAGCCCCCTTGCCCCAAGACCCGTCCGATCACATACTGCCCATTCAGCAAGGTCGCCGAAGGGAGAGCAAGAAGGTTACGTGACCCTTTTTCAATAAAGCCACAGTGGGGACAGGCCGAACCGCCGCTTATTTCACTAAAGCAATTAGAACAACGCAAAGTCTCACCGTCTTTCATCTATTAGTACATCTATTAGTACATCTGTTAATACATCCATTTGCTACGAAATAGCGTTGTCTGACAAAGTCTATATATTACAAAATTCAAACGCCTCCTTATTACTAACAAATTTATACCATAAAAGGGTTGAACAATATGTCGAACGAAAGAGTGTAGGGGAAATTTATAGGAGTTCTTGCATAATTTTCGTTTGCACCCAACTACCGGCAACCGGCAACTTATTCGTAGAAATCAGGGGCTAATTTAAAAGTTTCAAATTGATCCAAATCGTGAGCAAACATAACCTTTGCATTATACCTTTTTGCTAACTCCCGGACCTTCTCAACTGAATCTAAGAATGACAAACTGTCATAGACAACCCCTGGCAATCTGACTGGCGGACCGTAATTACGGGCGGTATAAATTGCGTCCATCGGAAAAATATAAGTTCCTGTTTGTAAATGAACGACGATTCCCAGAATATCCGGAGTATGCCCCGGCAGATTAATTACTTCAACCCCTGGAGCAAGCTCAAAATCCTTAGTTACGTAATGTATTGATTTCACTGGCGTTTCAACGTCAGCTTTAATATAATCAATACTTGGCGTACCTGCTTGAGCATGCACCAGCTCTTGGGCGTAATCAAAATCAGCGCGGGACCAATAGACATCGGCGTGTTTAAATAAAAATAAGCCACCGGCATGATCAGGATGCCCATGCGACAGAACTATGGTTTTAATATCATTAGGCACAACCCCGATAGACGCCAGCTGGTTTACAAGCAATTGCTGCTCAGTATGATAATAAGGGAAAAGCAGTTGCCGTTCTGCCGGCCAGTAACCCTTCATCGCATCTGGATGGCTCCCTGTATCATAGAGAATCCACCCCTTTTGTGGATGCCCAATAAGGACAGCATAAGTCGGAATCTTGATCCATTTGCTAGGCGGATTCGGATTTACGGCCGTGCCAACAGTTGTATTTGCGACCATCCAGTTTGCATCACATTCCAGCCAGCCGTTGTCAAGAATGTATATCCTAATACCATGAGCTTGCATTTTATTCCCCCCACCTAAATCATCCATAACTAATCCACATTGGTTTTTTGAATATTGTAATTTCCATTTACCAACATGCTCAAGCTCATTATATTTATCAGGATAGCAACGTTCACTTTTTTTATAACAGTGCATTTTTTTACCCCCGCTGTAATTATTTTTAGACCTAATCCATTTTATGCTTTACAGAAGATGGTTGCACCGCTCTGAAACTACCCGCGCTATAAATTACCTATTTAACTTTAATAGCAACAACAACCGGACTTACTGCTGCCCTTACGCTTATTCTAGACAAAAAAAACCGGCTACCGCTAATATTGGGGGTAACCAGCTTTTTATAATCTTATAAAAACCTTAATCAGATTCTCAATACCGCTGCCGGGATTGGGAATCTTTATGCCGATAATTTGAAATAGACTTAAACAAAAACCGAGCAATAATAAACCGGCAAAAACCAAACTCTCCTTCCAATACTTTTTCTTGACCAATCCCGGTAGTTCTGCCAGAGCTATTCCCGCGAAGGCCAGGCATAGAAAAAAAGCAGTCATACCTTTATTAGCTCCTTCATCCTTCTTCTTCCGCAGTTTGCGGTCTTTTATGCAAGCCAATCCGATTAAGACGGACTTCAATCATTAGCTTGACCAAAACCTTGGGAAACTCTTGATCCCACTTTTTCTTAAGGTCCTTCCAAAGTTTTGGGTTTCGCCGGTGCACTTCCTCCCCGAATTTGAAAACATCTGCGTCAAGCTCTTGCTGGGCTTTTAATAGCGCGGCATTAACCTCATCTTCAATACCTGCTCTCTTTCTGGCTTCAAGTTCATGAATAATATCCGGCGTAAATAGATTAACCGCCGAAGCTTGCTCGGCGAGATTACCTTCTTCCTTAATAATAACCTTCATTATAATTTGGTTATTTATAACCTCGACATCAACGTCACTGGCTGCTCGAATAATCTCCAAGCTGACTCTTTGTGTTTCATCCTGAGGAGAATTTACAACAACAGTACCGCTTTTTACTTTCCCCAAAAGCCATAGCATCCCCCGGGCTTCTTTCTTATTAAGCCACCCTATCAGTTTGTCCTGTTTAAAAACTGCGGTATTGTCAATTTGCACTACCTTTATTGGTTTGCCGTCTTTTTTACCTTCGACAACTTCTATGCCGGGAATAAACGGCGCACTGGTTTTACTGGCCAGGGTTTTCGCAAAATCATGCAAGGTTACTTTGGGAACATTAGATGTGGCAAAAGTCGCCGTGGCTAGGTTAGCAATGCCGCTAGCCGGAACTTTTTCCTGTAGGTTATCGGCTTCAATAACATCCTGGGCTTTCCCTCTGGCAATAAATAATAGCACATCCGGGCGAAACTCATGGTCGCGTTGAAATATCTCAACAAATTGTTCAATGCCCTCGCGGGAGACTTCTTCGCCAATTACAATAACCTTGCAATGCCCTACATAAAACTTGCGGCCTGATTGTTTAGTCGCATTGCGGACAGTATCTTGAATAGTTGCTCCTACACTTGTAGTTACCCATACTGCTTTGTCACTGCCGCCCTCTTTCCCGCCGCCCTTGCTGCTTGGTTTAAGTACCTGAAAGGTTATCCTGATTTGTCCCTCCGGAGTTTTATCTATCCCAATACCTTGGACAATACCTATGGCGTTCAACTCTTTTCTATTCCAACAGCCAGTCAGCATAGTTGATAGCAATATGCAAATTATTACCGGGATAAGTCTGCGCTGCCACATTGAGTATCTTCTTCCTTTTTCCTGATTAACGCCACAACCAAAAGAACAGCCGGAATTAAAAAGATAAACAGCAGATTATACCAGGGGTAAATTTTATATGATGTAAATTCCAGCAATTCAACAATATTTGGTGCAACCAATAAACTAAGCGGAATAATTATTGTTCCTACCGGCAAAACGAAAGGCTTATAATCTTTTAAGCGGAGTTGGCTAAGTCCAAAGACTGCTAAATAATAAAAAAGTGTTACTTTAATAAACGCCGAAAGCACCCACATCATTACATAGATTATTTCAACCCGTTCAATAAACCGGCCAACACTAATTAACCTAATTGCATCATAAAAAGGATAGACTGTATTTTTTGCTTCTGACGCGCCAAAAGTTCCTAACACAGTTAACGCGATTATTAAAAAAAACAGGCTATGCAACAATAATCCGCAAACAATAGCAGCCTTGGCTTTTTTGCGCCGGTTCAGACATGGCAGCAGCATCGCAATGCCGATAAGTTCAATTGATTTACATGATGAAAGGAATCCGCCATAGACCACCGGTAAAAAGCCCTTTTCCAGCATAGGAAAAAGAGCCTTTAAATTAATGTTGCCACTTAGACTTACTAATAAAACAGCAATTAGTATTGAAACAATAATCATTGGAGCAAATAGTTCCGCAACCCGGCTGATTACTTCCAAACCATGCCATACGGCGTAAGCAGAAACAAGCATCAACGAAACAGCAAAAAAAATGAACGGAGTTTCCGGCATAATTGCCGTTGAAAGGAATTCACAAAATTGGCTTAAGGCCAGCGCGGCTTGATGGATAAAATACCAGATATACAGAACTCCTAGCGCCAGGCCCGCTGCTTTGCCGGCAATCAATTGACCACACTCCACTATCGTCTTCTGGGGAAATCTCAGCCACAAGAAATATAAAGGAACCATTAATATTAAGTTAAAGAGAAAGTGTAGCGGGACGATCAGCCACACATCCTGATTAGCCGGCGGATAAGTTAAAACCAGGAGATAAGTAAGATCAAGATAATTTTTGCTTATAAAAATCAGCAAGCACAGTTGTCTTAGGTTAATGCGGCCAGCATCAAGCATCCTATTGTTCCCCCACCAAGACTTTGCGGTAATCAGCCATCTTAGTTGTTGTTAGTTTGAGCTTTAGGTTTTTGCCCAGCTTTTTCTCTAAGCGGATTTTGCCCGCCTAAAACCCGTGGTCTCGTCCGCATAGCCCACCACGGAAATCTAACAAAAACATCTTTCAGATCGGAAACGTTTATTGGCGCCAGCGGTGACATATAAGGAACTCCGAAAGAGCGAAGCGAACATTGGTGAATAATAGTCAAAATAAACCCTAATATAATCCCATAAATCCCGGAAAATCCCGCCATAATAATTAGCATAATTCGCAATAGAGCATTCACATCACTTAACGCCGGAATAAGAAATGACGATATTGCTGTACCTCCCACTATAACTACCATCGGAGCGCCGACCAGCCCGGCGGTAACAGCAGCCTCTCCAATAACCAAAGCGCCGACAATACTGACAGCCGAACCTACCGGCCTCGGCAAGCGTACCCCGGCCTCCCTTAATATTTCATAAATAATCTGCATCAAGAGGGCTTCTACTACGGCTGGAAAGGGCGTCCCCTCTTGGGCGGTAGCAATACTAGTTAACAGAGCTTGCGGCAACAGTTCCTGATGATAAGTAGTAATAGCAACATATAATGCCGGCAATACCGTGGATGTAAAAAATGCAAACCATCTTAACCATCTGATAAAAGTTGTGTAATATGGACGCGAGTAGTAATCTTCACTAACCTGAAATGCCTCAACAAATAAATATGGAACCATAAGAACAAACGGAGTACCGTCAACAAAGACAGCTACCCGGCCTTCCAATAATTTTGCGCTTACATTATCAGGCTTTTCACTATTGCCGACCGTCGGAAACAGCGAAAAGGGCGCGTCTTCGATCAAGTTTTCAATATATCCTGATTCTAATACCGCATCAATTTCTATTTTGTCTAACCTTTTTTTAAGCTCTTGAACAATACGTTCATCAACAATACCTTTTATATAAGCAATACAAATAGCAGTTTGGGTTTTCTCGCCAACTTTCAAAGCTTCTATCTTTAAATTTGGATTTTTAATCTTTCGGCGCAATAAAGCCGTATTAGTACGAATTGTCTCAACAAACCCTTCCCGCGGCCCTCTTACGACCGCCTCGGTATCAGGCTCTTCAACACTGCGGGACTCCCATCCCTTGACTTCGCTCACTAATGCAATATCCGATTTGTCAATAATCAATATCGCATTACCTGCTAATACCTCGTCTACCACTTCCCGGACAGTCCTGATTTCCTTGATATTAGCAACAGACAGAACATTTGCTTTAATAAACGCAAGGGTACCATTAATATCGCCATTATACTTGGTAAATAACAATGGCTTTAAAATACTTTCATTAATTGCGCCTCTATCTACCATGCCTTCAATCATTACTAAAGCGGCAGGTATTTGCTCCGTAGCGCCAAGGTTAAATTCTCTTATAATCAAATCGCTGCATTGGGCAAAGATAGCCTTTAATCCATTAACATTTACTGCCGCCTCTTTTGATAACGCCTGTTTGATTCCGTTAGCATATGTTAAATAAACAGGATTGAGCAAGTATTGCTGCTGTTCTAAGGCCTGGTATTCTTCCTTGAGGCTATTTAACATCTTCAGCCACTGTCCGGCTCGGAAAGCAGCATCAGCTTTCTTTGAAAAAACCTCCACCTGCTGGGCATACTCCAACAAGGCATTTAACTGTTGAACTGCGGATTTATTGGTAGCCAGCCATTCGTGATCAGGATATAGTGGATCACTATGGTTATTAGTTGTCACACTCTCACCTGCCAGATATGCTAACCTTAAAACTATTATGGCTATAATTAGGCTTTTTATTTATATAACTCAAATAGCGCTTCCCCTCTCACCAACATAGACAATAGTACCGAACTTAGTTCGAGTGTTAACAGGCTGTTTTCTCCGCCCTATTAGGGCGGAGAAAACAGCCTGTTAACGAGATAAAAATTCTAGATGACATATAAATCATCTAGAATTTTTATAAATAAGGCTTTTTGTATGAATACCAAATAGCTAATTTAATACTTTCCTTAATACCTCCGAAAGTATTTGAATCATTGCCTCTATATCTTTTTCCTCTACAATTAACGGAGGCATCAGTCGAATAATATTCGGTCTTGGTGCATTAAGAATAAGACCATGGTTAAGACATTCAGAAACAATTTCACCGCCTTTATCGGCAGGTAAATCAAAAGCTATTAACAAACCTTTACCTCTAATGTTTTGTAAGTCATACTTTGGGGCAATGTCGCACAGCCTCGCTTGAATATATTTACCCTGTTTTTCAGCCTTTTTAGGCAGTTCTTTCTGAATAACCTCATTCACTACCGCCAAGCCTACCGCCATACCAAGCGGTTGACTTGAATATGTTCCGCCCTGATCACCCGCCTCAAAAATATTAAACTTTTCTTTAATTAATAACGCCGATAAGGGGAAACCTCCGCCAATCCCTTTAGCAAGAGTCATAACATCCGGTTCAATACCGTAATGCTCGTAAGCAAACAATTTACCTGTCCGGCCAACTCCGGTTTGAACCTCGTCAAAAATAAGCATTATTCCGGTTTCATCGCACATTTGTCTTAACGCTTTAATATAACCTTCATCACTTACAATTACGCCGCCTTCCCCTTGAATAGGCTCTAGCATAATCGCGCATGTTTTAGAGCTAATAACTGACTGTATGGCATGAATATCATTAAACGGAACATGCTTAAATCCGCCTGCTTTCGGCTCAAACAAGCTCTTCCATTTTTCCTTCCCGGTAGCAGCCATGGTGGCTAGCGTCCGTCCATGAAAGCCATTAACAGTAGTAATAATCTCATAAGCCCCCTCAAGATGAACAGAACCATATTTTCGCGCTAATTTTATAGCCCCTTCGTTGGCTTCAGCGCCGCTGCTAGCAAAAAAGACTCTGTCAAAACAGGAATGGTCCGTTAACAATTTAGCAAAACGTAGCATCGGCTTATTCCAAAAGCTAGGACTGGCATTAATCAGCCGGGAACCTTGCTCCGAAAGCGCTTTAATCATAACCTCTGGGCAATGTCCTAAACATGTGACCGCCCACCCGCCGATAAAGTCCAAATACTTTTTACCGTCTGTATCCCAAAGGTACATGCCCTTGCCATAATCCATAACAATACCAGGCCTTACGGTCGTAAACAGAATAGATTGTTCAGCTTCCTCGAGAAGTTCTTGCGTACCTTCAATCTGAGCATTCGCCATTATCATCACCCCAAGACTTTTTGAATAATTATACATCTTATCGCATTTTTATGCAATATATACATTTTTAATTGCAAAGAATACTTTATTGGCATAATGAGATTCCTCATTATGATTTTCCCTTTTCTGCTTATATTTTTAGCTAATTATTTTTTGATAAGCAACTATATCAAGCATTTGCCCAAACTTTTGTCCTACCTCTTTATAATGAGCGCATTTGAAATAACCATTTTTCTCAAAAAGTCTTATGCTTTTTTCATTTTGTCCGCATATAGTTGCTACCAACACATGGAACTCGTGTCTTTTGGCGTAATTTTCAACATGTTGAATAGCCCTGCTCCCAATACCCTTTCCGATAATATCTTTATTTAAATAAATCGTAACTTCAGCAGTAGCGTCATATGCCTCCCTTTTTTTGTGTTGGGTTAAGAGAACATAGCCCCAAACCGTATCGGCATCGCAAATTACAAATGTTTTATATTTTTCACTACTAAAAAACACTATTTCTCTCATTTCGTCCTTTGTCAACTGCCTCGAATGAAACGTTGCCGTAGTATTTAAGACATAGTACATATAAATTTGCAGCACATCATCCAGGTATTTCTCTTCCATTTCATAAAAACAATATCTTTTCATGTAAAACCCCAACTCCTCCTTCAAACGGAATAATAATATTAAAATGATCTAACAAAATACATGATATTAGATATTTCTAGTACCGCATTAGCATAAATCACCATGTTGCGGTCATTTAACCGCAACATGGTGATTTATCATCTTCCGATCCGCCACAACAAGGCGCACTGCCATTCAATTTTCCTTTAATAATCGCATAGGCACAACCGACTCCCGAATTAACATTTAATGCTTCAAATGGACAATTATTAACGCAAGCGCCGCATTCCATACACGAATCACGCTCCTGAATATAGGCCTTACCTGCGTCCAGTCTAAAAACTTCATGCGGGCAAACCTCTAAGCACATTCCGCATCCAACACACTTCTCTATATCTAGCTTAAGTGAAACAACGTTTTTCAGATATTTATGTTTTACCATCCTTCCATCCTCCTTACGCAAAAAATAACCCGCCAACTAAAAATACCATACCGGCCACTGCCGAAATAATCTGCGCCGGCACCGCATACTTCATCTCCTTAACCACCCCTGAAAGAGAAGTATACGTACTGCAGCCCGTAAAATTCATAGCCAGAAAAGAAGAAATCGGCGGTAAAATCAGCAGATAAAATAAACTTACACCCCAACTTACAGAAGAACCAATTAGCCCAATATATAGAGCCGCCCATAATAAACCCATTAGCCATCCTTTGCAGGCAAAAGCCCGCCCTGGAATGTACGGCAATAATAAAGGAACGACCACTACTCCTGTTAAAACCGCTCCGAAAAAGGGAACAAAGTCTGCCGCTGTATTCTGTAAAAGACTTAATATAGAATCTGTTTTACCTAATAAAAAGTTAATCATTATAAGTACTACGATAAGAATAAGCGCCGGTTTAATTGTACCAACCAGTTCCATTGGAGTTAATACCAGTCGGTCCAGCATATCAAACCGAACTCTCCTCATTTCGCGGGTAGCCTTTAAACCGGCCTTTATATACGCGGGGATATCCGCCGCCCTTACCGGAGCATACATTACCTTAAACCCCGCTAATTTTAAAACCTGATGGGCCGAAACTCCCGGTGCACCCAGCTGAGGCAGAATCAACGTTCGGTGGACTACAACATCCGTCAAACTTACCTGCTCAATCCGGTTCACCAACTCTTCAGTCCCAAACGTTCCTTTACCGGCGGCACACCAAACATTAATTCCCTTCGTATCAATTACCAATATCCATAAATTGAGGCCCTCCAATTCACACCGCAGTCGGTCAAAACTCATCTTGTAATTGCTCGAAACTAACACCAAAGAACTGGCATCCGGGTTTCCAATCGCATACAGACCGGGCGGTACTTTATAATCCATCCGCCCAATTCCCCAGCGTGCCTTCCATGCTCCAAGCTTATCACATAATGATAATTGAGTACTCACACGCGGGATCTCTCCAACAGCAGTTTCCGTCTCACCAATAATCCACGGCCTACCATTCAAAGACCCTTGCTTGCCGCAGCAAGTTTCACGATTTTTATTAGCCGCGCTACACGAACATTCTCCTGTCCCAGGTTCTGCTTTGAATCCCATAGACACACTCCCTTTTCTAATTACTCACAGCAATGGTTCTCCAATAAGGCATTAATTAGAATTTGCAGGCTTTCTACTACCTGACCCCGTTTCTCCTCCGGAACAGAATAATATATTTGGGTAAAATATTCGTCCATATTAGTCTCAATCTTCTGATATGATTCATTGCCTTTCTCCGTAAGTTTTATGGTAACAAACCGCCTGTCTTCAGGATCAATATCACGAAAGACCATGCCGCTGTTAACCAGATTATTTATCGTCCGGCTCATAGTGCTTTTATCCAACCCTAAAATATCGGCAAGCTTATTTAAGTAAATCGCCCCGGCCCTGCCAATCTCAACAAGAGCGTGGCATTGCGCAAAAGTCACCCCACAGCAATTATGAATCTCATCAAGAATGCCCAACCGTCTTTCTAATACCCTAATAGACTCTCGCAACATTTTAACATCATCTAAGTTTCCCAATTGACTATCGCTCCTTCGCGTAAATTGTATCATACAACTGTTGCATTTAACAACTATATTTTATATCCCCTGCCTGTATTAATTATCAAGCCAGCTATTCACTATCCAAGACCACCTCATCACTGCCAGGCAAATACAAAAAAGGATTCTCGCTGTTCATACACAGCCTAGAATCCTTAAACTCAACAACTACTATCCCTTATCCGTTATCTTCTTCTTTTCAAACATAAACCAATGCCGCGTCCGATTGCAGAAATTGCAAACCGACAGCATAACCGGCACTTCCACTAACACGCCAACCACCGTAGCCAGCGTCGCTCCTGACTTTAAGCCAAATAATGATATACTTACCGCTACCGCAAGCTCAAAGAAATTACTGGCCCCGATCAATGCCCCTGGTGCGGCAATACTGTGAGGAACCTTAAAATGCTTTGATAACCAATAGGCTAAAGACGAGTTAAAGTAAACCTGTATGGTTATCGGAATTGCTACCAAAACAATATTGAACCAATTCCCTAAAATCACGTCGCCTTGGAAGGCGAAAATAATGACTAAAGTTGCCAGCAATGCAATAATAGTAACCGGCTTCAGCGGCGCAAGAAAATTAGTATTAAACCATTGTTCACCTTTCGTATTAAGAAGAATCTTCCTTGTAAAGTATCCTGCTCCCAGCGGAATAACAATATACAGCAGCACCGACATAAACAAGACATCTTTGGGAACAACAATATTGGATACCCCTAACAAAAACATAACAATCGGCGCAAACAATACCAACATAATCAAGTCGTTAATCGCAACCTGCACCAACGTATACGCCGGATCACCATCCGTAAGGTAGCTCCAAACGAAAACCATCGCCGTACACGGGGCAGCCGCAAGTAAAATCACTCCCGCCATGTACTCGTTAGCTAACTCTATTCCGATAAGAGGCAAAAACAGGTTTTTAAAAAATAGCCAACCGAGAAAGGCCATACTGAAAGGTTTGACAATCCAGTTTACAAAAAGTGTAATAAGTAAACCTTTCGGTCTTTCCCCCACTTTTAGAATTGCTGAAAAATCGATTTTCAACATCATAGGATAAATCATCAGCCAAATAAGGATCGCTATAACTAAATTCACATGGCTTACCTCTAACTGACTTAGTACGCTAACCAATCCGGGAAACAGCTTACCAAGTACAATACCGATAACAATGCATCCAAAAACCCAAATAGTTAGATACCTTTCGAAAAAATCCAACCTTTTAACCGTGTTGGACATACTCTGCCCCCTCTCCTCATTCACTCATATTCAACCAAATTCAATAGTTCTTTCCCTTGAATTTCTTTATCATGCCACTTAAGCAATACCGTATTACCCTGCGATATTTCCACTACCTTATTAATCCATTCTACTTCACTCTGCGCTTTAGCTTTTAATAGAGTACTTGTAGTATTCGTCAAATAAAAGCTTGAATTAACAACCCACCATTTTGAATGGATACCGGCCCGGACTAAATCCTCATTAAGACGCATAGCCTCATAGACAGGCGTAGCTTCAGGAAGCGTTACAATCACGACTTCCGTCTCAGCCGCATTTCTTAACCGCGGCAAAAGTCTTTTAACACTTTCCGGTATATCGCCTTGGCTCTTCTGAATCTCTTTATGATAACTCTGAGTAGCATCTAATAATAACAACGTATGACCGGTAGGAGCGGTATCAATAACAACGACCTGGTTATCTGTTGCCTGTTCAACAATTTCAGCAAACGCCCTAAATACAGCGATTTCCTGGGTACAGGGCGACCTTAAATCTTCTTCAATATACGCCAAATCTGCATCCCCCATAGATTCCCTTGCCTTAGACAGCACTTCTTCTCTATACTTTTCAAGTTCCTGTTTTTCATCAATATGGCTTAACTTTAAATTTTCACTGTCACTGAGCATAAACTTCAAGTGATGCGCCGGATCGGTAGTAGTAAGGTGTACCTTCACGCCTTTTTCTCCTAATCCTAAAGCAATCGCCGCCGCTAAAGTAGTCTTCCCTACCCCGCCTTTACCCATAGTAAAAATAACTTTCTTCCGGATTTTGTACATATCTTCGATTAAAGTTCCGAGCGAATGCACCTTTTTTATCGCAGCAATATCCTCACCAGCATCCTTATAATCATCGGTTAACATCTTGCGGATATTCTTAACGCCATATACATTATAAGCCCGGAGAGGAATATAGTAGGTTTCAATGGATCGCAAGTATTCAGGCATATTCTGCAGCGCTTGCTGCTGCTTATTGCACATACCCTGCGCTATAACATCATTCTGTGTATCAGTTTCCATAACGCCGTTAATAATCATTATTTGATTATTAATACCAAGGTCTTTTAATTCCTCGGATGCCCGCTTTACTTCTAATAGCGGTGTCTTTTCTGGCCTGGTCACAAGTATAACGGTAGTCGTACTTGAATTGGCCAGCGTTGCCACTGCATTTTTGTACATTTCCTTATGGTTTTCTAACCCGGATAACTGCCCCAGACAAGATGCACCATGAGTATTCTCGCTGATAAAGTTGCTCCAGGCCGAAGGAAGCTGCAGCATTCTAAGCGTATGCCCGGTAGGCGCTGTATCGAATATAATATGATCATACTTATCTTTTATCGCTTCATCAGTTAGAAAACGGGAAAACTCGTTAAATGCCGCAATTTCAACAGTACAAGATCCTGACAACTGTTCTTCCATATTGGCAATCACCGCGGCAGGCAGCACCCCTTTATAGGGTCCAATTACTTCTTCCTTGTATTCTTGTGCCGCTTCTATCGGGTCTAAATTAACAACCGTAAGCTGAGGTACTTCCGGAATAGAAGTTCCCTTATTGTCCAGTTCCACACCAAATACATCCTGCAAATTAGAAGCCGGATCTGTACTAATAAGCATTACCTTTCTTCCCGCGTCGGCCAGGTTAACAGCCGTTGCGCAGGCGGCTGAGGTCTTTCCCACGCCGCCCTTTCCTGTAAAAAAGAAATATTTTGTTAGCTCAATACGAAAAGGCTCATAGGATTGCATCCGCCAGTCTCCCTTCAAGTGTTAGCAACAACCGCTGCCGCCGCAGCAACCGGACTTTTTCGGTTTGAGGTTTACTTCCATCCCGGTCCATTGGGCAAATTCCTCATTCGTAGGATAACTTTTAGTTTTAGCCAATTGCCCATCCACTAAAGTAATTGGCAATATTTCTGGCCCATGTTGTTTTAAATGGTCGTTTATTAATTGGTTTTCCACAAAAGCCTGCGGCTGGCCGGAAAGATTAAACCGGCTTATAGCGGCCCCTTTTCGGTTAAGTGTTTCAATCAATGTCGCCACTCTAAGTAATTCCTTATCCACACTTGCTCCGCATACCCCTGTAGAACAACACATCGCCGGATCATAAATCACTATTTTCTTCATACTATCCACTCTCCCTATTTTTTTACTCACCACAGCTGCTAGATTACACCGGATTTTATCCGCTCAATAAAATCGTCCATTTTGTTCTTTATTATATTACGCACCCTTCTAAACTCCTCATCCTGTTTTCCTGTAGGATCATCCAGCCCCCAATCCTCACG
This sequence comes from Bacillota bacterium, assembly GCA_017889635.1. Taxonomy (GTDB): domain Bacteria; phylum Bacillota; class Negativicutes; order Sporomusales; family CTSoil-080; genus CTSoil-080. Next base: position 25,210 of record JAGGAC010000023.1, on the reverse strand, counting down.
GTGCGTACATGAAATAACCGGACAGCTTACATTGCATCCCATGGTTACAACAATATCTACTTCCGGTATATCCTGAAGTAGTTTAGGTTTTTGGTTAAGCTCCATATCGATACCGATTTCCTTCATAATTCGCACCGCATCTTGATTGATTTGCTTCCGTTTTTCCGTTCCTGCCGAAAAACATTCCACTAAACCTAACCCCATAACTTTGCCAAACGCTTCAGCCATCTGCGAGCGACAGGAATTATGAACACAAACAAATGCTATTCGTTTCACAGTTCTTCCCTCCCTCGCTTCTAGCAGTCATTGTATTTTTTCACTTTGCTTGTATCAAACACATATTGTGTACCGGCGTCGGCAAGAAGTTGTTCCAAAAACGGATATTGGGCATAGATAGCATCAGAAATACTATAATGTACCCACTGCGCTCTTTTCTCCGCTTCGATAAGCCCAACCATTCTCAGGCGATTCAAGTGTTTAGAAGTGGCGGACTGCGATATTGATAACACCTGTTCAATTTCACACACACACTTAGTGCCGCTCCGAAGATAGCACATAATGGCTAACCGGTTATAATCCGCTAACGCTTTTAAAACATCAACATACTTCATAACTCACCTGCCTCAATAGTAGTATATTCCCATATAGGAATATACATAAATTAGTATATGCTCACTTTTTTAGTTTTGCACCCAAAAACATTAGAAATAAAACGCACACGGTGATGACGTTACACATTTTCCACACACTTCACTGCCGGTACTGTTTGCCTTCTCTCCGGTTTCATCCAGATAAGAGCTGCCAAATTCCGTATAAATAGCGGCATTTTCCTTTAACATCGAATAACATATTTTTCGTTCATAACCTGATTCACTAAGCGCTCCTACCAGACAGTTTTTTATACATATTCTACAGCTTCCATTCTTTTTATATAAGCACAATTCTTCCTTCATAGGTTCATCTGCTGCTATATCAAGATTAGTTACAATAGTATAAAACCGCCCGCAGCATCCGCTCCTCGTAATCAGCATATTGTTTATTCCAAAAGTTCCAAGTCCTGCAGCGTAGGCAAAATGCCGATGTGACCAGTTGCTAATCAGTTTTTGGGTGCTAAATGTAGCCGCTTCCCTAGCTATCGCTGCTTTATACCCAAGGTTACTTAAATACTCTATGATATGCGAATTTAGATGCCCAAACATTGCATTTGTTTCCTCATACGCCAGTGCCCATTCAGCAGAAGCCAGCCTGCTTGCAGAAGTATTTGTTTTAGCAAGTTCGGTTGTGAAGGGAATAAAATAAGCAAGCACAATTGATGCATCTAAAAGCACATCTGCAGGCATTACATGAGTTGGCGTAATTAGCTTCTTCAAATTTAGAATAAACGGATGATTTGCATTTGCAAAGCCAACTAATGGCGTACCCCATTTCGTCGTTATATCGTCTTGTCCTTCATATTTTTTTACAAAATCATAGATTTCCGATTTTATCTTTTCTTTTACTGCCTTGGTTCTATCCTGATTCATTCCCATATGTAAAACCTCCTGTTTCTGTACTGACTACAACCTTTTAGCAGCTGCCATCCCTCGGCAATCCTTCTTGTATCTCTATTTACATACAAATTGGCTATACAAAATCAAAATTCGACAAATGGAATCTTATTCCTATGAAACGGTTCAACGTCTGTTAAAGAACTATGCTATAAATATTAGTAAGCCAAAAATCCCACATGAATAGGGATAGGTTATGAAAGACTATTTATGCACAGCCATGTGTAGGAGGTTCATCATGTCTGAATATAGGACCTGTATTAAAACAGCAATTCTAGTTAGTATCCTCTTAACACTCTCTCAGCAGATTAGTTTTAGCGCCGGAAGAGAAAATTTTGCAGAAGCACCTGATATTTTTGCCCATTCAACTATTTTTGTCCCCTCAGAACAAACTGGCTTGGGAAACCTTATTCAATAGTACCATGAATCTGTTTGATGACAGCTTTATTTGGCTAATCCGGTATTTTTCGAATCCTGGTTCAGATAAAATAATGATTGCCATTTCAGATATAGGCTTTGGTACTAGCTATATCGTAATGGTGGGAACTGCCTTTTTAATGCTTATCTATCTGAAACGCTGGCGGGAGATAGGAGCATCAGCGATTTGTCTGGCTGGTGGCACAATTTTAAGTTTCTTGCTGAAAACCTTATTTCATCGTACAAGGCCAGAGTCATTTTTTGTAGTATCCGCGACAGGATTTAGTTTTCCAAGTGGTCATGCACTGGCAAGCATTTGTTTCTATGGAATGGCGGCTTTCTTAATTATGCGAAGTATTGCTTCTTGGCGTTGGCGGTTAGCGTTTGCGGCGGTTATTATAAGTGTGGCAGTCGGAGTAAGCCGTATCTATTTAGGGGTTCACTATCCTAGTGATGTAATAGCAGGATATGCGGCTGGTTCAATGTGGCTAGCATTTTGTATATCGCTATTAATGTGGTGGGAAAAAGCACGAGTTTAATACTACATTTACCATGATAGGCCTGGAGGATATTTTGTTTGAACATATTTTTGAATTCTTAAAAGAACTTGGATTACCTGGGGTATTTATAGGAGTTTTCATTGAAGCAATCGGGCTGCCTTTTCCAGGCAGCGTGCTAGTAGCTTTAGCAGGCTTTTGGGCAAGGCAAGGCGAATTTAATATTATTATAGCCTGGATCGTATCTTTGGCAGGTTACCTACTTGGGTCATATTCTGCCTTTATAATCGGAAGATATATTGGCGAACCGTTTATAAGGAAATGGGGTAAATATCTTAGGCTAACCCCCAAACGTATCAAGAAAGCCCAGATACTTCTGCAGAAGTCAGCGCCGATTTATATAATCGGCGGACGCTTTATCCCGACAATAGGTAATGCTACTCCATACATTGTCGGCCTCAGCGATATTTCTATTGTCAAATTCCTTATTTACGATATGATACATGCCGTTCTTTGGCTAACCATTTTCTTGACTCTGGGGGCAGTGTTCAGCGGTGAATGGCATGAAATGCTAAATTTTCTTTTCGACCTTAGCAAAAGCATCGATAAATAATTCTTATGTTCGAAGTTGTCAGGGGTGCCCTGTCCGAAGCAGGGTACCCCTATTGCCATTATTTACTTAGTATTAAGCATCTAATTAATATAAACCACCTTGCTCCAACTCAAAATAAAAGCTATATTTATAAAATAAAATACAATTAAGCATTGTAATTGCATAGCAAAACTTTGCTTCGCCTTCATTCAAAATGTTAGGAGGATACATATGTTATATTGGCTAATCAAGATTCCCGGGCCTGATTTTCTATTTGGGTATATCATACTATGTTTTTTTAGTCTGCTAGCTTGCTGGAACTTACTTAGGGGGCCAAATGATGACTCTCCCCTGCCTGATAAAAACAGTTTTAACCCTATTGCTTTTGCTGCCTTACGTGGTGGTTGGAAGACTGCTGTTGATACTGCCGTAGTCCAGTTAATGGAACGTGAAATTATTGGTATTGAAGAAATATCAGGCAAAAAATGTATTACCATTAAAACTGAGACTTCTGATCTTTCGCCACTGGAAAAAGTCATATATGACTACGTATCGACCCCAAGAGAGCGTGTTCAGTTTTCCGGCAAACCATTTCAAGATGCCGTTGAAAACGCTTTGCAGCCTATTTATCAGGAATTAGAAGAACAAGGTCTGCGCAAATCCAAAACCTGTTACTCCAGGAACAAAATGGCGCTATGGTTCTCACTGCTTTTTTGGGATGGTATTGCCATTATAAAAGCCATCTTGGGACTAACATATAATAAGCCAATTGGTTTTTTAATACTTGCAATCATTATTGTTACCATCGTTCACTTAGTGTTTTTCTGCTTAAATGACTGGATTACCAGACTTGGATACCGCTATATTAAAGACGTGCAAAATCAGTTTTCCTGGCTAAAAGACGACCTAAAAAATGGCTCTTCCCTTATAAATTACGTTCTAGGCGTAGCCATCTTGGGCGTTAGTGTACTGGCTTTCAATGAAATATTTCGTGATTATCAAACGTTTGCCCAAAGCAACATAGCAAATTCTTCAGGTTATGACGGCGGAACTTCTGGCAGCGACGGCGGCGGAGACAGTAGTGGTGGTTGTAGTGGTGGTGGTGGCTGCGGCGGAGGCTGTGGCGGTTGCGGTGGAGGCGATTAGTGCGGAAACTACTCCTTCAATGGCACATTACGGATAACTGTAATTGCAGGTGTTCTCATTGTTATCAGGAAAACACCCTGCCTGCTGTCGAACCGGATATTAAGACACAGGCAGCTGTTGTTAACCAATTCAAAACTTTACTTGTATCTTTAGGAACCAAAGCCAGACCTGCTTATGGACAAATTACCGTAACCGGTGGCGAACCACTCATGCAGGATAACTTCTTTGAACTGTTACAATTATTCGCCCAAAACAAACAATATTTTGCTTTTGCCATTTTAACAAACGGCACCCTGATTACCCCAAATATTGTAACCAAGCTACAGGCATTAAAGCCGCTATTTGTTCAGGTAAGCATAGAAGGCTGCGAAACCACTCATGATTCCATCCGCGGTAAAGGAAACTACCAACAAGCCCTTCATGGCCTTCGGCATTTAGTAAACGGTAAAATCAGAACCTTTATCTCCTTCACCGCCCATAAAGATAACTTTCGGGAATTTACCGCCGTAGCGGAACTGGGCCGGAAATTAAAAGTCGATAAAGTCTGGGCCGACAGGTATATCCCATTAGGGGCACAAGAATCTTTCCACGAAAAAATGCTGACCGCAAGTGAAACTCTTGAATTTATCAACATAATGGCCCATGCCAGACACCATAACCAAAAACGGTGGTTTAATAAAACCAAAATCAGTCTAGAACGCGGCTTACAATTTTTACAGGGCGGCGGACAACCCTACCATTGTACTGCCGGAAATTCCCTCTTAACCCTCATGCCAAACGGTGATGTTTACCCCTGCCGCCGTATGCCGCTGACAGTCGGAAACCTAACGCAGCACTCGCTGACCGAAATCTATCAATCCAGCCCTCTCCTGCAAAAGCTGCGAACCAAAATCACCAGCAGCGGCTGCGATAAGTGTCTCCACCGTACAGCCTGCAGAGGCGGACTAAAGTGCCTGGCTTCTGCCGTATATGGCGACCCCTGGCAAGCAGACCCCGGGTGCTGGTATGCGCATCGCTAATTGCCCCTCCCCAACACCGACTATTCATTAGAATTCGTCGTTCGCTTGTTTTGTATATGTTATATGCCGATATAAAAATACCCCGGGTAACCCGGGGTATTTTCGCCATTAATCATCTAAATTACTACACATATTCTTATCCGCCTTCAACGTTAAGGATAAGAGTTTCTTTAACAATAGACGAATTACAAGGCAAATTATCAGATTAGCGATAAAAAGATAGCTCCACCCAACATCGACAAGTAATTAAAGTTCCTCAAAAGACATTTTACTTTTATCAAAGTACCAATGCTTTGCCTCAAACCATCTATTCATATAATTGGTATACTGAGTTTCGATCTTTTCGGGAAAACACTTAAAAACATTATTTAACATCTTAAGGCTATATTCAAAAGCCGCTTTGCGCGAATCATATTCTACACTATATCTTTTAGTCCATTCCGTCTGCAATTTATCTCGCAATTGCAGTTCATATTGAAAACCGCCGTTTTCGAATTCTCCTTCCAACAAAATGAACTTTGCCTCTTCTTTATTGCGGGTTGGAAATCCGCTTCCCATTGAAAAAATGCCACGCTCGCCATATAAAACAAAATATCCAACATCTTCTTTGTATTTAATTAAAAAGTCATCGTTATCTTTTAATCTTTCCCTGTAAGGAGTTCCATCAACACATCTCCCGCTGGGAATGTCTAACTCATTACAAATATCCATTAACTCCTGCCGAAAAGCTTCAACAATTAACTTTTCTTGAGCTGTCATCTTATAGGAATACAAGTTTTCGCCATCATAAGAAACGCTATAAAGTTCACTCATCTCATCACCTCTCAAACGCCCTTCCAACCTTTCGTATTCCCCGTCTTCCCACTCACCTATAATCTGAAAACTCACCGATAAAAAGTAAAAATCTCGCAAATATCACAAGACAGCAGTCTAGCCATAAAACTTCAATTGAATCTCAATCAACAATTCTTTTTATTTTCCTCAACCTAAAATACCATTGCGGCTCTTTAAGCCGTCTTAGGTAAAAATATCCGGTAATTTATTATACCAGTCATTATTCTTCTGTCTAAATTTCTTGTTGGAATTTAATGGTATATATGTACATATACTTTTTCAGGCTCTGGATTTATAAATAGTAAGGGAGCGTATTGATATGGGATGGAGTAACGTGGAACCACTCGGCGGCAAAGCCAAACAGATTACTGTATGCAGTAATGAAAATGGTACACTAGAAATCTTCGAAATCGGTACGAACAGTAGCCTCTACTACCACGAACAGCAACAAGCCAACATTGACACATGGACTACCCAACAGAAACTAGGCGGCTCAGGCAGGCAGATTGCTAGCGGTAGCAATCTAGATGGTATTATCGAAATTTTCTATTCCGGCAAAGATTCCAAAATTATCTATCATAATTGGCAGGAATCCATTAATAGTAATAGCTGGCACGGTGAGGAAAAACTTGATGGTGATAGCGAAGCCAAGCAGCTTGCTGTGGGTAGCAATGCAGATGGTAGACTTGAAATCTTCTATATCGGCAATAATGACCTCATCTACCACGACTGGCAATTATACGCCAATGGTAGTACCGACTGGAGCGGCAGCTTACCACTTAGCAGTAAAAAAGCCCAGCAAATTGCTGTGGGTAGCAATCTAGATGGCAGACTCGAAATCTTCTATATCGGCACAGACAACGTCATCTATCACAACTGGCAGTCATCCGCCAATAGCAGCGGTTGGCACGGCGAGGCGGTTCTAAACAATAGCACAGCCAAGAAACTTGCGGTAGGTAGCAATGCAGATGGAAAACTTCAAGTCTTCTATATCGACACAGATGACTACCTCTATACAACATGGCAGTTATCCACTGATGTTGACATTAATGATATTACCTGGAGCACCGCGACACCATTTAACGTGCAGGCCCAACAGATTTCTGTATTAAGCAATAAAGAGAATAAACTCCAAATCTTCTATTTAAGCTCAGACAACATAATCAACACCACACAGCAGGATAGTGCTAATAGCTATAACAGTTGGAGCGACTCAACCTCACTTACAACCGCAAAAGCCAAGTGGATTGCGGCTGGGAGCAATGAGGATGGTCGACTCCAAGTTTTCTATGTCGGCGCTGATGACGATACGAAAGACCTCATCTACACAATATTTGAGGAAGAAGCATCCGAATAGATATTATTCATTTTATCAAGATCCGCGATATTTATCATGTAGATAAAAAAGGGCCTGCCTCTAATGAGTTTAGAAGTATCTATTAGAGGCAGGCTTTTTCCTATCCAACAACCAAAATCCATAATACCCTTTAATCTAGGATTAGGCTATTTTAGCGTGATCCTATGTGATTATTTACAATAGACAGATCCGATTCAAACTAGAACTTTTTCTTTAGCTAATAGCATCTATTTCTTTATAAAAGAAGCAAAAATTTACCTGACGATTTTCGGCTTGGCGAAACTGGAAGGCGACCCCAGGTTAATAGTTATAATACCATAACGGAGAGGTTTATTAATAGTTTGGTTTAACCAAGCTATACCAGAACCAACCATTACACCATCCGCATTTACAAAAAGGCCTTCCAGTTTCTGCTTTGCAATTTCACCTTTAACCCTTTTCGTAAAAATGCGATTATAATTTGCCAATAATTCCTCCTTTGTGTAAATCATCTTAGTTGTCCTTTTTTTATCAGCCCCCACCCAATAATTTACTCGTAGTGGGTACAATATATATTCTGCTACCTTATCGCGGTTATTAGCAGCGATAGCATCCTTTAATGCGTAAAAAGCTATATCAAACGCTAGAGCATCCTTGATACCAGCTACCACATAGCGATTGTTATCAAACAACGCTGCCCTGGAATTAGCAGTATTACTATCAGCATATACAACGCCAAATGGTAAAAGTACCAACAATATTGTAAATATTATAATTTTCCTCATTTTAATACCTCCATTGAATTGGTGCTATTTATCACATCCTAATTCTAGATCATAATGATTTCTTATCAATTTTATTAAAGGGCTCATAATGATAATTTTCTATTCTATTAACAAAAAAATCCAGCAATTACACCCGGCTTCTTAAACTTTCTTTTGCCGTTTATGCAGTTACACTGGAACTTCAAAAAGGATTCTATTTCGTAAATCGGAAATCAGGCAAATAATAGGCATTTCACTCACCGCATATTTTAAACTATAATTAGTATAAGTAACTTAAATAGGCCCAGTAGTAACATCCGTGTCATGTACCGAAACAATATGGTAATTAATGGTAATATGTAGGGAGGGAATACTTTATGAAGCGCGAACCTCTAAATAAAACCAGATTTCTATTACTAGGAGTTTTCATTCTTGTACTTATTATATTTTCTAATAGTTTGGCGAATTTTTGGGGAGGATATCTGCGCTACATTTTCTATCACTTTATCTACGGAATTTTTTTAAGCATAATCGTTCCAATGATTTATGTTTTTTATTATGAAAAGTTAGATATAGCTACTTTAGGAATTAAACCTATAACCAAAAAATCGATTATTATAGCAGTATTATTCATTTGTTTTTCTGTGGGAGGACAAATGACACATAATAGCTTAAATATTCCTTCCATCAAACAATTGATCTATATTTCCATTCCGTTAATAATGACTACCTTTTTTGAAGAATTTCTTTTTAGGGGTTTTCTTCAAACTAGAATCGAAAAAAATTGGGGTGTATTACCGGCAATATTATTATCTGGATTATTTTTTTCTTTATATCATCTAGGCTATCCAAGTTTTAGAGCATTAGAATCTTTAATAACACTATTCTGCGTTGGTTTAATGTTTGCCTTAGCTTTTAAACTTTCAGATAATCATTTACTTACATCATTTTTAGTTAATTTACCAAATGCCATTTTAGTGTATTTAATAAACCCTGAAAAATTTTCACAATTTACATTACAAACTACTATTATTTGCTTTACAGTTATAATTTTAATTATACTAGTTTTTGCATTTTTTATTAGGAAGCAACAAACCTGTAACAGCGTCCGCTAATAAAGTCTTATGCTTACTTTTAGATAAAATTATTTTTATCTAATAACTTCATCAGTTTTTTCCCCCGGCTCTGCAACGCCGGACTGCCAGACTCAATGACCTCTCCTAACTTCTGAAAGACCAAAGTTTGGTATTCTGTATGCTTTGCTGCTATATCAACCATTGCCTGCAAAGAATTCACTTGTACAATTTTGCTTTTACTACTTTTCAGCCACGACTCCAACAGCTTTATTACCTCGCTTGCCTCTTTCGGTTCTAATGCCAGTCGCGGCAACATTTGCGCCACATGCCATTGAACTTCCTGTTGTGCAACCTGTGAAACTTCTCTAAGTAGTTGCTGTTTAACCGGTTGCAAATATTGAGGCTCCTTTCTAGTCACCTTTTCAATTGCATCAGCGGCTCGCATGCGAACAACAGGATCTTCCGCACTCATCGCCTGAAAGACGTCCGCAAATAAACTTGCATCTTTGATAATTGCTGCGACTATTTCCTCAACTTCACCAATTGACCTCAAATCTCCGCCAGATAACCTTGAAACAATGGTCTCCATTTATCCCCTTCCCCCGATACCTGAATCCTATAAACCCATAACTAGAGTACTGGCAACAACTATACATTGTTCAAAATGTTAAATACAATTATATAAGTTTGCTCTAAGAATTAACATTCTATAAGACTCCGTCCTTTTAGGGCGGAGTCTTATAGAATGTTAACAAGATAAACACTATTTCATAGCTTTTAAAATAAAATCTTCAGAAAAGCTAATAGCTATCTTAGTTTTTCCTTCACAAAGATGAGGCGGATCATCCGCATTAAACCCATTTGGTCTTAATTCTTTGCATGCCAAACTTTTAAATCGCTGCTGGAACGCTTTAGCAAATTCATAACATAGTTTAACTATTTCATCTTTACTTAAACCTTTTTGAGCTCCATAAATTCCAATAAACATCAACGTTCCTTCGACTAATCCACATTGAGCACCTGATCTACCGGCACCATTCATCCCAATTGCCGCTTCCACTACTTGCGCATTTACCTCAGTATGAAACAATTCGGATAAAATTCGCAGAGTAGTTACCGCACAATTAAGATCTTCATTCCAGTAATAATTGTGTACCCTATCATTTATTAATTCTTTCACGCTGCAGCCTCCAAAGCTTTTATCTTTTATTTTACCATATGCTTCCTTAGGAATTTCCCACTATAATTAATTACTTATTCTCCATTTCATCACAGTCTAGCCATAAAACTTCAAGTGAATTCCGCTCAACAAGCCGTTTAAAGTTATACTTAGGAAACCCAACCATAACGGCGCCTGTTAAAACCTTACCATCTGGAATATTGAATAATTCTATTAAAGGTTTATGATTTGAAAATGCACACATTTCTAAGAGACCTGCCCAACAAGAACCTAACCCCAAAATATTAGCAAAAAGTTCTAGATATGCAAATGAAAAAATCGTGTTTTCCCTGCCATTTTTAAAATCTATTGGAGCAGTCGCTAGAATAAGATGCGGTGCATCCCTCAAAATAGTATTGATTCCTTTTTCTCTAACAGCCCGAACGTGAAGAGGAAAACTCTTGTGTAATGGATTTTCGAGCTGTCCTTCCATCCACTGAACTGTTATCTCGGTTGCTTTTTCCAGTACCGCTCTGTCATTTACAATAATAAACGACAGACCTTGTGAGTTACTTGCTGTAGGAGCAAACCGAGCTATATCCAACAATTTTAATAATTGGTTTAGCGGTACATTCTTATTTTTAAAACATCTAATTGAACGACGAGATCTAAGAAATTGTTCAGCAACATCTGCATTAATTACCGGAGTTTCTTTTAGTTCTATTTGCTTCGATAACGGGTTCTTACTGTTATCAATCGCTTCATTTGGACATGCCGCAACACAATGTCCGCATGCTATACACAAATCTGGTGTTTCTAATATAGGACCTTTTTCATCCATACTCATGATTCTTGTAGGACATACTTCAATACAAATTCCGCATTTAGTACACTTTACTTGGTTAACACTAATTAAGTCCATTTGGCTACACCTCCATATCTATTATTGCTATAATAATAGACAGTAGGAGCCTAAATAACAAGTAGGCACCTTTTTGTTGTATAGTATCCATTAGTATACCTATTTCCCAACAAATTTTAAGGAGCCCAGAAATGATTAAATTTAAAAATGTAGAGTATCAATGCTCGATGGAATTAACCCTATCAATAATAGGCGGTAAATGGAAAGTCCTTATTTTATGGTATTTAGGTGAAAAGACTATGCGATTCAGTGAGTTGCGCAAAATGTTGCCTCGTATTACCCAAAAAATGCTTACACAACAACTTCGGGAATTAGAGGAAGATGGATTAGTAAATCGATTTATCTATACTCAGATACCACCTAAAGTGGAATATTCTCTAACTGCGGCAGGAAAAAGCATATTACCAACATTAGAAAATTTAAGGACGTGGGGCCTAAATTATGCAAACACCACCAAAGAGAACCTCCCACTTATAGATTAAACACAATCAACGCTGCAAAAACATTAACGCCTCATAACTCTTGTCAACCATAAATCTTGCAGGCTGTTAACGAGATAAATTTTTAGGAAGTGATAACTATGTTTAGAGAAATGAGAAGAAAAGATCGGAAGCTTGAAACTACAGAGATAATTCAGATACTAAAAAAATGTAATTATGGTGTTCTGTCAATCATTGCTGAAACTGGATATGCCTATGGAGTTCCCATAAGCTACGTATATATAAACAATAGTATTTATATACACAGTGCCTTAGAAGGAAACAAGATAGATAGTATAAAATTTAATAACAATGTCTCTTTCTGTGTTGTTGGCGATACGATGGTGTTACCCGATAAGTTTAGTACTAAATATGAAAGTGTAATAGCCTTCGGAAAAGCTATTACAGTGTCTGGTGATGAAAAAATTGAAGCTCTTTCGGCCTTCATCGATAAATATTCAAATCAATATATAGAAAAAGGGAAAGAATATATTAAAAATGCCGGTGAAAAAACTAAAATAATAAAAATAAATATTGAATACATTACAGGCAAGGCTAGGCGTTAATTAAAGAGTAAAAATGGACAAGGAGACAGAGCACCTGTCCCCTTGTCCATTTTTTTGTCCAATCAATCACAGGTTACACTCTTATAAATCCCCTTATGGTTAGGGCATATTTTACGACATATATTACATGAGATTACCCATCCCCCGCCGTCAGTACATTTTGCCATGGTACTACGGCATTTTTTTTGACTTATAGTAGTTCCATCAAGAGCCTGCGTGGGGCAAGAATCTAAACATACACGACAACTTGCTAAACAAGCCTCATAATCAGCTAATTTATCTGCCTCTAATTCTATATCAACAAGAACAGCACCTAACCACAGCATGTTACCGAGTTTATCATTAACAAGAAGAGTGTTCTTTCCTAGCTTACCAAGACCGGCCCGTACAGCAGAGTGCTTCAATGATAAAATACCTTGCCCATGCTTACGCTCGTCATCCCAATACTCGTATGGCTCAGATGAAGGAACAGGTACGGCACAGATTCCGTAAGATTCTAGTTCCATTGAAAAATTAAATGCGATGCTATCTAATTTTTCAATCATCTTGTTCCGAACAAAAGTATATGAGGCTTGTGTAGATGTCAGTGTACTTACTGGAAAGCGAGATGCAAATACTACTACTGATTTACAGGTCTTTAAAACATCTGTAGGCTGGAAACCTATTGGTGCGTCCAAAAAACGTTCAACTGGCGCAACGCCACATAAGTCCGCCCCAAACAGTTTGGCCTTATCTTTAATTTGATTGGCAGTTATATTCATAATATTTTCTCCCAACGCGTAAAACAGACGTTTAGTATTCAAACATAGCATAAATTATTTTACAAAATTTGTAAAGCTTTTATTGTCAATCTACCTACTGCAAACGTCAATATCCCCCAGCACTTTTGAAATCTTCTTCAGTAATGAATTGTTTTCAAATACTTAAAAATGTGCTAGACTGTTTCATGTATAAAAATACAGCGTTTTTACAAACAACCTTTTCCTATTTAAACTTAATCACCAAGCGTTTAAATAGCTAACGTAATACTTTCCATGATTTTATTATTGCAATGGAAGAGGTAGACTATGACAGTAGTTTTATTTAAAGCATTAACCTTTGTTTTTATTATTATATTAGGTTACGCACTAAAAAAAATAGGTTTTTTTTCACCGACTGATTACAGGATAATATCAAAAATTGTGCTGAATATTACGCTGCCAGCGGCTGTAATTACCGGCTTTGCCAATTTTGATATGAATATGTCGCTTATATTTGTTGTTTTACTAGGCTTTCTATGTAACGTAATTATGGTATCACTGGGTTTTTGGGCTGGAACTAAAAACTCCTGTGATACCAGGGCTTTTTATATGCTAAACTTTTCCGGCTATAATATCGGCTGTTTTGTTATGCCGTTTGTACAGAACTTTCTTGGACCGTTGGGTGTAGTTACAACTTGTATGTTTGATTCAGGAAATTCCATCATGTGTACAGGAGGAACCTATGCAGCAGCTGCCAGCGTAGCTAAAGTTGATGAAAAAAACACTATTGGCGGCTTAGTAAAAAAGCTATTTTCTTCAGTGCCGTTTGACATCTATCTCTTAATGTTAGTGTTCTCGCTTCTTGAAATTCATTTTCCTACAGCAATACTCAACTTCTGTTCCTTGATCGCCGGCGCTAATAGTTTTTTAGCAATGCTTATGATTGGCATGATGTTTGAGCTTGACTTAGAACCGAAGTACCTTAAACAAGTGGCTGTAATTTTGGTGACAAGATATTTGTTATCGGCAAGCTTTGCCTGGATATTTTATTTTTACACGCCATTTTCATTAGAAATCCGACAGGTACTAGCAATTGTTGTTTTTGCCCCCCTCTCGGCGCTTGTTCCCATTTTTACAGAAAAATGCAAAGGCAACACCGCCGTATCAAGTCTTGCAAACTCACTATCGATCTTACTTAGTATTATAATAATAACAACGCTTTTGTTAGTCATGAAAATCGAGTAAGCACAAATCCAAAATACTAACCCATTTAAAACTATTTATCCGGCAAGGGCTGACATGCTCGATACACGCCAGCCCCTTACAGGTTGCCTAACCGGAAACGGTTAGCCTCAGAATTGGTTACTTAAGAATAACAGAATGCCTTGACAGGGAGCGGTTATTTTTTTATCTAGTTAACAGCCTGTAAGAATCGAAACAGCAAAATCCAGGAGTTACGGTTTATCCCGATTTCCGGATTTTATTTTGCCGCTTATGCAGTTTGCCGTACATTGCATATCCACTTATGGATTAAAGCGATAGCCGGTTCCCCAGAGTGTTTCAATAAATTCTGGATTAGATGAATCCTTCTCGATTTTTTTGCGGATCTTCTGAATATGAACAGCAACAGTTGCATTGTCGCCATAGCACTCATCACCCCATATCGCTTCGAAAATATGCGCTTTGGTAAAAACGATATTGGGATTGGTAGCCAAAAATACCAACAGCTCATATTCCTTGGTTGTCAATTGGACCAGTATGCCATTCACCATAACTTTATGGGATGCCATATTGATTTCTAAGCCTCTATGTTGGATAACCTCACAAATATTATGACCCTTTAGACGCTCATAACGCCTGATATGAGAATTAATCCTAGCAATTAACTCTGCAGGACTAAAAGGTTTTATTAAATAATCATCTGCTCCAAAATCCAGTCCTCTGATTTTATCAATGTCTTCATTGCGAGCCGAGACGATGATAATAGGTATCTCCAGCTTTTTTCGAACCTCTCTAATAATTTCGAAGCCATCTTTCTCCGGCAGCATCAAATCGACGACAACAACATCATACATACCTGTCACTGCCCTTTTCAAACCAAGCGCTCCATCTTGAACAATTTCAGCGCTATAGCCGTTTAATTGAAGATAATCCCGTTCCAGTTCGGCAATATCCATGTCGTCTTCAATTATTAAAATGCGTTTCATATCGTCATCTCATCCCTATACTCTTGTAGAATTGGCAGCGCTATTGTAAAACAAGTGCCTTCCTTTTCTCTACTAGAAACAGTAATTTCCCCGCCATGAGCTTCTATAAGCTCCTTCGCAATTGCCAGGCCAAGTCCAGTACACATATAGTCTTTCTTTCGTTCCATATCAATACGATAAAAGCGGTCAAAGATATACGGCAATTTATCGGCGGCAATTCCGTGTCCATTGTCTTGAATAGCAAGACAGATACAATCTTTTTGTCGATACATCGTAACTGTGATAGTCAAATCATTTTCTGGCCCGTGTTGGACGGCATTACTAATAATATTGTTAAAAGCCTGATGAAATCGCTTGCCATCAAGATTTACACGATAGTCTTGCTCCAATTGCGAGCTATATTGAAACCGGATATTTTTCTCTTCAAGCTCAAACTTGTATTCCTCCATAAAATCATCCATAAATGCCTTAATTCCTACACTCTCATAAGCGAAATCTAACTTTTGCATATCTAATTTTGAAAAAAGAAATAAATCATCAATCAATTTATTAATATAAATCGTATTATGATGAATAGTCTTTAGATATTTGTCCTTGTCTCCCTCAAACTTAACCTTATCCTCTAGCAAGGCCTCAATATAACCCTGAATGGCCGTTATTGGTGTTTTTAAATCATGAGAAATATTAGCAATAAGTGTTTTTCGTCATACTCATTTTGTACCTTTTCGCTTTCATATAACCTTTGGGCCATTTCATTAAAAGAAAAAATCAATAACCCTAAATCATTAGGAACATCACATTCTACTTTTACATTATAGTTTCCCTTGGCAATTTCATCTATCCCCAACTTAAGCCTTTCAATAGGCGTAAATATCCGTTTCTCTAACCGCAATATAAAAATAAACTGAAATATTTCTTTTATACCAATAATAACAGCAAAAAAAATACCAATCCCTTTAAAGCCTACCCAACTAAACAATAAGTACAAAATCAAGATATTAAACAATACAATAGCTGGCCTGAAATAGCGAAAATACTGATGATATTTATGGAATTCCCGATGATGATGGCGATATATCATTTGGAAGGTTGAACAACATTTATCCTCACATAGATTTTTCCTACTAGAATGATGATGCTTATTAAACAACAGCTAAATCACCTGCACTTTTTCGTCTTTAGTTTATCTCGTTAACAGCCTGTAAGACTCCGTCCTTTTAGGGCGGAGTCTTACAGGTTATAACCATCGAACTAAGTTCGCTCTAAGCGTTCAGTGGGAGCAACAACCCCCGCCGAACACAAGACTCACTATATATTATATATTAAACTGCACCTCAGCGACTATATCCAGAACATGCCGTTCATTTGCTTCATTATTTTGTACGCCGTCAAAGGTGATCACTATTTTCTCAATTTCGTAATTTTTATTGGCTGTCATGGCAAAGGAAAATTTACCTTGCTCTATACAGCAAAACTCTTTCATACAGCAGCACTGCTCCTGATTGTGGTAAGCTTCAGCATGACTCATTTTCTCCTGGATCAGAGTCTTAATATCTTCAGGCAGCTCCGTCATCTCCAAGCTAACAAGAACGCTTTTATCTGCCTGCTCTTCTACTTTTATGTCGCTTAAGAGACCTAATACAAACGCAAGTTTTGTGAGTTTTACCTTTATACCCCCGCATTTGCCCCCAGCATGATGGATATGTTTAAATAGCCGATGGTGCATGCCGTTGCCTGAACACACATTAGTACATTCGGTAGTGCTTTGATGTTTCACCTTCCTTCCTTCATAATCCACTTCGGAAGTTATATTTGCCGTTGTCTGCATTGTTACCAGGTTTTTTTGAAATTGGTTTTTCAAATAAAAAACCTTTGCTTGATCCTTTTGCACTTCCACTGTTGCCACACCATTAATAATCTCTTTATCACGCAACGTTTTGACCACATCATACAAAAATTTAATCTTGTTCATCTTATTAATAAGCCTCCTTAATTTGTTATGAGCTTATTATAAGAAAAGACTTTAAACCGCTCTTAAAGCATCTATAAAAATTTTATAAAGTTTCATAAAACATTTTTAAAATGCGCGCTAGCCCCCTCGCACATAACCAACCATGCCCCTGGAGACACTAACATTATCAAATATTATGTATTGGATAATACTAAAAAATGTCTCAACAAAAAAACTCAAGCACTACCCAGAAGGATTCATGTAAGCAGACTAAAAAAGAGTTTTCAGCCTTCCGTCAGCTGATTAAAGAAAGTACAGCCATAGCCGCATCTATTGCCCAGCTCACTAATGATCTTCAGACAACTATCCCCCCTAAAAGCACCGGCAATAAAAAAGAGCCTTACTTTTTAAACCAGTATGTAATAGAAAAAGATATTAACACCAATTACCAAAATTTCAAGCTAATCTTTGATCAAAGTTCAGACGTTATCTTCCGCCGCTTAAGAATCACCGATAGAAATAATACACAAATCTTTATCTGTTTTATAAAGGGCATAGTAGA
Source organism: Bacillota bacterium (assembly GCA_017889635.1). Taxonomy (GTDB): domain Bacteria; phylum Bacillota; class Negativicutes; order Sporomusales; family CTSoil-080; genus CTSoil-080. The sequence continues at coordinate 7,396 of JAGGAC010000023.1, read as the reverse complement.
CGAACAGCGGATTAATAATTATATTGTCAGACCGCTCCACCATTTCACCCCTGACCAACCAGAAAGCGCTGACCTTATTACTCAACTACAGCAGCATATTTTTACAGCAATCGAAATCAACGTCCAGACGGACTTTGATGAAGTAATAAATGGCATCCTCGAAGGTAATGCAGCCGTATTTATTGATGGCTTTGATCAGGTATTGCTTATTAATGCTAAAGGCGGTAAGACCCGCTCGGTGGAAGAGCCCCACACCGAAGTCACTATCCGTGGTTCCCGCGACGGCTTTACTGAACTTAACCTAGTCAATATTTCGTTAGTACGCAGACGAATTAAAAACACAAACCTAATCATTGAACCGTTTATCCTCGGAAAAGAGACTCATACTAATATTGCCATTGCGTACATCAAGGGAATAGCAGCCCCAGCCATTATTGACGAATTAAAATATCGGTTAAACAAGATTAATACCGATTCCATCTTGGAATCCGGTTATATTGAGCAATTAATTGAAGATCATCCTTTTTCACTATTTCCTACGATAGGCAATAGTGAAAAGCCCGATAAAGTCGCCGCCAAAATTCTTGAAGGAAGAGTAGCAATTTTTTGCTCCGGTACCCCCTTTGTCCTTACTGTACCGTTTCTATTTATTGAAACCCTACAAACGACAGAAGACTATTATTCTCGAATATACATCGTCAACATCTATCGAATGATACGATTTTTCTCCCTATTTACTACAATGGTCCTACCGGCTCTTTATATAGCTCTCGAAACCTTCAATCAGGAAATGGTGCCTACCGTTCTTCTTATCAAAGCAGCCGCAGCCAGAGAAGGCATCCCCTTTCCCACCTTTATCGAAACCATCATCATGGGTATCTTGTTTGAGATCATTCGGGAATCAGGCGTCAGATTGCCTCGGCAAGTAGGTCAAGCAGTAAGCATTGTTGGCGCACTGGTAATTGGCGAAGCAGCAGTAAGCGCCGGGATTATCAGTGCCCCGATGGTAATTATCGGCGCAATAACCGGCATTACAAGCTTTGTTGTTCCGCCCTTGCAAGAATCCATTATCATTATTCGCATTTTCCTCATTTTCTGCAGTGCTACCTTTGGTCTGTTCGGCGTAATAATTGGGATGATGCTTATACTAACCCACATTTGCTCATTACGCTCATTCGGAATCCCTTATTTTGAACCTATTGCCCCCTTAATCTGGACTGAATTAAAAGATACTATTTTCCGCGCTCCCCTTTGGCTGTTAAAATCCAAGCCTAAATTATTTACCGTTAATAACTTAAAGCAGAAATGGAATACCCTTATTAAGCGTACACTTAACCGGAAGCGTGGAACTAAATGAAAAAATGCCTTCTTCTCATTATAATTTGCAGTATGCTAACCGGCTGCTGGGATCGCCATGAATTAAATCAACTTGGTATTGTAGGGGCCTTTGGCCTTGATCTTGATCCTGCCACCGGCAATATTAAAGTTTTTACCGAAATCTTAAACCCCCAAATTCTAAAAAAGGAAGGCACACCTCCCAATAGTTCACCTACGCAGCTTGAGATAACTACAGGAGTCACTCTATTTGAGGCGTTCCGAAATATCTCAAAACAATTTGATCGTATTGCCTATTTCTCTCATACCAGAGTAATTATCATCAGTGAAGACTTAGCCAAAGAAGGATTGCTGCCCTATATTGATTTTTTTGCGAGATCAGATCAAATCCGGCCGTTAGTGCGGATTATCATCGCCAAGAATACCTCTCCCCTTCAGCTTCTTAGTACCACCTCCGGAATGGAAAACTTCCAAGCTTATTATCTTAGGAGTATTATAAACCACGATACTCAGAATTCTCAAAGCATTAATGTCACCCTGCTGGACTTTATTAAAACTATGTCCGGAGAAGGTATTAACCCAATTGCCGGGGTTATGCAAATTATCGAACAGCCTTCACCGCCAGATAAAAACGACAAAACTGCCCCCAAAGCAGTAATTTTCAGCGGAACAGCAGTATTCCACAAGGATAAATTAGTCGGTTATATGAATGAACAAGAAACAATAGGCTTAAATTGGCTGCGCGAAAAAACTACCGACGGATATATTAACATTCCCTTTCCTCCCGGCGAGGACACCTTTATTGTCGCTGAAATAAAACAAGCCTCCAGCCGCATAAAGCCACAATTAGAGAATGGAGAAATACATTTTCTAATTGAAATACAAACCGAAGGAGATATTATCGAAACAAGCAGCAGCAGCAATATTTCCAAACTGGAAATATTAAGGATGGTAGAAACAGCGTTGGAAAACGAAATAAAAAAAGACGTGAGTTCCACCATTGACGCGGCCCAAAACCAGTTTCATACCGATATCTTAGGCTTTGGCCGTGCACTATACAGAAACTATCCAAAAGAATGGAAAACCATCAAAGGAGACTGGGAAACCATATTTCCGGCCGTAAAATATGAAATACAGGTAACAGCACGGTTAAAACGCCACGGCCTTGTTAATAAACCGTTATCTTTAGGCAACGAGTAAAACTTTATTTATTTTGATTACCCATTCGTCTCTTGCAGTACAAAAATAAGTAATAAAGAACTACCCCTGTTAAAATCACGCTATAACAAAATCCGCCTACTACTAGAAAAGCTGACCACCATCCACTATTAATCAGAAAATCTTGTATTTGTTGCCAGTCCAGCATAAAAAATATCCTTTCAGTTGATCAAACAGGCGTGACCAGTTTTTTCAATATACATATACAAAGCAGCAATACAGGCATACTTTGAAACATAATATGAATATAAGGGGTAGAAACCTCCTGTCCCAAAAACCTCTGAAATGTAAAACTCGGCATGCTAACTGCAAGCCACAATATAAAAAGGCCCACCGGAATAAGCAGCCACTTTTTTTGCTTAAAATTTAGCAGCGTTGCCATTCCGGATATTCCGGCAAAATATACGGTCGCCATCTTATATAGACCGCCAATTGAGATTATACTAACCCCTAACGAATCTAAATTCGTTAAAATATCACTAATATTAATTGCTTGTAACACCGACAAAAAAGGAACCGCTGCAATAGTCGCATAAGCAATTCCAAGCGTAGCTATTATTGTAATAGTTCCAATAACCAAAAGGACCCCTGTCATGAAAACTGCGCCTAACGCCACCTTTTGTACAGCCTGCTTATCATCTGCATAACAAAAATACATAAGAAAAACAACCGTTTCTCCAAATGGAGCATTTTCCACCTGAGGAAGCGCCTTTAACAAAGTCCTCCAATCTGATGCCAATACCGGCTGTAATTCTCCTAAATCAGCCGCTCCGGAAATATAAACCAGAACATAGACACTAAGAACAAAAACAACAACTATCGGTAGCATAACTTCGCTGGTTCTTCCAAATACTTCAACACCTAGAAATAAAATATAACCGGCAGCTAACACGAAAATGCCGGCCACTACGATAAAAGGAGTTCTTGGTAAAAACGTGGATTGAATAATATAACTAAATTCCGCTATATTATGGGCCGCAATATGGATAAAATAAAAGATAACCAAAAATGCTAGCGGAGTCCCTAACCCTTTGCCTAAAACCTTTATAATAATTTCAACCAATGTATCATTAGGATATTGTTTGTAGAGTTCGGTGTAAATCACATTAAGTACCAAGCCAGCCGCCATGGCCAAAATTATTACAAACCACGCATCCTGATTTGCCTTAGCCCCCAGAACAAACAGAGCCGTCGTTCCAAACTGAAACAACACCATTAAGCAAAATAACTGATATTTACTAATTCGTAGCATTCTACCAAACCTTATCGAAAAGACATACTGGCTTTAGTATTCTTATCATTATCATAAAATATTACAATCCTAGAAAAGATTAACCACGGTAAAATCACATTTGATTAGCCGTGGTTAATCTTTTTCTCACCAACAGCCTCTGGCGCGAATATCATAAGGTACATTAGCAAAGGTTGGAGGTTAACAAGATGAAAAGCCGTGTGTGGGTAAAAATCCTCTCCCTCCTCTTAGTATCCGTATTCTTAGGCGCCTGTGCAATTAGCCCTGCGGTAAATAACCCCCCTGCAGCCGGACCGGCTTGGGCGCACGGCCTAACGCCAATACCTCAGCAGACAACAGTAAAAGTAGGCATGAAACAAGTTATTTCTGATGCCGGTATCCTAATCGGCATCGCCAAAGGATATTACAAAGACCTTGGCATCACCATCGACCCTATTCAGTTCAGCTCCGGCCAGGAAATGATTAATCAGTTGGCTGTCGGTCAGCTCGATGTTGGAGCAACCGTAACTTCTTCCGGGTTATTTAACGCCATGTCGCGTGATATTCCCGTAAAAATCGTGGCCGATAAAGGCGTAAACATTGCCGGACAAGGCTATTACCGCCTTATTATCCGCAAAGACTTAGTTGGAAAAATCAATAACTATACCGACCTTAAAGGCAAAAAAATCGCCATTGTCGGTACAGCTTCGCTTGATGAAATCGCATTAGAAAGAATTTTAGCAAAAGGCAGCCTCACCGCAAAAGATATTGATCTCCAAATCATCCGTGCTTTCCCGGATATGCTGGTATCGTTGGCCAATCAAAGCATTGATGCCGCTATGGTTATTGAACCGTTTGTGACACAAGCCATCGGCAAAGGTCTGGCCGATCCATGGAAAGACCCTGCTGAATATGATCCTGACGCTCAGACAGCGCTCCTCGTTTTTGGAACCAGCCTTACCAAAAACCCTGACCTTGCCAACCGCTTTATGACGGCTTACATACAATCAGTACGCGACTATAACGACGCCTTCTTTAAAAACAAAAATAAAGCTGAAATAATTAGCATTCTCTGTCAGTATTCAGTCATTAAAGATCCCGCCCTGTATGAAAAAATGTATCCGACCGGACTGAATCCCAACGGCTATGTCCGCAGCAAAGGCATTCAGCTTGATTTAAGCTGGTATAAAGACAACAATTTATTAAAAAGCGATATCAAATATGATAATGCCGTAGACAATCAATATGTTGATTTTGCGATAAAAACTTTAGGTAACTACCAATAACTTATAAGGAGTGAGTACACCATGACCAAGCAGGCGAAGCAAAAACTGATTATCCGTACCTTATCAGTTTTGTCGCCTTTGACGCTGCTTATTTTGTGGGAACTCCTGGCACGCCTGCATGCCATTGATGTGCGGCTCCTATCAAGCCCCAGTATGATTGTAAAAACGCTAATACCCCTCCTTCTTTCAGGCGACCTTTTATACAACACCTGGATAAGCGTACAGCGTGTGCTGTGGGGATTTATTGCCGGCTCAATTCCAGGCATTCTTCTCGGGATTGCCATGGGCTTATCCCCTTTTATTCGCTCAGCTGTTGAACCCATGATCAACGCTACCTATCCCATCCCCAAACTGGCCTTGATGCCCTTAATCCTATTAATATTCGGCATCGGCGAAACCTCAAAAATTTTCACCATTGCTATCGGTGTTTTTTACCTGGTTGTAATAAATACCATGGCTGGTGTCCTTAATATCGATAAAATCTATTTAGATGTTGCCAAAAACTTCAGGGCCAGCCGCACCAACTTTTACCTAACCGTTGCACTCCCCGGCGCCCTGCCCATGATTTTTGCCGGACTAAAACTAGGCATGGGCATGGCCCTCATCCTAATCGTAGCCGCCGAACTCTCAGCAGCCAAAGCCGGCGTAGGCTGGATGATCTGGCGTGCATATGACATGTTTGATATTGAACAGATGTTTGTCGCACTCATTACCCTTTCGGTACTGGGTTATCTCTTTTCTCTTGTCCTCGACCTTGTTGAACGCTGGGTTTTACCCTGGAAACAAACACGCTGAAGGAGGCTGATGGCATGGAAGACTGCATCCTGATTAAAAACATCAATAAAAGCTTCCCGCTGCAAGATAAAGAGCTGACCATACTGCATGACATCACATTTTCTATCCGCCAAGGAGAATTTTTCTGCATTTTCGGCCCAAGCGGCTGCGGCAAAACTACACTGCTGAGAATCATCGCCGGCCTCGAAACCGCCAGCAGCGGAGAAATAATCATCAGCCAAACCCCCAAAGACCGTCCGGTTAATTCTATGGTTTTTCAAGAACAATCCGTTTTTCCATGGATGACTGTACTAGACAACGTCAGCTACGGCCTCAGAATGCGCGGCATAAAAAAAGCCGCCAGAAACAAACTGGCGGCTCATTATATCGACATGATCGGCCTTACTAAATTTACCAATGCTTATCCCAATCAACTCTCCGGTGGCATGAAACAACGCGTCAGCGTCGCAAGAGCCCTCTGCAATGACCCTGAAATTCTCCTCATGGATGAACCCTTCGGCGCTCTTGATGAGCAAAACCGCCTTATCTTGCAGCAGGAACTCCTTAAAATCTGGGAAAATCTCCACAAAACAACTGTCTTTATCACTCACAGCATCGACGAATGCCTATGCCTCGGCGACCGCGTCATGATTATGACCGCTCACCCCGGCACCATCAAAACCATAATCAACATCGACCTGCCCCGCCCCCGTGATATTGCAACCATCCGCACCACCATAGGCTATAATGAGCTGTATCAGAAAGTATGGCTGAGCCTTAAGGATGAAGTTCAGCGGAGAACAGATTCGTAAACTTTGTGTTTAAGCAATAAACTTCAATAGTTCAGCAATAAACAAAGCATAATCTTCTCGCATTGGTAAGTGGTAGTTTTCTGTGATTCGCCGACGTTTTGCAAAAGTAGCTTGGCCGGTAATTGGGTTTTGGGTAGGTTTATCATAGCATTCCCAATATAACCCGATCCCGCGTTTTTGCCAGTCGGGAATATAGTTGAAATTGATACCGTTTTGAAATAGCAGCTCATTTTTATTGCCGACACTCATCCCGTTTAGCTGCGAGGTGGCCGCTTGGACGGAATGCCCCTTTTTTCTGAGCATCCAGTAACAGTTGGCGTTGAGTGCGTTTCGATGGGCATCTTCACTACGCCAGCGGAAATAGTTGATTACGTTATTTATGTTAGGCAACTCACAAATGCGACAGTCAAAACAGCCAACTGCACCAAGTAACAGTGAAAATTTGGCGCTGGCTTCGCCGGCAAGAATGGAATTGTATTTTCGGGTTTTCCGGCTGAACGCTGTTTCGTCGATATAAATCATCAAATTTCATGATTGTTCCACTCCTCGACAATAAATTGTCCTCGGCTGTCTAATCGGACATAAAACAGTTTATCAAAGCCTTCTTGGTAAGCAGGCAGCTGCAGCTTGGCATGCGTATGTTTGGTACTATCAAAAGCGTAAATGTTAGGCGTCAATAATGGCGTTTCACATTTGCGCTTATTATTTTACAATGAGGGAGTAATTGGCCTGGCGATGCG
>JAGGAC010000144.1 GCA_017889635.1 Bacillota bacterium | reverse complement strand
TTATCACTCTGTGCTTGAAATAGTTAGTGCAGCGGAAAAAACACTAAGTGAACAGATTGGTGACAGTCAGAGTATATTGAAATTTTTAAAATAATCTCGATGGTGTAGAGAATGATTGCCGTGCCATGGGTACGGCAGGAGCAACAATAAGGTGTGGTGGGATTTTAATGGAAATAGTCATTGAAGATGCGACTAAGGAATATATTAAGCGGAAATCAAAAGACAATACCATCATGATTAGCCTAGTGGAAATTACCGGCGGAGTTTGAAATTGTAGCGGGCCAACGCGGCGTCGCCCATCCGTGCGATTGGGTAAAAATGATAAAGCAGTTCATTACGTAGAAACCGCGATAGACGGTACTACTGTATATTACCATCCTTTTGTATCAGAGGTGCTTAGTAAGATCACCGTGAAGGTCGAAAAGTTTTTGTTTTTAAAAAATTTAGTTGTTTCAGGGGCGTAATAGCTTCTTGTTGCTTAGCTAATAAAACAAACAGCACACTTTCACGTGCTGTTTGTTTTATTAGTACTTGCTGCAGTGGGGGGGGAGTGTGGAAAAGGGGACAAGACCTTTCTACTATCTCTAAGCCAGCCTTGAGGGCAATTCCAGTACAGGTTGCTATTGTATCTATAGGCGGCTTGCTTGTATCTACTTTTCTAACCTTGGTTTTTGTACCAATAATTATATATGTTTTTTGAAGAAGTTAAAGAAAATTTATTTAACCGTTTTCGGAGTGAAGCGGTGGCAATATCTAAATCAGATTCTACTTCAAATTAGGGAGGAAAATAGTTGTGTTGATTACAATTGAGGAGTCGGCAAAGGAATATATCCTGCGTAAGTCAGGAGAGCGGGCTATTAGTATCAGTATTGCAAAGGCTGTTTACTATGAGCAGGCTGAGGTAGATGGGATTGTAGTATACTATCATCCAAGCGTAGCAGAACTAGTTGGCAAGCTAACTGTGAGCCTTGAAAAACTCTTTTTTATGAAAAAGTTGATTGCGAGAGCTACAGTGTAGGGCAATATTTCTGGTTTTTTGGAAAAATATGATTCTGAAATGGTGGTATCGCTTAAACCGTGAAGAATGTACTTACAATAGCTGATAAATGGTTAATTGCCGTGGTGTTGGCGCTGTCTGGCATAGGCATTATCTTAAGTATTATTATGTTCCCGGCATATGGTGATACTAAAGCCGAAGTGAAGGTCAATGGTACTCTGGTGAAGGTAATGGCACTACGCCCAGGGTACCATGAAGAATATCGTATTGGTGGGTTGACGGAATACAATATTGTTGAAGCCCATGATGGCAAAGTGCGGATTCGCCAGGATGACTCCCCCCGACAAATTGGTGTGCAGACAGGCTGGATTAGTCATGCACCGCAACAAATTGTGTGCTTACCATACCGGGTAGTTATTACACTGGTATCATCAAAGCCAAGTGACATAGATGATATTGTGAGATGATGGTTGATTGGCACATGTGGTATAAAAATTCGACAGAATGCATTAGCTGATGAAACAAGAATTAGAATTTTGAACTTGCTATATAGGGAGACTCTATGTGTTTGTGATTTGGAAGAGATATTAAGACTTAGCCAGTCCAATGCCTCTCGCCATATAACCAAACTAAAAAACGCCTAGCTTATTAAATAGCCTTAAATTGAAGGCGTGCCGTGTAAAAAAAGAGGTCGTCCTAAAATCCTTATTAAACTTAGAGGCAACCTTATTTAGTATTACAATAAATAATTAATAAGGGAAAACATCCCATTTCATTTTTGCCGCAATATGTGTATAATTTTTCAAAACAAAATGTTCTTACAATTCAGTCGGCCTCATGAGCTTTTTCTGTTTGGGCATAGCCATAGTTTTCCGAAACTAACTCTTCAACCCCTACTTGAATCTTGGATACGTTGACTTCTAGGGTACTAATCTTTTCCAGAATAAGCTCTAACAATTCACAGTCTGTCATAGTAAGCCCTCCATTATTTACTTCGCTAGATCCTCAATATTAATTAATTACCTCCCATTATACTATAGTCAATTTCTAGCTAAATATACTACTGATAGAGACGATGTTCGGGAAGTCGTTTATGAGATGAGTTATTCCCCAAGAAGGTTGCTGATGTTGGGCTAAAAAATACAGAAGAACTAACCAAAAAATGAGACCGTTCTAAAAGTTGTTAAGCTTTTAGAATGGCCTCATTGCCTTATATAACACATTTGCCTATTCGCTTTCTCTATATGTACAGCCGCAAAATTTGAAAAGTGCTTTATTAAACAGTCGAATATGTATCGTGATACTGTTGCAAAAGTCGATTTGGATCGCATGTGTAGGGTAGAAATAATCTCGCTGGTGTAGAGAATAATTGCCGTGCCATGGGCAGGAGCAGACGGTATTGTTTTATTATTTTATGGAATCTGTAAAAATAGTTAATTAAGTTAACTATTGACATTATTATTATATTACATAGTCATAATATAATAACAATGTCAATAGTGGTTTTATTTAGAAGAGGGGGGGACACAGTGCCAAAAAATACTAAGCGAACCGTTTGGCTCAACCATATACCGCGGTTTGTTCAGCAGCCCAGCGTCGTAAAACCGATGGTATTGCGGGAAGTTAGTCACCTATGTGCACATAATTGTAATATTAACATAAGCTTAACATACTACGTATTGATGATTTAGGCAAAATGTCGTTTAATTATATTTACAAATGTAAATATAATAATGAGGTGAGAGACAGATGGATCGCACTCGATTGGTAATTATCTGTACGCAAAATAGTGCCCGGAGCCAGATGGCGGAAGCATTTTTCAAGAAATATGGTGATGATGTTTTGGAAGTGCACAGCGCCGGCTTCGAGCCGCAGGAAGTCAACCCATTGGCGAAACAGGTAATGGCTGAAGTAGGTATTGACATAAGTTCCCAGCGTTCAAAAAGTGTGAAAGAGTTCTTGGGACGCATGCAGTTCGGTTATGTGGTTTCCGTCTGCAAAAAGGCTGAAGGTCGGTCCAACAATCTTTCCTGGAGTGCGTAAGCTTCTTTCATGGCCGTTCGATGATCCCGCTGCATTTGAAGGCACAGATGAGAAAAAACTTGACAAATTCCGTGAAGTGCGCGATGAAATTGAAATAAAGGTCCGAGAATTTGTGAATGACTATCAGAAAGGGCTATGCTAGGAATAATATTGAGGTTGCTGTGCATTTTATTTTGTGCAATTTCTACGAGTATTTTATATATATAGATGAATATGGAGGACTTATGCAAAAAAACATTCTGTTTCTTTGCACCCACAACTCAGCTCGTTCACAGATGGCCGAAGGACTACTCCGTAGCTTGATGGGCGATGAATACGAAGCGTTCAGCGCAGGGACAAAGCCGGGCCAAGTAAACTCCTTCGTAGTACGAGCAATGGCCGAAATTGGCATCGATCTATCTTCTCATCGATCTAAGCATCTTAACGAATTTATCAGCCAAGATTTTGACTATATTGTTACCGTTTGCGATAACGCAAAGGAGGAGTGTCCCTACTTTGCGGGCGGGAAAAAAGTAATTCACCATAGTTTCCCCGATCCTTCTGCTTTCCAAGGAACAGATGACGAAATAATGAGTGGCGTCAGAAGCGTTCGCGATGAAATTAAAAGATGGATACTTGATGAGTTCGGTGGGAAACGGTGAGTGTCAAGGAATATGAAGACCCCTTTAAGGGGTAGCAGGTAATGCAAATA
>JAGGAC010000094.1 GCA_017889635.1 Bacillota bacterium | reverse complement strand
AAAGATTGTCGCTCCGCTTGGCCGGAGGATTGATGAGAGTTCGCCAATGGTGGATGCCAGGCTTCCTGATGGATCGAGGGTTAATGCTATTATTCCGCCGCTGGCGCTAAAGGGGCCAAGTATTACGATCCGTAAATTTGCGAAGGACCCACTTACTGTTAACGATTTGGTTTCATTCGGAACTTTGACTAAAGAGATGGGTGAGTTTCTCCGCGCCTGTATTGAAGGCAAACTAAATGTTGTTGTATCAGGGGGAACCGGGTCCGGTAAAACAACAACGTTGAATGTGCTTTCATCATTTATTCCGTCGGACGAGAGGATTGTGACAATTGAGGATGCGGCCGAGTTGCAGCTTCGGCAGGAGCATGTAGTGACACTGGAAACACGGGCTCCTAATGTCGAGGGGAAAGGTGCGATCACAATGCGTGATTTGGTGCGCAATTCACTCCGGATGCGCCCAGACCGTATTGTTGTCGGCGAGGTGCGCAGCGGTGAGGCGTTAGACATGCTTCAGGCGATGAATACCGGCCATGACGGGTCGCTAACCACTGGCCATGCTAACAGTCCTCGGGATATGCTCAGTCGTCTGGAGACGATGGTGCTGATGTCAGGAATGGATCTACCGGTGCGCGCCATTAGGGAACAGATTGCTTCGGCTGTTGATCTTATTGTGCAACAGACCAGGTTGCGCGATGGCAGTCGTAAAATTACCTATTTGACTGAGGTGCAGGGCATGGAAGGCGATGTTATTACTTTACAGGATATTTATATTTTTGAAGCGACCGGCAAGGATGAACAGGGTAAAATAACAGGACGTCTTAAGCCTACAGGTATTAGGCCCAAGTTTGTTGACAAGCTTGCTGCTAACGGTATTAATGTTCCTAATGAAACTTTTTGGATAACGTGAGTGGAGGTGACGAAACGTGATATTTCTGATTGCGATCGTTACCGGGACTACGGTATTTATTATTCTTTATCTAGTGTCGGCAGCATTTAGCGTTAAGCAGGAACAGGTGGCGATGCGACTAAAGGTAATTGACGAAAATTTGGCTGATCGTAGCGCTATAGACGCGGAGTTGGCCAAACCTTTTGCGAAGCGGGTTATTTTGCCGCTAACCGACCAATTTGGCAAAAGTTTGGCTAAGTTGACGCCGCAAGCGATCAGGCGGATTATGGCAGAGAAGCTTGCCGCTGCCGGGGGATTTGGTGGCATGGGAACGGACGGGTTTTTAGCGGTAAGCATTTCTTTGGCACTAGGTTTGCCGATAGTGACTGGCGTATTCACTATATTGGGCGGAGCTAAAGCTGATAAGATTGTCGGGTTCTCCTTGATTGCGGTTAGCGTGGGTGCTGCTATCCCATACCTATTGCTTCAGCGAAAAATTAATAGCCGTAAGACCAGTATCCAGAAGGACCTGCCGGATGTTCTTGATCTTTTGACAGTAAGTGTTGAAGCCGGGCTGGGGTTTGATGGTGCTTTGGCCAAGCTCGCGGAAAAAATGAAGGGGGCTTTGGTTGAGGAATTTAGCCGGGTATTGCAGGAAATTAGGGTTGGGATTCCGCGACGGGATGCCCTGCATGCCCTAGGGGTACGTGCCAATGTGCCGGATTTGTCGCTGTTTACTTCGTCATTGGTGCAAGCTGATCAACTGGGAGTAAGTATCGGTAATGTACTTAGGGTACAGTCGGTGGCTATGCGGGAAAAGCGTCGGCAACGCGCTCAGGAAAAGGCAATGAAAGCACCAGTTAAAATGCTTATACCTTTGGTTATATTTATTTTTCCGCCAATATTTATTGTTCTGTTGGCTCCTGCTGTTATCCGTATTGTAATGACTTTGGGTCCGAAATAGATGAGGGATATGGTAAATTAGATTATAGGGCATGTAATAATCAGTTAAACATCCTGTTAAGGCGGCAAAGAACAGGGTGTTTGACTGATTATTTCCTTTATTGTATAGCTGGTATTGCTGTGATACAATAAATAAAGGTTTAATTTAATTAATTAATTGACCTGGTTAGGATATAATAGCATCAGCAGGAAAAATTTCCCGCTACATATTTTGGAGGTGAAAGTTGTTGCCCGTTTTGAACCAGTCTGATACACCATTGCTTGCAGCAATGAATAACTACGTAGCTGACGGAACTGTTCCGTTTCATACACCTGGACACAAACAGGGGAAGGGTATGCATCCCAGGCTGGAGAGCATTTTGGGGCGTAAAACGTTGGCGCTGGATTTGGCGTTAATGGCGGAGTTGGATGATTTGCATGAACCACACGGTTGCATAAAGTTGGCGCAGGATTTAGCTGCTTCGCTTTATGGAGCTGACCATAGTTATTTTGTCGTTAATGGGACAACCGGTGGTATTTATGCCATGATTTTAACTATTGCGGGTCCGGGAGATAAGATAATTGTTCCGAGGAATGCCCACCGGTCAATTATCGGCGGAATAATTTTAAGTGGTGCTATACCGGTGTTTATTCATCCTGAGACCGACCGAGAATTGGGGCTTGCTATGGGGGTTACCCCGCTTACCGTGGAAGAGGCGATCCAGAAGCATCCTGACGCCAAAGGTGTTGTGATAATAAATCCAACTTACTACGGTGTTGCCACTGATTTAAAACAGATTGTTGATATTGTTCATAAGCATGGTATGGCGGTGGTGGTGGACGAAGCCCATGGGCCGCACCTGAAGTTTAATGACGCTTTGCCGATGCAGGCCTTAGATGCCGGAGCAGATATCTGTGCTCAAAGTACACATAAAATTGTTGGGGCTATGACCCAGTGTTCGATGGTCCATTGTCGTGCTGACCGCATTAGTGTTCCTAGGCTTAAGGCTATGTTGCAGCTGGTGCAGTCCACCAGTCCTAATTATATACTTTTAGCTTCGCTTGATGTGGCTCGCATGCAGCTGGCGACCGAGGGGAATGAACTTGTCCAGCGTGCAGTAGAATTAGCGGGCTGGGTAAGAGATGAAATTAATGCTATTCCAGGTCTGTATTGCTTTGGACGGGAGAAAATTGGAAATCCGGGCGTGCATAGCCTTGATCCGACTAAGATAACGGTGACTGTTAAGGGGCTTGGCCTGAAAGGGGCGGAAGCAGAGCGGATTTTACGCGAGCATTACAAAGTACAGGTAGAATTGTCGGATATGTATAATATATTATTTTTGATTACCTTTGGTGACGGCGAGAAAGAAGCTCGGGTTCTTGTCGATGCACTTCGAGATATGGCACTGAAGTATGGTGGCAAAAACGACTTTTCTTTAATGGATGATGTTTACAGTCAGGTTACTTATCCTGACATGCCGGAGCAAGTGCTGTCACCGCGGCAAGCGCTGTTTGGTCAGACAAGGACAGTGCCTTTTACCGAAGCTGCTGGAAAAATATGCGCCGAGATTATTACTTTTTATCCGCCGGGAATACCGCTCTTGTGTCCGGGCGAGCGAATTTCAGAGGATGTTATTGAGTACTGCCGGCGATTACAGGACGCGGGGCTTCATATTTCCGGACCGGAAGATTATTTACTGAAAACCGTCAAAGTGGTGGAATGATGACCGGATTTTTTATTACATTTGAAGGTCCTGATGGTGCAGGTAAAACGACTCAACTCAATTTACTTGCAAAATATCTGGGCGAAAAGGGTCTGACGGTGCTGGGCACGAGGGAGCCGGGCGGTACTGTGCTGGGCGAATCGTTAAGAAAGGTACTGCTTGATCCGGCATACCACGGTATGTGCGCAAGGGCTGAAGCGCTTATGTATATGGCAGCCAGGGCTCAGCATGTTGCCGAGATAATTAACCCGGCGTTAAAGCGCGGCGAAGTTGTGATTTGCGACCGTTACGCAGATTCGACAATTGTTTATCAAGGAGTAGCAAGAAAGCTTGAGAGTGAGGAACTCCTTAGCATTAACCAGTTTGCTGCTAATGGTCTTAAACCTGATCTTACTATTCTTCTTGATGGAGATATACAGCTTTTGGATGCCCGGAGGGCTGAGCGCGGTAGCAAGGATCGTATTGAACAGGAGGCTCGTGAATTCCACGAGGCTGTGCGCCAAGGGTTTTTAAAGATAGCCGCCGCTGAGCCGGACCGGATTAAAGTGGTTAGTCAAGGTGGCGGTATTGATACCGTGCATCAGGCTGTAGTAAAGATTGTCGAAGCTTTTTTGACAGGGAGGACCGGACGGACATGAAGATTAATAACCTGCGGTCGCTGGGAGCAAAGCCAATAACGGACAGAGAAGTGACCGGCAAAGGGGAACCTTCAGGCGGTCTTTTTGCCTCAGAACTTATGAAAAATCAGGATGCTATGTCCAAGGATCGTCTGGATTCATTACTTTCTCAAATTGACGTTCAGGGTAAACGGCTTGGGGAAGTCCCCACTTATTCGGAACTAAAGTCGTACCGTGAATTAGTGCGCAGTTTTTTGGGGGAAGTTGTGAGCCGGGCATACGTCGTGCAGTCTGAGGTCGGCTGGGATCGGCAGGGACGTCAAAAGCTGTATGCTGTAATTAAGGAAGTGGACAAGCATTTAACTGGAATGGCCGAAGACATTCGATCAGGACAGGAACGTCAGCTTAATATTCTGGCTAAAGTTGATGCTATTCGAGGGATGCTGGTGGATTTGTATAGTTGAGGTGACCATGAAGTGGGATAGTATTGCCGGTCATACCGGTGTGATAGAAATTCTCAAAAGAATGTTAGCAAGCGGTCGAGTGCCGCATGCTTTGCTTTTTACCGGGCCATCAGGCGTGGGTAAAATGCTGACAGCTCGTATTTTTGCAACAGCTATGCTCTGCGAGGGGAATGATCTTTCTAAGCCTTGCGGGCGCTGCCTGGCCTGTCAGAAAGTTCTTAACGATACTCATCCTGATTTGGTTGTTATAGCAAATGATGGTGCAAGTATAAAAATTGATCAGGTACGGGCTCTGCAGCACGAAGTGGCGCTCGCACCGTACCACGGTGGACGGCGGGTTTTTATCTTGGAAGCAGTTGAGGGGTTGACGGCTCAAGCAGCAAATAGTTTGCTGAAGATTCTTGAAGAGCCTCCGGAAAGTGCGATGTTTATTATGACTGCCGCTCAGCCGCATGCTATTTTGCCTACAGTTTTGTCACGATGTCGCGTAATTTCGTTTAAGCCGTTATCGTTTTCAGTGCTGACTGATTGGTTGGTCGAAAAAGGGGTCGATACTGAAGGAGCGGCGGTAGCGGCTAGGCTTGGAGGCGGTCGCATTGGCGTTGCATTAGCGTTGCTTAACCCAGATGGACTGACGACCCGAAATCGGGCGGTTGACTTGGTAGAGGCTTTGCCGAACGGGGATGCTAGTTTGATTTGGGAAACAGCTGGTGCGCTGGATAAGCTGGAACCTGGCGAGCTGGGCAAGATATTTAGTTTTATTGCAATTATACTTCGAGATCTTATCATGATTAGTGTTGGTCAGCCAAGCCTGGTTTTTAATCTAGATATAGTGGCTAAACTAGAAGCTATGGTGACGCTATGGAACGAAGAGTGTCTTCGGAGAGCCTGGGATGGGGTAAAAGAGGCGTCCCAGGCGCTTGATGCTAACGCCAATTCCCGATTGACCTATGAGGCTTTAATGATAAAATTAATTAATGCAGCAAAGGAGGGACATAGATGTTAACAGTTGTCGGCATAAGGTTTAAGAAGGCCGGTAAAATATATTATTTTGATCCGGGCCAACTGGTGCTCGCTGCGGGGGAATACGTCATAGTGGAAACCGCCAGAGGATTGGAATATGGCGAAGTAGTTATCGGGCCAAGAGATGTAGCGGAGCAGGATATTGTTGCGCCCTTAAAACCGGTAAATCGTAAGGCTACACCGAGTGATCAGGAAAAGGTGACTGAGAATCGGGCAAAAGAGAAGGAAG
Source organism: Bacillota bacterium (assembly GCA_017889635.1). Lineage (GTDB taxonomy): Bacteria > Bacillota > Negativicutes > Sporomusales > CTSoil-080 > CTSoil-080. The sequence goes on along the minus strand of JAGGAC010000094.1, from coordinate 3,415 downwards.
CGTTTAAGCTTTGTGAACAAAAAATCCAGATTCATGGCTTACCGATGAATCTGGTGGATGTGGAGTATACTTTTGATGTTAATAAAATTATTTTTTACTTTACGGCTGAAGGCCGCATAGACTTTCGTGAGCTGGTCAAGGATTTGGCAGCTGTTTTTCGTACCCGGATTGAACTAAGGCAAATCGGGGTGCGAGATGAGGCGAAAATGGTGGGCGGTATTGGTTGTTGCGGGCGATCACTGTGTTGTGCTACCTTTCTGGGAGATTTTGAACCTGTGTCTATACGGATGGCTAAGGATCAGAATTTGTCATTGAATCCGACTAAGATTTCGGGTATTTGCGGGCGTTTGATGTGCTGCTTGAAGTATGAAAGCGATTGCTATGGGTCGTGCTGTAAAAGGGTTGCTGCTCCAAATGTTGGTCGCGAGGCGGTGACGGTGGATGGCGAGGGTAAGATTGTTGCCGTTAACCAGATGAAAAAGACGGCGACTGTAAAACTGGCTGATGGTAGGACAATTGATATTCCATGGGAAGAAGTAGTGGAAAAAGAGGGTAATGGACAGTAAGTTGCGTCCAGGCGAACGCCTGGATGATTTATTAATTGGCGATTTGAAGATAATACAGCATGAAAAGGAATTTTGTTTTTCATTGGATGCAGTACTGTTGGCGCATTTTGCCACTGTCCGGCCAGGATGGGCAATCGCTGACCTTGGGGCTGGGACCGGAGTGCTTGGTTTGCTGCTTGCTGCTCGTGGTGCAGGGCAGGTAACGGGGGTAGAAATTAACTCCTATATGGCCCAGATGGCTAAACGAACCATCGAACTTAATGGATTGAGTGAGCGCTTACAGATAGTCTGTGCTGATGTGCGAGAGATTAAAACAGTTCTTAATGCTGGAGCAAGGGATTTGGTTGTCGCAAATCCACCTTATCGGCCTTCGGGCGGTGGGTTTATCAGTTCCAATGATCATGTAGCTGCTGCTAGGCATGAACTTTTGGGTAGTTTGAAAGACTTTGTTGCTGCCGCTAGTTACCTGGTTAAGTTCCGAGGGCGGTTTGCTATGGTTCACCTGCCTGAAAGAATGGCCGAGATTATTCAAACCATGATGAGCTACGGTCTGGAACCAAAACGACTTCGGTTGGTTTATCCATCTATTGAAAGAAAGCCCAGGTTTTTGTTGGTGGAAGGAGTGCGGGGGGCCAAGCCTGGTCTTGATGTACTGCCGCCGCTTTTCGTTTATGGGTCTGATGGAAAGTATTCAAAAGAAATAAACGATTATTACCCCAATAAGCCACAGGACAGGTGAACGCCGTGACTATTAAACCAGGAATTTTATATTTATGTGCAACTCCTATCGGCAACCTGGAGGATATAACTTTTCGGGCGGTACGTATTCTGCGTGAGGTGACGTTGGTAGCGGCCGAGGATACTAGGCATACTAGGAAGTTATTGAGTCATTATGATATTCACACAACCCTAACAAGCTATCATGAACATAATAAGGTTGAGCGTGGCCCTGAGCTTATTGAGCGGCTATTAGCCGGAGATGATATTGCTGTGGTGAGCGATGCTGGATTACCCGGTATTTCTGATCCCGGAGCTGATTTGGTCAAATTGGCTATAGATGCGGGAATAACGGTGTCACCAATTCCAGGGCCTTCGGCGGCGCTAGCGGGATTGGTCATGTCTGGTTTGGATACAGGAAAATTTTTGTTTGCTGGTTTTTTGCCGAAAACGGCAAAAAAGCGCCGAGAATTGCTCGACGCTTTGGCAAATGTTCAGTATACGCTGGTATTTTACGAGTCGCCTTATCGAATTGTAAGTGTTTTGGAGGAAATGGCGACGATATTCGGGGGTAATAGGCCAGCGACCGCTGGGCGAGAAATGACTAAAAAGTTTGAGGAATTCGTCCGTGGAACGGTCGGAACCCTTTGTTCCCATTTTCGTCAAAGTACGCCACGAGGGGAGTTTACGTTAATTGTGGCAGGCGCCAAAGCTGTAGCCGAACCAGATTGCGATACGCCGGTAGATCCGGGGGCTCAAGTGATGACTCTTATTGCCAACGGTATTTCGAAAAAAGATGCTATTAAGATGGTTGCTCAGAAACTTGCTTTACCTAAACGCGAAGTTTACCAAGCGGTGTTAAATTTGCCGGATCAGTCAGGTTAGCCTTTTGTGGGCCGGCATTTAATGAAATATTTCGTTGGAAAAAGAGGCTAACGCCTCTTAAACCGCTTTTTGCCCCATGGTATTGAGGCAATCTTTACATACATTTTTTCCTTTAAAGTTTGTAACTTCATCAGCGTTACCACAAAATACGCATGCAGGCTCATATTTGCGAAGAATGATCCGATCACTATCAACGTAAATTTCCAACGCATCCTTCTCTTCAATATCGAGGGTGCGGCGCAACTCAATCGGAATTACAACTCTACCTAATTCATCAACTTTGCGTACGATGCCGGTCGACTTCATAAGAACAACTCCCCTTCAACAATATTCGACAAAAACTGTCTACCTAAATACTACCAAATATTACAAGGCTTGTCAACTAGGGATTTCTTGTTTTTGTAGGTTTAGGAATAAAGAATAATATTTTTTTTGTGGGATAATTTTGTGGGGCAGGTTGAAGGGAATCTGGCTGATAGGGATACGTTGACAATGGTGGAAACGTTAACTATAATTGGGGAAAATACTACGAGGAGGAGCATAATGGCTAATAAACCATTTTATATTACTACACCGATTTATTATCCAAGCGACAAATTACATATTGGTCACGCGTACTGTACGACCCTAGCCGATACAATTGCCCGCTATAAACGGATGGCTGGCGCTGATGTTTTCTTTTTGACCGGGTCAGATGAACATGGCCAGAAGATTCAGCGTAAGGCTACGGAAATTGGGGTTTCGCCGCAGGAGTATGTCGACAAAATTGTTGCTTCTTTTAAGAACTTGTGGCAGAGGCTAGGAATATCTAATAATGATTTTATTAGGACCACTGAAAGCCGCCACCGTGAAGTGGTGCAGACCATTTTTCAAAAAATTTATGATCAGGGTGATATTTATAAGGCTTCATATGAAGGCTTGTATTGTACTCCTTGTGAGACTTTTTGGCTTGAACGCCAGCTTGTTGATGGCAAATGCCCTGACTGCGGACGGGAAGTGGAACTGTTACAGGAGGAAAGTTATTTCTTTCGTATGTCTAAGTACCAGGATCGTTTGCTAGCGTATATTGAAGAACATCCTGATTTTATTCAGCCAGTTTCCCGGCGTAATGAGATGATAAATTTTATTAAGGGAGGCCTGGAGGATCTGTGTGTATCCCGTACTACCTTTGATTGGGGCATTCCAGTTCCGTTTGATACTAAGCATGTGGTTTATGTTTGGTTTGATGCTCTGGTAAATTATATTAC
>JAGGAC010000022.1 GCA_017889635.1 Bacillota bacterium | reverse complement strand
AGCGGAAGAAAAGATGGCGAAAATCTGGCAGGAGGTTTTAGGTGTTGAAAAGGTCGGGATTGAAGATAACTTCTTTGAACTTGGTGGTCATTCTCTAAAGGTTATAACCCTTATCGCTAAGGTACGTGAAGAATTTTGTCTGGATGTAATCTATGAACAAATTTTTAAAACCCCCAATATAAAAGAATTTACTACTTGTATACTGCAAGGGGATAAGGTTGGCATCTATAACAATTATATTAAATATAATGCTAATGATAATAATGGTTGCAATTTGTTTTTCTTTCCACCAGCAGTGCCTCTTGGTTTAATATACAGGCATTTGGCTGGTTATTTAGCGGATTATACTTTATTTTGCTTCAATTTAATCGAAACCGAAGATAAAATTAGAGATTATGTAAAATCTATTATCGCTGTACAGCCGCAAGGCCCTTATATATTGGTCGGATTTTCTGCAGGGGGAACGTTAACCTATGAAGTAGCCAGAGAATTAGAAAAACAAGGCTATCAGGCAGAAATAATTTTATTAGATTGTCAGTATGTAGAGATAAGCCTTGAGGTTATGGATGCTTTAATGAAACAATTTGATGCTTATCTGACGAATATGGAGATATCTTCTCAAGAGAAAGGGAATATAGCACAATTCATGCAAAGTAAAACAGCCGATTATTTAAAATACCTTAATACCTTGCTTAACAAGGAAAAAATAATGGCCAATATATATCATATATATTCTTCTAATAAACAAGATATGTCGAAGGTGAATGAATGGGCGCAAAAAACTACCGGAAAATTTTTAAAATATGAAGGATTTGGGGCTCATGAGTCTATGTTAGAGCCTCGATATGTCGAAGAAAATGCTAAGATTATGCAAGAAATTTTACAGCGTATTTCGATACCCTCAAATTGCTAGGTGGTAAGGTTGTTGAAAGCGCTAAATTAGAATTGAACAATTGATAATAATTGGGGTGGAAATGTGGAGTTGGTTCAATTGGCGGGGGTGTATTTTCTAGGGACGGAAGAATTTAATTCATCGAACAATATGATGGCAACTGTGGTTCTGAAAGAAATAATTGATATTAGTAAGCTGGCTATAAGCTACAGAGAAATGATTGTTAGAAATCCGTTACTGCAGACGAAGATTATCGAATGTCCTGAACAAAATAGGTTTTATTGGGGAAGGTTTTCTCATGAGGAGCTTGAGCGACTGCTTAACTTTGAAGATAAGCAACTTGCCCAAAAGTATGATCGGGAAACAATTATAAGCCAATATTACCCGACCAATACCCGCCTTCCTTTTCACATAGCCGTTGTGAATGATAATACGGTAGTTATTTGTATGAATCACATCTTGGCAAATGGGCGGGGGTTGGTTTTTTGGATTCAAAAATGGCTTCAATATTATAGTGGTGAACATCGTATTATTAAAACAGCGGTCATGGAAACTGCCTGGCAGAAGAGTATACGTATATTAAAAAAAATCGGCGCCTTTTTATGGCTGCCGGTTTTTCTTATTGATTTTTTTTATAGTTCAGGCAAAACCGCGATTGAAGATACCGTGGATTTAAGTTATGCAAAAAGGCCTGCTAAAAGTAACGATTATTCTACCAAGTCGTACACCATTAATCAGGAGGATACTGAAACGTTACTGCGGAGGTGTAAACAAAAAGGAGTAACGTTAAGCGAGTATATGTGTGAAGTTTTAGCCCAGGCCTTATTGCAGTATGATCAGGGGAAGAGGCGTGTTTTGCTTTCTATGCCGATGGATCTGCAGCCACTGGTGCCTTACTTGCCGGGAGAAACGCCCGGAAACTTGATTGCAAGTCTTCCAGTGCAGCTTTTTCGGGAAAAAGATATGGAAAGACAGGTAAAAGGCGCATTTAAGTGGTTTAAACGGGGAATCCCATATAGTCTGTCACGCGTTCTGGCTGCTATTTCCACATATGAAAAAGCTAAAAAGCAATGCTTGGAAATGTGCAAAAAGACTATACCTGAAAGAACTAATCTGGGGAATTTTTCACTGACGTATTCTAATTTAGGTGTTATATCGTATCCGATTATGGAAAAAATGGTAGACTCGGTTTATTTTTATTTCAAATCGCAGTCGATTTTGTTGGTGTCGTCCTCTATTTCTGGAAAATTATGCATGGAGATGTCATTGTCAAAAGACCTTTATAATGCTCAGGAAGTATTTAATTTATTTGACCAAGTGCTGACAGCTGAATACTTGTTGAAGTAGCAATAATAGCTTGAGGGAGGATAATAACATGAATGAGACAGGGGTTTCGTATACTGAGCACCCACTAACTTCTTATCAAAAGGACGTATGGTTGGAACAGTGTTTGTATCCGGGAAAGCCTATCTATAATTTAGGCGGATATATGGATATAAAGGGGAAAATCAACCAAGACATCTTTGTTAAAGCCATTGATAGATTAATACAGGATAACGATTCATTGAGGATTAGAGTATTTGAGAAAAGAGGCGAGCCTTATTTAAAAATATTATCAGAGGTAATTTATGACGTTCCTTTTTATGATTTTTCGGGCAGAGAAAAGGCGAATGAAGCATGCCTTAAGTGGATGAGAAAGAGATTCTTGGAACCATTTGAATTTAAAGATAATTTATTTCAGTTTGCTTTGCTTAAGTCTGATAAAAATAACTATTTTTGGTTTGTAAAAGTTCATCATATCATTAGTGATGGATTTAGCATAGCTATGCTGTATAAAGAGGTTATTGAATTTTATAACCAATTGGCTGCCTCAATTATAGAGCCGGATAAAATGGTCTGTTCCTATACGGAATTTATTGACGAAAATAAAAGGTATCTTTCATCCCAAACTTTTTTAGCGGATAAAGAATTTTGGAAGGAAAGATATGAAATAATACCGGAGTCGCTTTTTAACAGGAATCAAGATGTTCATGGCGATTTACCCATGAGTGACAGATTTACTTTTAGTATAAAAAGGAGTTTGTATGATAAGGTTGTTGCATTTAGCAAAGCAAACGGATGTACAGCCTTTCATTTTATCTTGGCGGTGTTGTTTATCTATTTTAGCCGCGTGTGCAATAAGGATGACGTTGTTATTGGTGTTCCTATTATGAACCGAGGGAAAGCAAAGTACAAGCAAGTAATGGGACTTTTAGCGAATGTTATACCCTTACGCATTAAGTTGGCAGAAGAACTAAGTTTTAAAGAACTGATGTTAATAATAAAAAGTAATCTTATGGAATGTTACAGGCATCAAAAGTTTCCGTTTGGAGAAATATATCGGACGGTTTTTAATCAGGTTAAGGATAAAAGTAATATTTTTGATATTTCTCTTTCCTATATTAACCGTGATTTTAGTGAAAATTTTATTACTGCTAGTAATTATGATATTGTAAGCATGGCCCATCAACATGAACGGAATGCATTAACGATATTTGTGAGAGAATATAACAGTGATCGGGATGTAGAGATTGATTTTGATTATCAGCTCAGCGTGTTTGAAAAGTTTATTCCGATCAAAAATGTGGCCGCTCATTTTACATATATGCTAGAAGAAGTGCTTACGAGCAGTGAGAAAAGTATCTTTGATATAGAAATAATACCGGAAGAAGAAAAACACAAGCTTTTGGACAGGTTTAATGCTACAAAGGCCCCATATCCTAAGGAAAAGACCATTCAGGCGTTGTATGAGGAACAGGTGGCAAAAACACCGGAGAAATTAGCGGTCGTTTATGACAATCACCGACTGACTTACAGGGAGTTGAACTCCAAAGCCAATCAATTGGCTGAAGTGTTGATACAGAATGGTGTAAAACCTGATGGTCTTGTGGGTATAATGGTTGACCGCTCAAGCGCGATGATTATCAGTATTTTAGGTGTGCTAAAGGCGGGCGGTGCTTATTTACCGATTGATCCAGGCTATCCGCCGGACAGAATTAAATATATGTTGGAGGATAGTTCTGCAAGTGTTTTGTTGACGCAAGGAGATTTGAAAGATTGCGTTGTTTATCAGGGAAAAGTGATAAATATTGAAGATATTATCCTGAATGAAGGTGACGATAGCAATCCGCGCAATATAAATACGCCGGAAGACTTGGCATATGTAATCTATACTTCTGGTTCAACAGGTAAACCAAAAGGTGTTATGATTGAGCATCAGGGAATTGTAAACTTAGTAACCTTTTTTAAAGAGAGCTATCAGTTGGGCGAGCAGGATAGGATGCTGCAATTTGCTAGTAGTTCCTTCGACGCTTCAGTGTGGGAAATATTCGCGAGCTTACTGGTCGGAGCAACGCTTTACATAGCAAGCCGGGAAACCATTCATAATCTTACAGAATTTGAAAAATTAATTAATAAAAATGAAATAACGGTAACACTTTTGCCACCTACTTATCTGGAGGGGATAAAACCGGAGCAAATGGCTAAACTAAGGCACTTATTTACAGGTGGCTCTGCTATTACGAAAGGGCTGGTTAATAAATGGAAGGATAAAGTTAACTATAGCAACGCCTATGGTCCTACGGAGGCGACGGTTATTGCAACAACCTGGAAATGTAATGAGCAGGAAATGGCTAATGGTACGGTTCCGGTAGGCTGTCCAATAAGCAATACGGAGATATTTATTCTTAATGAAAAGAACCGTCTGCTGCCTATTGGCGCGGTCGGAGAATTGTGCATAGGGGGAGACGGACTGGCACGGGGTTATCTGAATAGACCGGAGTTGACGGCAGAAAAATTCGTAACCAACCCTTATTGTGCAGGGGCGCGGATGTACAAGACAGGTGATTTGGCAAGATGGAGGTCTGATGGTACTATAGAGTACATTGGAAGGAGCGACTCACAGGTAAAAATCAGGGGATTTAGGATTGAACTGGGAGAAATAGAAGCGCGGCTTGCAGATCATCAATCAGTAGAGAATTCGGTTGTAATTGTAAAGGAGGATAAACAAGGCGATAAATATTTGGCTGCGTATTTTGTTTCAGAAGATAGACTAGAAGTAGATGAGATTAGAAAACATTTGTTGAAGGAACTGCCGGAATATATGGTGCCGACCTACATCATCCAACTTGATAGTATGCCTTTGACACTTAATGATAAAATTGACAGGGCAGCGTTGCCTGATTCTGACTGTAGTATAGAGTCCTGTGTGGAGTATATAGCCCCTAGAAATGAAAAGGAAAGAGTATTGGTTAATGTGTGGCAGGATGCATTAAAGACGGAAGGGATCGGGGTAAGGGATAACTTTTTTCATTTGGGCGGAGACTCGATAAAAGCGATACAGGTATTGTCAAAATTAAATGCTTATGGTCTAAAACTTGAAATGAAGGATTTGTTTAAGCACCCTGTAATTGAAGAAGTAAGCAGCTGGGTAAAAGAAGTAGTACATATTGCGGATCAAGGTATTGTTGAAGGAAAAACAAGTTTGACACCGGTGCAACGTTGGTTGTTTGAGCAACGCTTTGCCGAAAAGCATTATTTTAATCAATCGGTTTTACTTCATCATTCTAAAGGTTTTGCTGAAAACATTTTACGAAGTGTATTTACAAAGCTGCTTGAGCATCATGACGCACTACGAATGGTGGCAAGAAGAGAAAGTGACGATATAGTTCTCTTTAACCGGGGAATTGAAGGAAACCTGTATTCATTGGAGACCGTTGATTTAATGAACCAAGACTACTTTTTGGAAAATATCGAAGCAGAGGCCGATAGGCTTCAGAAAAGCGTCGATCTTTATAATGGGCCATTGGTTAAGGCTGGCCTCTTTAAGACTAATGAGGGAGATTACCTCTTGCTGGTGATTCATCATTTAGTTGTTGACGGGATATCCTGGAGGATTATACTTCAGGATCTTTTTAATGGGTATATGCAGGCTTCAAGGGATGAGGAAATTAAACTTCCTGCCAAGACGGATTCGTTTTATGATTGGTCGGCACAGTTGTCTAGGTATGCTAACAGTCAGGCGTTATTAAGTGAGGTGGATTATTGGGCTGACGTTGAAGCAATTAACATAAATCCACTTCCTAAAGATCGGCCAATTACCGAAAGGAAGTATAAAGACATCAAACAAGTCCGCGTAGAGTTAACTGCAAATGACACGACAAGATTGCTTAAAGATGTGAGTCAAGCCTATAATACTGAAATTAATGATATATTGCTTGCGGCATTGGGATTTGCGGTCAAGGAATGGACTGGTGAAGAAAGAGTATTAATTAATCTTGAGGGACACGGTAGAGAGGAAATAACCAATAACATAGATATATCAAGGACAGTTGGATGGTTTACTGCTCAATACCCTGTGGTACTGGATTTAAGCGGAAGCAGAGATCTCACATACAGGATAAAATCAGTAAAAGAAAGTCTTCGGCGGATTCCAAACAAAGGAATCGGTTATGGAATCCTAAGATATCTGACTTTGCCGGAGAATAAAGCATCATTACGGTTCAACTTAAGGCCGGAAGTAAGTTTCAATTATCTGGGGCAATTTGATATAGATCTGGATAATGATGGATTTTCTATTGCGGATGTTTCTCTGGGTATGTCGCCAAATATGGAATGTTTGTATGCTATCGACATAAACGGCATGGTTAACCAGGGAAGATTAATACTAACTTTTGCATATCATGACGGCGAGTATAAGCGTGAAACAATTGCAAAATTTGCTGCAAATTTTCAGGAAAAGTTAGCTCAAATTATTAATCATTGCGCAAAGCGTAACTATACAGAGATGACGCCCAGTGATTTTACTTATAAGAAAAACTCAATTGATGAGCTTGAAACCGCTTTAAGCGATTTGGATACAAGAAACATAAAAGATTTATATACGTTGAGTCCGATGCAAGAGGGCATGTTATATCATACAATACTAGATAATAAATCATCAGCGTATTTTGAACAAGCAACTATTTCAATAGCAGGTAGACTGGATATAGCTCGGCTGGAAAAAAGCTTTCAAATGCTTATTGAGCAATATGATATCTTTAGAACGGTATTTGTTTATGCAAAAATAGCACGTCCAGTGCAGGTGGTTATGAAGGAACAAAGGTCCTGTATAAATTTTGAGAATATTACCCATTTATCAGTGGACGAGCAACAGATATTTATTGAGGCGTTTAAAGATCAAGATAAAATAAAAGGCTTTGATCTTTCAGAAGGCCAATTGATACGATTGAGCGCAATTCAAACTGGAAATGATTGCTGCAAGTTAATATGGAGTTTTCACCACATCATTATGGATGGATGGTGTCTGGGGATTATACTTAAGGAATTTTTCCGAATATATGCAGCTTTACAGAAGAAACAGATGCCAGAGATCGCTGAAATATGTTCATATAGTAAGTATATTAGCTGGTTGGAGAATCAGGACTATAAAGCAGCGGCAGCCTATTGGGATGAATACTTATGTGGTTATGAAGAAGCGGCTTTACTTCCTAAAAAGGGCGGTGTGTCAGTACAGGGAAGCTATGAACGTGAAGAGTATCAATTAAAAATTGACGAGGCTATAGGATGTAGCCTTGAAAATATGACTCGGAAAAACAATGTAACTATGAATACTTTGTTTCAGACAATCTGGGGACTCTTGCTTGCCAGGTATAATAACACAAATGATGTTGTGTTCGGAGCAGTTGTATCAGGCAGGCCGCATGAAATAGCGGGCGTAGAAAACATAGTAGGGTTATTTATTAATACTTTACCTGTAAGAATAAAGTGCGATGGCAGTCAAGCGATTGTTAAGTTGATGCAGGCAGTACAACAAGCCGTTATAGATTCTGAGCGGTATAGCTATTGTTCTCTTGCCGAAATACAGGGACGGACAAGTTTAAAAGATGCCCTGCTTAATCATATTGTGGCGTTTGAAAATTATCCGCTGGAAGAAGTAATGAATGGCGACCTTGGTGTAGAAATAAAGGGGAGTGAAGTATTTGAGCAAACAAATTATGATTTTAATGTTGTCATTATTCCCGGACGGGAATTAAGTATTAAATTTATTTATAATGCGCTGGTCTATGATAAATGGTTCATTGAGGAGCTTGAAGGCCATATTAAGACAATGCTGACAGAAGTGCTTGATAATCCAGGGATACTGGTGAAAGATATAAACATAGTGACAACAGAAGAGGAAAAAAAGCTCTTAGTTGCTTTCAATCATACAGAGATGGAGTATCCAAGAAATAAAGTTATATCAGAATTGTTTGAAGAACAGGTTATGAAAACGCCTGACAATATTGCGGTAGCTTTTTTAGACCGGCAACTAACTTATGGTGTACTAAATGAAAGAGCTAACCAACTGGCGCGGGTGCTAAGGAATAAGGGGATAAAAGCCAACAGCATTGTGGGTATTATGGCTGAACGGTCTCCGGAAATGATTCTTGGAGTTATAGGAATATTGAAGGCCGGAGGAACTTATCTGCCGATTGACCCCGAGTATCCGGAGAATAGAATCAGTTATATGTTGGAGGATAGTAGAACGAGGATTTTATTAACTCAGAAGCACTTGGTTAATCAAATTAGCTTTAATGGAGAAATCATTATACTGGATTGTTTGGAATTATACCAGGGAGAAACTGCGAATTTAACGTGTGAAAATACTGTGAAAGATAGAGCATATGTAATCTATACATCAGGATCAACCGGTACACCGAAAGGTGTTGAGGTTGAACAGGCTAGCCTGACTAACTTAGTATATTGGCACCAGCGGGTATATAACATAACCGCAAGGGACAGGGCTACTGTTGTAGCTGGACAGGCTTTTGACGCTTCAGTTTGGGAGATATGGCCATACTTGCTTGCTGGTGCAGGGCTTTATATTCCGGATAATGAAACGAGAATGTCTCCGTTGAGACTAATTGAGTGGCTGAAGGATTATAAGATTACCGTATGTTTTATGCCGACACCATTGGCGGAAGCTTTGCTTATTGAGAAATGGCCCGATAATATTCCCTTGAGGGCTATGCTGACCGGCGGCGATAAATTGCGCCGTAGACCAAGTTCTACGCTTCCGTTTAGGTTGTTTAACCATTACGGTCCAACCGAAAGTACGGTTGTTACAACCTGGGGTGTTGTCGGTTCGGATAGTGATAATTCTGTGCTTCCTTCCATAGGCCGGCCTATGGATAATACGCAAGTTTATATTGTAGATAGATACAATAAATTGCAGCCGGTAGGCGCTCCGGGAGAGCTGTGTATATCCGGCGATGGTTTAGCCAGAGGTTATTTGAACAGACCAGAATTGACGGCGGAAAAGTTTGTCGAAAATCCGTTTGCGCTTGGTAAGCTGATGTATCGAACCGGGGATCTTGTAAAATGGCTTCCAGACGGAAATATTGAATTTGTAGGCCGGGTTGATCAGCAAGTCAAAATCCGGGGCTTTAGGATTGAACTTGGAGAAATAGAAAGCCGGTTGTTAAAACACCCGTCCGTAGCGGACGCGGTGGTCATTGTAAGACAAGATAAAGCAGATGACAAATATTTAGCAGCGTATGTGGCGGCAGAACATGAAGTGGCAACCGACGAGCTGAGAGAATACATGTTAATGGAACTGCCTGAATATATGGTGCCAGTGTATTTTACTCAGCTTGACAAATTACCTTTGACTCCCAATGGCAAGATTGACAGAAGGGCATTGCCTCAGCCTGAAGGATGGGGAACTACTGGAGAAAGGTATGCTGCCCCTAGAAATAAAGCCGATGATAAAATACAAAATGTTTGGCAGGAAATCCTTGGTGTAGATAGAGTTGGAATTGACGACAACTTTTTCGCCCTGGGAGGAAATTCATTAAAGGCCATACAGGTTGTAGCAAAGCTTGCCCTGGATTTTGAGATCGGAATAAACGATATTTTCCAATATCAGACAATAAGGAAGCTGTCGGATGTTATCAAGTATTCGAAAGACAGATTAAAGGAAATGCTGGCAGCGATGGACGAAGTTGCGGCCACACGCGGGAAGTATAGTGGCTTTGATGGTGAATTACGAAATGCTTTGCGTGATTATAGATTAAAAAATCAGGCATATGAGCAAATTGATCTTTCTGACACCGTGGATTATAAAAACGTTTTGGTTGCTGGTGGAACTGGGTATCTTGGCATACATATTTTGTACCAATTATTAAAACACACAGACTATATGGTTTATGTGCCGGTAAGAGGTAAAAACGATAGCGAGGCAAAAGAACGGTTGTGGGCCAAGCTGAATTTTCATTTTAAGCTTAACAGGAATGAATGTGATAGCTTTGAAACAAGGATGTGTATCTTTCACGGTGATTTGTCAAAAGAGTATTTTGGTTTAACCTCGGAAAAATATATTGAACTAGCTGGCAAAATCGACTGTATTATAAATTCTGCAGCCAATGTAAAACATTATGGACATTACTCAGAATTTATTGATGTTAATGTAAAGGGGAACGAAAGACTTGTCGATTTTGCAAATACAGGTTCCTCCAAGAGCTATAATTTTATATCGACTACAAGTATTGGCAGTGGATTTATAGATGGAAAGGCCAAGGCGGTGTTTACGGAATATGATTGTGATTTAGGTCAGAAGTCAGATAATTATTATGTAGCAACAAAATTGGAAGCGGAAAAATTCTTGCTTAGGGCTCGGCAAGCTGGATTAAATGTAAATATTTTCAGGGTCGGAAATCTTGTGTTTGATTCTGCATCCGGTGTCTTTCAGGAGAATATAGAGAATAACGCTTTCTACACTATTGTAAAATCTTTAATAAAACTTGGCTATTTTCCGGAAATAAAAGAGAAAACCATGAATTTTTCTTTTATAGATTATGTTGCTAAGGCAATTGTATTATTGTTTGATAAGAAAAATTTGCAGGGTGAAACCTATCATATTTTTAATCCCCACCAAATCAGTATGATTATATTTGCTGAACTTTTAAAACAAGCTGGGATAAATGCTGATACAATTGCTCTGGGCAAGTTCGTGAAATATTTATATGCAAGGTATGAGGATGAAGAAACTAAAAACTATATTACTAGAATTATGGTTCATTCTAATGTGTTTTTTGAAGGAGCGAGCAAAACATCCTTTATCATACGGAATCAAAAGACCGAAAGCATTTTGCAGGCATTAAATTTTGAATGGCCTGAACTAGATTGTTTAAAAGTAAATTTGATGTTGGAACACTGCAAGAACGTAGGCTTTATTTAGTTAATTTAAATAAACGGAAAAATTATAGGCAATATGCCAGAATCCTTTGGAGCGGAGACAAAATGGAAACAGTAAGTATTATAAAATGTGAAACCTATCGATATGAAGCTGTAGAAAAAGCCGTTAATGATTGTTTAGAAAATCTTAGCGGAATAAAGAGCGTAGTAAAAAAGGGATCGAGGGTTTTGGTTAAAGTCAACTTGTTGAAGAAAAATGCACCTGAAGATGCAGTTACCACTCACCCGGCTGTAGTTGAGGCAATTGTCAGGTATCTTCAAGGTCTGGGATGCAGTGTTATTATTGGAGATAGCCCAGGCGGCCCGTTTACTGTAAAAAGACTGACTGGTATCTATAAAGCTGCAGGGATGCTTGATGTGGCTAATAGAACAGGCTGCGAATTGAACTATGACACGTCAGCTGTTAGTATTTTTAATGAGCAGGCGCAAAAACTGAAGCATATGCAAGTCATCAAGATTGCTACAACGGTTGATTTCGTTGTATCGGCAGCAAAATTGAAGACTCATGGAATGATGGTCTACACTGGAGCGGTGAAGAACTTATTTGGTGTAATACCAGGACTTATAAAAGCTGAGTATCATTTAAAAATGAATAATGCTGAAAATTTTGCTCATCATTTGATTGACATATGCGAGTATATAAAACCTATATTTACAGTTATTGATGCAGTGGAAGGTATGGAGGGGGACGGGCCTTCAGCAGGGGATAAAAGGCACGTTGGGCTTGTTTTGGCATCTGAAAATCCTTACGCGCTGGATACTGCGGCCATCGGTATTGCTGGAATAAATCCACTAGAGGTACCTACGATGAAAGTAGCTAGGGAAAGAGGAATCTTTAGTGGTGAGCTTAAGGAAATATCAGTTAGGGGGATTCAGCTCAAGGATATACAGATATCTCCATTTAAGCTACCGCGTTCATTAAATAAAAGTTTGTTAAGCGGTATTGTTCCCCGATTTTTAGAGCAATTTTTAGTAAGAAACTTACGCGCCAAACCGGTGTTTAATTATGCCGACTGCATCTCTTGTGGTGAGTGTGAAAGAGGATGTCCAGCCAAAATTATTGATATGAGTTCTGGAAAGCCAATACCGGACTTGGATAAATGTATAAATTGTTTTTGTTGTCATGAGTTGTGTCCTAAAAAGGCGGTTGATATAAAAAAGCATTGGCTTTGCAGATTATTATTTAGATAATGGGTTAAGGGGTATGAAAGGATGTGCAAAGGATTGGGTGGTATCGTATCACCTTTTAACAATAATTTTGGATTTTCAATGAAAACAACGGCTGATTATGATGAAAAGATGCTTTATCCGGAAGAATTGGAATTTCTTAGTCTTAAAGCCGTACAAAAGCGCCGGAGTGAATTTTGCATCGGCAGGTCTGCTGCTCATAGCGCATTAAGCAAAATCGACATAAATAAATTTCCTATTCTTAAAGGGGCTAATAATGAACCTATATGGCCTCCGGGGATAGTGGGGGCTATAAGTCACTCTGGTGAAATAGCACTTGCTGCGGTAGCACGCAAAGAAAATGCCGCAGGGATTGGTTTAGATGTTGAAATGGTTGATGAAACCGTTTCAATGGATATTATAAAGCTGATATGTACGATACGAGAAGCTGAATGGGTAGTGGCTAGAAAAGAGCAAAGTCTTGAAAGATTGTTAATGGTATTTTCGGCGAAAGAGAGCGCCTTTAAAGCTTTTTTTCCACTAATGAATGAATATATCAGCTATTTAGAGTTTGAACTTATTTGGCATGAGGCTACCAGGCAATTTGAAGGAAGGTTGTTAACAAATATTAGGGCTGGTTACGGCGAAGGTTATACTTTTGAAGTTGGATGCAAGAAGTTTGCTCAGTATGTATATACGTTTATGAGCTTGCCGCCTGTTTGATAAAAAGGAAATTTCCATAAAGTGAAATGGAAACAAAAGAAGTAAGCCTGCATTAAAATTGCGACAGGCTTACTTCTTTTGTGGTCAGATTACCAAATTAATAAGATAAAAGTTGCTGTGAATTTTATGGGAGGTTTATAAAATGATAGGAAAATTACTGCCTTGGCTGGCGGCTGCGGATGTACCCAGGTCTAAATCAAATGCGGTTGCAGTGGAACTTACGGATGTGCGAAAGGTTTATTTGACTGGTGCCGGTGAGTTTGTGGCTCTGAAGGGAATAGATCTTTTGGTAGATAATGGTGAGTTTTTGGCAGTGGTAGGTAAGTCTGGCAATGGCAAGTCTACTTTGATTAATATGGTTACCGGCATAGACCGGCCGACTTCGGGGGAAGTGTGGGTAGCAGGCACGGCGGTGCATACGTTGACTGAGAACCAGATAGCCGTCTGGAGGGGGCGTACAGTAGGGGTTGTGTTTCAATTTTTTCAATTGCTGCCGACGTTAACTGTGATAGAGAATGTAATGTTGCCGATGGATTTTTGTAATGTTTATGATCGGGCTGAGCGACCAGATCGGGCTATGGATTTGTTAAATTTAGTGGGGGTTGGAGATCAGGCAAATAAAGTGCCGGCGAGCCTGTCCGGAGGTCAGCAGCAGCGGGTGGCTATCGCGCGCTCTTTGGCCAACGATCCACCTCTTTTGGTGGCGGACGAACCTACTGGTAATCTTGATCCGCGGACTGCCGAAGCAGTCATAGAGCTGTTCAGAGAACTGACTCAGGGTGGTAAAACTATTCTTATGGTTACCCATGATGAGGATTTAGCCTGCTGTGCCAGCCGGATTGTGACGGTGTCTGAGGGGCGGATTGCTAGAGATGGCTACGGGACGGTGGAGTTATGAACAATTATGTTCGATTGTCACCGCGCTGGCGCAAAGTATGGTCAGATATTTGGGGCAACAAGATACGTACACTTCTTGTGGTACTTTCGATCTCTGTTGGAGTGTTTGCGGTGGGGATGGTTTATAGCTCATATCTAATGTTTCAACGAGATTTGAATATTAGTTTTGTAGCGGCATCCCCGGCTAACGCAAGTTTATTTACAGATCCTTTCGATGAAGAATTAGTAGAAAGCATCCGCAGTCTGAAGGATATCAAGGCTGCTGAGGGGAGGCGCAATGTCAATCTGCGAATCAGGGCCGGCGATGATCAGTGGCGGCAGATGGTGTTGGTTGCAATACCAGATTATATCAAACAGAAAGTAAACGTGGTACGTCATTTATCTGGAGCGTGGCCTCCGGGGGACGGTGATGTACTTTTAGAACGGTCATCGGTAGCCGCATTAGGAGTGAAGCAAGGAGACCGAATTACAGTGGAGACGTCTACCGGGCGCAAACGTTCTGTAAAGGTGACCGGAGTTGTGTATGATCCTAGTCAGACTCCGAGCTCGTTCAGCGGTAATTATTATGGTTATATCAGTATGGATACTTTGGAAAAGTTGGACGAGTCACGTCAATTAAACCAACTAAATTTGGTAGTCGAGCCTGCTGTACTGAAAGATAATGATACAACTACGATTAAGGATGTGGGTCGGCAGTCGTGGAAAAAGCTGGAGCAGGGCGGCGCTAAGGTGTCGTGGATGCAGGTAAATAAACCCGGGGAACATCAAATGCAGGGGGCAATCAATGCTCTACTGTTGTTATTGGCAGTGCTTGGAGTATTGGCACTGTTGCTGGGAACATTCTTATTGATAAACACGGTATCGGCAATTTTAGCCCAACAGGTGCGCCAGGTGGGAATTATGAAATCTATTGGGGCGAGCAGGGATCAAATATTACGTATGTATCTGAGTCTTGTAGGAGCGTATGGCATTTTGTCACTGGTGGTGGCTGCTCCGCTGGGAGCATTGGCTGCTCAGGCGGTGACTGGTTTTATTTCTGAAATGTTCAACTTCGATGCTGGGGGATTGGAGTTACCTCCTAGAGTTGTGATTTTGGAAGCAGTGGTTGCTGTTTTGGTACCTCTAATGGCAGCTTTAGGGCCGGTTTGGCGTGGAACAGGCATTACTGTTAGGGAGGCACTTAATGATTATGGTATCAGTGCCATTCGGACCAAGGGCTGGGTAGATAAGATGGTTGATTTTGGCCTGGGGCGGCTGAAAAAATTGCCCCGGCCAGTATTATTATCACTTCGTAACACCTTTAGACGTAAAGGGCGTCTGGCACTTACGTTGCTGACGCTGACTGTGGCTGGTACGGTATTTATGGCGGTGTTTTCAGTTCGAACGTCTTTGTACTCAACGTTGGATCAGGCGTTGGATTACTTTCACTATGACGTAATGATAGAGTTTGCCGATAGTTATCGGGCTAGTCGAATTGAGCAGGCAGTATTAGAAGTGCCGGGAGTTAAAATGGTGGAATGTTGGGGCAGAGTATCCGGTCGAATGTTGGCAGATGAGAGGAAGGAGTCTGAAACTGAGGCTAGCAAGAATGTGTATATTATCGCGCCGCCGGTAAAAACGCAGATGATTAATCCTCAAATTATTGCGGGACGGTGGTTATTGCCAGATGATGAGAATGCTGCGGTGGTGAATACCGAGGTGCTTAAAGACAACCCGCAGCTAAAGGTGGGCGAATCGGCGGTTATCATAGTGGGAAACCGTAAACTGAGGTTTACGGTAGTTGGTGTTGTTCAAGGCATTCTGGCAGGACCAATAGTATACGCTCCTTACGAGTGGCTCGCTGGAGCCGTGCAAGAGGCTGGACGGGCTCGTTCGGTACAGCTTGTAGCGGATTATCAAGATGCCAAAGAACAAAGCAGTCTAGGGAGAAGTATAGAAGAACATCTGAAAAAAAACAGTTTGCGAGTTAAAAATGTGACTATCACCTGGGAACAGAAAAAACTTATTCGTTCTCAGTTTGATATAATCACTACTTTTTTACTTATTATGGCAGTGTTGCTGGCAGTTGTGGGGGCTTTAGGATTGGCTGGTACGATGGGTATTAATGTGTTAGAGAGGACACGGGAAATTGGAGTGATGCGAGCTGTTGGGGCTTCTAGTTTGGATATTGGAAAAGTATTTGTGGTAGAAGCTCTTTGTATTGGCTTATTAAGTTGGGCAGCAGGGATGATTTTGGCCGTACCTGTAGCGGTGATGTTAAGTTATCAGGTGGGGATGCTGTTTTTGAAGAATCCCCTGACGTTTTCGTTTAGCTTCCTGGGGGTGGGGATTTGGCTGGTGTTGTCTACTATGCTAGCGGTAATGGCGAGTTTACTGCCGGCTTGGAATGCTGCTCGGCTGAGCGTACGGGATGTATTAAGCTATGAATAAATATTAAACAAGGAGAGGCAAAATATGTCAATTGTAAAACGATATTGGCTGTTGATTTTAATATTGATTGCTGTTCTGATGGTAAGTTTGTGGTGGCTGTTAAACAATCGTCCAAATGAGAATAGAAATGTACCAGCGGTGAAGGCTGATGAGAGGATATTGGCTGAAGGTATTATATATCCGGTACACTATGTCGAATTAGCTATGCCGGTGGATGGAACGATTGGCGAAGTATTGGTTAAAGAAGGGGATAAGGTAAAAGCTGGACAACCTATTATTCGGCTGGTGCAGAAGGATTATCTGAATCGGGTTGGAAGTGCTCACTCAAATGTAGCTGGGGCGGCAGCAGCTGTAGAACAGGCTAGAGTGAATATGCTGGATGCTGAGCGGGAACTCAAGCGTCAGGAACGACTGGAAAAAGCAGGGGCAGCAACCCGCCAACAAATCGAACAAGCTCAGACAGAGGTAGCGCGAAAGCAAGCTGCGTTGGTGCAGGCGCAGGCTGAGCTGGCGGCTGGGGAAAAAAAGGTGTCTGAATCCCAAGACGTATTGGATAAGACGGAACTAAGGGCGCCGATAGACGGGACAGTTGTGTTTCTGGATATGAAAGTTGGTGAGCATGCTGAGATAGGAAAGGTGCTGGTACGGATTGCTGACGAATCGGCATGGGAAGTGAAAAGTGATGACTTGACCGAATTGTCAGTAGCTAAAATCAAGGAGGGCGATCCGGTGAAACTGACGTTTGACGGCATAAATGACCTGGAGATTGCTGGTAGGGTGAAGTTTATTCGCCACTATGGGGAGAAGAAACGGGGTGATATCACCTATACTGTAATTATTACTCCAGAAGCGTGGGATGGACGGCTGCTTTGGAATATGACGGCGCAAATCGCTATTACGCCGTTGAAGTAGATTGTCGGATAATTTTTTAAGGAGAGTATAGCATGATAAGATCAATCAGCCGGTTGAGATTTTTGATTGCAGCATTTAGTTGTGTAATGCTGCTGATAAATAGTAATGATGCGTTTGCGGTGCCGATAGAATTATCTTTGAATGACAGCGTTAGCCTGGCGCTGAAAAATAACTTTAGTGTAAAAATAGCAAAAGCTGATAAAGAAACCTCAGTTTGGGGTGTTTCTGAGGCTAAGGCGAAGTTCGGTCCCACCCTGACATACACCCATAAGGATACTAGAACGGGACTTCCTACTTTTACTTTGGAAAAGTATTTTGCTGGTACTTCACTTGCTGGTATATCGAGTACTGCTTTTGGCGGTACGTACACGTCTTTTGGCAATACCATTAGTGTCAGCGTACCTCTTTATACAGGGGGAAATTTAGAAGGACAGCGTGATCAGGCGAATAATAACCTCCAAGTCGCTGACCTTGAAGTTAGAAAAGCCAAGCAACAGATAAAATTTGATACTTTAACCGCTTATTTCAATGTTTTAAAGGCTGATGCGCAGTTACGAGTCAACCAAGAAGCATTGGATAATCTTATTTTACATTTGAACAGCGTCCAGACACAGTTTGATGCCGGGACAGTAAACAAAGCAGATGTACTTAGCTCAGAGGTAGAAGTGGTGAATGCTCGGCAGGAACTTATTAAATCCAAGAACGACTACAATTTAGCGCTTGCCAGCCTAAAAAACGTAATTGGATTACCGCTTGACAGTGAAATTAAAGTGAAAGATGAGCTAAGTTATCAAGAATACCCGCTTTCTCTTGAGGAATGCCTAAAACACGCTCTGAATTATCGTCCAGATATCAGGCAAATGGAAGCCAAGGTTGGATTTGCCAAGAGCGGAGTGAAAGTTGCTAAAAGCAGCAAATTGCCTCAGATCAATTTTAATGGCAGTAATAATTGGAATGACGATAAATTTCCTGGTGCGAAACAAGACTACTGGATGGTTAGTTTAACTGCATCAATAAATGTCTTCGATTCCGGACTTACCAAAGCCAGAATGAAAGAAGCGGAAAGCTCAGTTGATAAAGCACTGGAACAAGTAAGGCAATCGCGTGAGGCAGTGGCCTTGGATGTAAGTCAGGCTTATTTGAGTCTGAAAGCAGCTGAAGAGAGGATTGTAACAAGTAAAGCTGCGGTAGACAAAGCTAAAGAAGCTTTTAAAATTAACGAGATTCGTTATAGAGAAGGAGTCAATACCAACCTCGTTGTTATTGACTCACAATTAGCAGTTGCCAAGGCCAAGAATAACTACCATCAGGCACTGTATGATTATAATAGCAGCAAAGCTAAATTGGATAAATCAATAGGGATTGACTAAGTTAAGCAGTGGTCTAGAAATACACGAAAATCCTAAATGGCGGGGGGATAAGTTTGAGTCAAAATAACATGCCGGATATGGCTGTAGAAATCAAAGATATAAGCAAGATCTACAGTAAAAGTGGCAAAAATTATTTTACAGCAGTGGATAACGTTAATCTTTGCGTACGTAAGGGTGAGGTATTTGGCTTTTTAGGATCGAATGGTGCCGGTAAAACCACGACAATAAAAATGATGTGTGGGCTGATAACGCCAACGGCTGGCAAAATATTGCTTAATGGTTGTGATGTAGCATTGGAGCAGGGTAAAGCAATGAAGCAAATTGGAGTTGTATTAGAGGGAACAAGAAATATTTATTGGCCGTTAACTGCTTGGCAAAATATAATGTACTTTGGCAATTTGAAGGGGTGTTCGAAGAAAGACATTATAAAGCGGGGAGAAGTGCTTCTAAAAGAATTGGGACTTTGGGACAGGCGAAATGATATTGTACGAAATTTTTCGCGGGGGATGTTGCAAAGAGTAGCCATTGCCTGTGCACTGGTAGCTGATCCGCCTATTCTTATCTTGGATGAACCGACACTGGGTCTTGATGTCGAAGCTACAGACATAATGAAGAAGTTGCTTAAGCGTTTAGCCGAGGATTATAAGAAAACGGTTTTGATAACTTCGCATCAATTAGACGTGGTACAAGAGCTTTGTGAGCGTGTAGTTATTATGCATAAAGGTAAAATAATCGCTGATAAAAATCTCAATAAATTGCTGATGCTTTTTGGACCGGATTATTATCAGATTAAGCTAAGTGGTGTTTTTAATGGCCGCATGGAGGGTGAACTAAGTAATTTTAGTATAAGAGAGGAAAATGAGGTGACGATATTAACCGGTAAAATTAGTAGCAAAACCAAGCTATATAGTTTGCTTGATCAGATTAGAAAACAGGGAATGGTTTTAATTTCGGTATCACCGTTAGAACCGGATTTAGAAGAAGTGTTTTTAAAACTGGTTAAAAACGAAAGGGGAAATAGTAATCATGATGATATTAAAAACCATGCTTAATGAAACTTATAAAGGATTATTAATTGCCTGGAACTATAAATTTGAAACGTTTTTGCAGCTAGTAATGATGGGGCTTGTTTTTGTTGGGATAGGTTTTATTACTGGTGGGGGACAGCTTAGTTCGGAGCAGCTTACTTATACTCTTATTGGTTACGCATTATGGTTATATTCTTCGATTATTATTTCCAGTATGTGTAGAGATCTATTAGGAGAGGCTCAGGCTGGTACGTTGGAACAAATTTTTATGAGTCCTGTTTCAGTATCCCTAATATTAATAGGGCGATCTTTTTCCACATTAATTACATCAACAATAAATATTTTAGTATTTACGATGGTCATGGTATGGGGGTTAAATATTACCCTTTCGCTGCAATGGCAGGGACTAGTCATCTTTATTATTACTATGGCCGGATTGTTTGGTTTCGGTTTTGTGATTGCAGGTGCAACGCTAGTTTTTAAGCGGGTGGGAGAACTTGCAGGGTTAACAGCAAATGCACTGCTTTTTCTTAATGGCTCAATGCTTCCGGTAGAGCGTTTTCCTAAATGGTTGGCGCTATTTGCAAAAACATTGCCTACAACTCAAGGAGTAATTTTATTACGCGATAATTTAATAAATATGCACTCTCTATATGGTTTGTGGCAAGATGGCAGCTTAATTGTTCTTTTTTCTCAGTCTTTCATATATTGTTTAATGGGGCTGTTGTGTTTCGGGTGGTTTGTGCGTAGAGCAAAAGTTCAGGGAACATTAGGATATTATTAAGCTGAATGGTTATATTATTGAGCAGCGATGCCTGCTGCACTTAGCTTGACAATTCGTATAATCGAAAAATAGCTATTCATCATGCTAATCTCTTACAGACGTTTTGGAGAAAAATAATGATAGGCTTAGTCGGGTCTTTTTGCCACATTACAGTCCTAATCCTAATCTAATTGAAGAATTCTGGGGTTGGCTCAAGCGCTCTTGTATCTATAACGTTTTTTATCACTCTGTAGATGAAATTCGCCAAAGGATTCAAACCTTTGTTGCTCAACTCAACCAAACACCTCAAAAAGTTATTGATAGGCTGTGTTGCTCTTTCTAATGTATTTCTTTATTGGATTCTATATAGTAACAACTTACAGAAAGTGAAAACCTTTGATTATGGCGACTTAATAGAACTTGTAGATGGGGAATAAATTCTCTTTTTTAATTCCCAGGCCGTGGGGTGCGAGTTTGAATCTCGTTACTCGTTCCAGAAAAATTTGTCCCCTGATTTGTCCCATAAAGACCGATTTAGGGGACAAAAAACTGATTAAAACAGTTAAATTTGAATACTTATTACCATATATATTAAAAAACGAGACTTAATAATGCTTGATATATAAGGGCTCGCTGGAGTTTTGTATTTTTGTAAAAAAGGTAAACAAGACAATGTTTTAAGACTCGCATTCAAGAGGTCAAGGGTTCAATTGAAATTTAAGAGATTTTCTGCACCTAATATGCTGTTTTTAGAATGCGTAATAGAGCTAAAATGAACTAATCTCGCATAATCATCTTTTTCAGCAGTTAGCAGGTAATTATTATTCTGAAGTAAGCTGCCATATTATTAATTAATATGGAATATTCAGTTGGATCAATTTGGGGTTAAGAAAAACATATTGTTACTAGCTTTAGGTATAATTTGCGGTGGCGTTCGCCCTGTTCCATTGATTCGCTTAGCAGATAATTTCTGATAGCAAAAGTTTTGCGCGTTGGTGGTGTTGGTTCGCCTCCGCCAATTGTATGTACAAATAGAACGAGGTGCGTTTCGACGTGTTCCTCGAAAATAACTACTTTTTCAATATAAGTCTGGATGGTCTTTTTTAGATCATCTGGATTTTTGCTTTTTGGTGCGGCTATATCCTTTTCAAGATATGCAATAACCATTGATTTACCTAATGATGTAGATTTAAGCTTGTTCTGAAATTCATCTATACATAATAAGACCATGGACTTAACTCTTTGTATTATTATCTATTTGGCGTCGCCGGTTTTCTTAATATAGTGAATAAGATCTAAACCATTTTATATCATTTCATTATACTTTAATATTAATATTTCTAATGCGAAGAAAAAAAATACAGGAATTTTAAGGCCGATGGTGAAAATTTCAAAATTAAATATATTAATTAAAGGAGTTTTGCTTATAATGAAAACACCTGTAGTTATTCCGTTAGATGAAAAAAAGGTTGTGCTTATTGACGAAGATTTTTTAGCAATCCAAATTACCCAAATTGAAGCAGATGATTATATTAAAAATTTATCTGAGAAGGGAAATGGAATTGTAGAAACAAAGGGAGGCAAGATTATTCATTTTATACATCTTGACGAAATAACTTCGAAAAGAGACGATAATGAAATTGATATTATGACAAAAATTAATGGGGAATATGTTATACATACTATAGCAATGCGAAATCTGGAGGAGCGGGATAAATGTCTTGAGACTATCCATACGTATATAGCGCAAAACTTTACTCGTACAGTTGCTAAACAAAAACTATCTGACGCTGTACTGTTTCCCGGAATTTGTTTGGTAGTTGTCGCAGTGTTTGGTAGCTTTATTTCATGGTTCTCCCAGGTAGCGCAAGAACCTCTGCAACGAACTCATATTGTAAAAGCTTGGGTTGCTTTAGTATATCGTATTTGTAAATTTATTGGGCCTACTTTGCCTATGATTTTAACCGGAATATTGTTGGTAGTATGTCTAGTTTTCCTAGGCTGGCAAATTACTCATCGTCCTGTTGTGATAATGCTGGAAAGAGAAAAGGAAAATCAATAATTTAGATATTGGGAGAAATCGTGTTTTTGTTAACGACCAAAATGGCCCAACCTTGCGTTTTAGGTATTTATAGAAGCGTGTTCCAAGATCTTTATAAATTACCAGTAAACATAAATTGACGAAAAATATCGAATAATATACAATGGTGTATAACTAGGACTCAAATATAATAGCTAACAATACTTCTGTTGGCAAAGTTGCCAAAGGTTGGGGGGCAAAACTATGGGGTTAAGGATAATAGGCTATTGCCAGGTTGCCGCTTTATGGAGAAGGATATAATACATCCGCATTCTCATGAAGTCGGCATTTCTTTTTGTCCTTTTCGCCTGGTAATATAAAAGACTCCTGCATTTAAAGTTTAATTAAATGTGGGAATGAAAGGAGAGATTTGTTTAAAATAATACGTGTTTTTACATCTGAAAGGTGATGTACTTAACTAATTTTAGGATTGGAGAGCGGTTTTGTAATGACAAAACTAAAGTATAGGTTAATAACAGCTTTGCTTGCAACTAGTTTTATATGTGTATTTATTCTTTCTTGTTATACAATTTTTGATACCGTTCGTAAAAATGATGCTGAGATAAAAAATTACCGTACAACAATGTTCGAGCAGTTTGATAGAAGTATAAAATTGCAGGTGGAAACTGCTTATAGCTTAGCACAAGAAATATATGATAAACAACAAAAAGGACTTTTGACTGAATCGGAAGCTAAAAAGCAAGCTGCGGATTTGATTCGTGATTTGCGATTTGATGATGGCAATTATTTTTGGATTGATACTACCGAAGGGGTTAGTGTTGTACTCCTGGGGCGTGAAATTGAAGGCAAGAGCCGTATTGATCTTGTTGATTCAAAAGGGAAAAAATTTATACGCGAAATTATTGCTAATAGTATGCAACCAAATGGTGGTTATACCGATTATTGGTTTCCCAAACCTAATCAAACAGAAGATTTGCCTAAACGAGGATATTCTCTTTTGTTTAAACCGTATAACTGGGTTATTGGCACAGGAAACTGGGTGGATCATATTGAAAAAAGTGTACTTATAAAAACCGAAGAAAATCAACGTAAGTTAATGCTTGATATAGGAGTGTCGGCATTAATTGGGTTAATGTGTCTTGGGATTGCGACTATTATAGCATTACGTGTAAGTCGAAAGATATCAGCTCCAATCGTTGCTGCGGCAGAAGGCGTGCGTCAGATTGCTGATGGCAATTTGGGTATTGCAGACTTAGACGTAACATCTAAAGATGAGATTGGAGTTTTATCAAACTCAGTTAATGAGATGAAGACGAACTTGCATAGCTTAATAAGAGAAATAGCAAGTTCATCAAGTCAAGTGGGTGCTGCTAGTGAGGAACTTACTGCCAGTGCGGAACAGTCGGCGTTGGCGGTAACGCAAGTAGCGGAATCAATTAGCGATGTGGCCGAAGGGGCGGCAAAACAATTGCGAGCAGTAGACGAAACATCAGCTATAGTAGAACAGATGTCAGCAGGTATTCAGCAGGCTGCAGCCAGTTCCAATCAGGTAGCCGAGCATTCTGCGCAAGCTGCCGAAAGAGCCAAGGGCGGCGATCAAGCGGTAGCCAAGGCTGTTACTCAAATGACGCAGATTGAACAAACTGTAAATAATAGTGCGCAGGTTGTCGCCAAGTTGGGAGAACGGTCGAAAGAGATTGGTGAGATAGTTAGTGTAATTAGCGGTATTGCCGGACAGACAAATCTGTTGGCGCTGAATGCGGCGATTGAAGCGGCTCGCGCTGGTGAACAAGGCAGAGGGTTTGCTGTTGTCGCGGAAGAAGTGCGTAAGCTGGCGGAACAGTCACAGGATGCAGCCCAAAAGATTGCTGTTTTGATTGGTGAAATCCAGGCAGATACCGAACAGGCAGTAGTGGCAATGGATGAAGGTACTCATGAGGTTAAGGTGGGAACAGAGGTTGTCACAATGGCTGGTGAAGCGTTTAAAGAAATAGTAATTTTGGTAACGAATGTGTCCAAGCAAGTAAAAGAAATTTCTGCCGCTATGCAACAAATGGCCAGCGGCAGCCAGCAGATCGTGGCGTCTGTGCAAACTGTTAATAGCCTTAGCAAAGCCGCTGTGGGAGAATCGCAGACTGTGTCGGCGGCTACGGAAGAACAATCGGCATCTATGGAAGAAATTGCTTCCTCGAGTCAGAGCCTTGCTAAACTAGCCTTGGATTTGGAGAAAGCTGTAAGCCATTTTCGAATCTAATGTTGCAGTGGGTGGCGTGACAATATATTAAAATCCGCGAATTTCGCGGATTTTTTGCTAGCCCTAGAAATTGTGAGTTCCACGCTATTCATGATACAAAAGAATCTGCTGAGTTGCTAGAATGGTGGAAAAATGAAGTCTTCCTACGCTCGCTTACAACGTGGTTCTACTAATTGCTTCTGTTAAATATTAGCGAAATATGCTACAATGTTAAAATAATTTATTTGCCATTGGAAAGGAACTATTGTGGTTGCTTACAATGTTGCTAAACAATAAAAAAATGATTGAGGTGTGATAATGGGAACTTTTTATACAATTCAGTTTACTCCTGAAGAAGCTTCAAAATGGATGGCTTATGAAAGCAATGATGAATTGGGTGTAACGGAAAACGTACAATACGAATTGTATTCTGAAACGGTTGATGGTCAACTAATATACTACATTATTAATGACAGAGGGGAAAAGTCATATGATGTCTGGAAAAAAAACAGAGGTGATTTTGTAGCACTATTTTAAGGCGAGTTATTACCAGCTTATGACGATTCATGTTACCTTGTAAGGCTAGATGCCTGAAAACCCGCGACTTTCGCGGGTTTTTGTTGTTCGTTGGATTGAGTTGTGGAGGTCAAGGGGGTCAGAGTGGCATTTTTGCTTTTGGGGCATATCATATTGTACGTTAGAATCGCCCGTATATGCGGGATTAAAAGGAGGCTTTGATATTATGAGAGAGGGAAAAGTACGGCACCTTTTTCCAGGGGGCAATACACCACAGGGTTTTTTCTCTTATTATAATTACATAATTCCCGTCGATGCTAATCGTATCTTTATTTTGAAGGGTGGACCAGGCACAGGGAAATCCACTTTCATGCGCAAAATTGGAGAAGCCATGATTTCACAGGGACATGATGTGGAGTTCCATCATTGTTCTAGCGATAATAAGTCGCTAGACGGTCTGGTTATTCCGGATTTGCAGGTGGCATTTATTGATGGTACAGCGCCCCATATTGTAGACCCCAAGAATCCCGGATGTGTTGATGAGATTATTCATTTAGGGGATTTTTGGGATGAGAAAGGAATTGTTCCGCATAAAAAAACGATAATTGACTATAATGCCGAAATCTCGCGAAACTTTCAGAGAGCTTATAGATTGTTGAATGCGGCTAAATCCATTTATGATGATATAGCGGCAATAAACAGTTCTGCGTTGGATATTGCCGAAGCCAATCGTGTGGCTGAAGAATTAATTGAGAAAATATTTGCTGGTGTAAATACAAGGGGGGCAGGCAAAGTACGTAAACTTTTTGCCTCAGCTATTACGCCGGACGGACCGGTAAACTATTTAGAATCATCTGTTTGGAATCAAAAAAGTTGCTATGTTATTAATGGCAATCCAGGAACAGGTAAAAGTACTATCGTGCAAAAAGTTATAAGCATGGCCGTTGTGCGTGGTTTGGATGTTGAGGTTTTTTACTGTCCGCTGGATCCGATGAAACCTGAGCACCTTGTCATTCCCAGTCTGGATGTAGCAGTTACTACATCAAATATGCCACATGTGTATAATATCGTTATGAAAGCAGCAGGAACGATAGAGATGAATCAGTATTTGAATTCGACGGTTATTAAAAAATCTGAGGATGCTATCGCCTATGACGAAGAAGTGTTTCTCGAACTGTTTATTAAGAGCGTGGCCTGTATCAAGCAATCCAAGGAATTGCATGATCAATTGGAGGCATATTATATTCCTAACATGGATTTTCAAGCAATACAGAATCTTTGGCAAAGAACGTATGAGCGCGTAGCGTATATCAAGGGAAACATAGTTCAATAATGTGTTCGGCTTTATTATGCAAATTGGAAAGCCTAAAAACCCGCAAATTAACGCGGGTTTTTGTTTTTGTGGGTGGGTATGGTGTCAGTTAGATAGCTAACTGGGTGCTGCATTATTTATATGCCATAATGAATATCAATATGTTTTTATCGAAATTCAATAAAAAAATATTGATATTCATTATGGGGAGCTGTATAATAAAATACAAAGTAACCGAGGAGGGATTGTTTAGTGGAGATAGTTAGCAAAAAAGGGATTTCGGGTGCTGTAAAGTACATGCTGGATATGATTCTCGCTGGTGGAGCTGCAATTGTAATTAGTTTGCCAGTCTGCTTAAAGTGGTGTTTTGAAAACCTCGCATGGAGCGCAGGCGAGAACTACTGGTTTTTATTGGGTTTTCTATTTGTGACTGGCGCATTTGGACTAGTCATGGTTTATGAGTTAAGGCGAATGTTTCGCAGTATAAACGACCGCAAACCTTTTCAGAGACAAAACGCAACCTGTCTTAAACGAATAGCAATAATGGCGCTTTTTATCTCGGCAGCGTATATCATAAAGATAATTTTTTACATCAGCTTTTTGACAATTATTGTCGCGTTGGGTTTCCTTCTGTTTGGGCTAGCCGGTTTGGTATTTTCTGAAGTATTCAGCCAGGCCATTGAAGTCAAAGAAGAAAATGATCTTACTATATAGCGGAGGAAATAAAAATGGCAATAGTTGTTAATCTTGATGTTATGATGGCCAAACGAAAAATTGGACTTTCAGATCTTGCAGGGAAAGTAGACTTAACGTTAGCCAATCTGTCGATTCTTAAAAACAATAAGGCCAAGGCGATCAGGTTTTCCACCCTGGATGCTGTCTGCAAGGCACTAAATTGTCAGCCTGGAGACATCCTGGAATATGTTCCTGATGATGAACAGAACGTCTAGCAACGTTAGGAGGTGCATGTATGTTTGTGTATGAGGAAGAAAAAAGCACTATGAAAAACTTGGTGACCCGTGGTAATTTGGTTATGTTAGTCAGCTCAGTTGTTTTGGCAGCAGGCTATGATGTTTTAATCGCCCAGCCTTTTGCGGCCATATCTTATCCGGTTTTTATTATAGCTTTACTGGCTATAGTATATGGAAATACAAGGCCATTGTTGGTTAAGGAACAGAGCATTGGATGGTTCCTGGTTTTTCCACTTATAGCTCTTGCTTTGACTAGGTTACTATTTACTAACGAAATTCTCTGTTTTTTAAATTCTATGGTAATACCTGTTTTATTTGTAGCGCATATACTGGTGGTTACTAAGAGTAGTCGGCACGAATGGTTTCATAGCGGCTTTCTGAAAGATGTTTTTGGTGGCTTAATTATTCGTCCTCTCCAGTTTGTAGCAAAACCGTTTTTCCTGATGTGGGCTCTGGCACGCCAAGAAAGTGAGGTAGCAACTCGTTCGGTTTTCAGGAAAGTGATCCTTGGTTTAGTTTTTTCTCTTCCAATTCTTGTTGTTGTAGTGATACTGCTTTCTTCGGCAGATCCGGTATTTGAAGTTCTTGTCAGAGCCATTTTGTCCAATATCAATATTGTAGAGATTACCAAGCATTCATTGATGGTTGGTTTGATAACAATGGTGGTCTTCAGTTTTATCTGGGGTCTTAATAATAACAGGGTCGAACAGGTTTCTTATGACGCAGGGGCGAAAAATCTTGACGAGATCATCGTCATTACTGCTCTGAGTGTTTTGAGTGCGGTATATCTCTTGTTTTCTGTCATCCAGTTTTCCTATCTTTTTGGCGGCTTTTCTGATCTTTTGCCTTCAGGTCTGACTTATGCGGCTTATGCCAGAAGAGGTTTTTTTGAACTGGTTGCTGTGGTGTTAATAAATACTGGAATCGTGGTCGGAAACGTAACCCTCACGGTAACATCCAGGCGCAGATTAGCAATAATATTGAAGGGGCTAAATAGTGTTCTTTTATTAAGTACATTTGTCATGTTGCTTTCTGCTCATTATAGGATGTCGCTATATGAAGAAAGCTATGGATATACTTACCTGAGAGTATTTACTCATGGCTTCATGGGAATGGTGTTTGTCATGTTGTGCGCAACCATTTATAAGGTCTGGGTTGACAGAATAAATCTTGCTAAATGGTACGTAATGATAGGGCTTATTGCCTATGTACTAATTAACTATGTTAATGTAGACACATTTATAGCCAATAAGAACATGGAGCGGTTTTATCGAACCGGTGTGATAGATGTCGATTATATGGCGGGGTTATCCTATGACGTTTTGCCTTGTTTAGTGGCGCTGACCCAAGAGCCAGACCGGAATATAGAACTGGCAGCTAGAATACATATTGCCAATAAACAAGACCAGCTTTCTGTAAATCGGAACTGGCAGGGATTTAATTTGTCTGAGCAACGTGCAAGGAATATTCTGTGGAGAATTTATTAAAGCAGCTTTTAAATTCAAAGAATAACATTTTTTCGAACTGAATAAGGGGAATGTTATGCTTATTAGGCGCAAGAGGTTATATTACTTGATTTTGGTATTGGTGGTTATTGTAGTAGGCTTGCTTTCTAGAGAGATTCCCAGCTGGTTACCTAAATGGATAGGAGATATTTTGTGGGGGCTCATGGTATTTTTCATTATGGGATTTATTTTTAGAGATAGGCCGATATTAAATAATGCAATATTATCAGCTATCTTTTCGATAGGGATTGAAGTAGCTAAGTTCTATCATGCTCCGTGGATTGATACATTTCGTTATACCATAATAGGAGGGCTGATTTTAGGGTATGTTTTTTCATTCTATAATATTTTGTGCTATATAACTGGTATTGCTATAGGAGTTACTTGTGAAAAGTTGGGGATAAATAACTCGAATAAAGAATAGAGATAGTAAGGTATGAAACTGATAGAAGGGTTGTCTCAATTTTTGTATTGAGACAACCCTTCTATTCGGTACTCCTAATTGAAGACGTAATTTAATTACGTCTAGAATAGTTCAAGAACCCATATATTTAATAACAAGGTAAAAAAACAGGGCTGTTTTTAGTCCGTGTCGACGCAAGTAGCATGATTTGGCATACTATATTAAGAAAAAGAGAGGGTATGTTGGGGGTATAAGTATGTGATTCAAGTATCAACAGGTAATATATCAGCAAGAATTTGGTTTGAATGCTCTAATTTGTATTTTTACAAATTTGTCGATTTCTTCTTCCAGGCTGTAACTTCCACCCTGGACACACCAATCAAATATAAGACCTCTTATAACAATGAAAAAATATCGTCTGATCTCTTCAGCTGGCATATTGGTCGATATTTCTCCTTTTATTTGGCCATCCTTAATAATGTTTTCTAAAATAACTTCCATTTGTCGCTTTTTTGTAAACATAGAGTTATTTGTACTATAAATTGACCGAATATTCTCTACTCCAACAGAAGTAGTATGTAAGGCATAGTGATGAAAAAACTTGTTAATCTGTTCAATAGGAGAACATTCGGCGAGTAACCTAGCTACTACATATTCCTCAAAGTAATTATCCATTGTTTTGTATGCTTCTTGAAGTATATCTGCCTTGGAGTTGAAGTAGTGGTAAAATGTTCCAACAGAAATTTTTGCTGCTTTAATTATATCATCGACCGTCATGCCTTCGTAGCCTTGGTGTTGCATTAGTTCAAGGGCGACATTAATAATTTTTTTTTTTGATTCTAATGACTTGGGCTTCAACTGATTGAGTCCTCCTGCTATCTTAGCCTATAACTACAACAAGGTTGGCTAAATACTCGCAATCATCAGAGGAGTGCCGATGCGATCTGTTGATTCCACCACTTTCAAGAGGTACGGGATTAGCATCCTTTTATAAGAACATAAAAAACACTCATGTCGACTTCGAAGTCCGATGAGTGCAAAAATTTGTGCGTTAAATAACGTTGCAATTTTATTATAGATCTACATTGCAACATCTATGAATGAAATTTATTCTAGAATCTGTTCTAGAATAAATTATAAGATAATTCGTGAAATTTGTCAACGATTTATTTGAGAAAAACAGCCGTTGTTTAGAGCATTTAATATTTAATGGATTCTGAATAAGTTGCGCGCAACAACTGGTGAAGTTCTGTTGGCTGGATGGAGGTGTAGATAATCAAAATCGGGTTAATGGTTAACTGACGTTGTATTTAGATTATGAGGAGGAATGAGGCATGAGTAAAAACTTTAGCATCTCGGAAGTTGTGGATTCTTTTGGGGTCAATAAGTTTACTTGGTCTGTATTTTTTTTCCTTGGTATGGCAATGGTGTTTGATGGCTATGATTACATGGTTGTATCTTACACCATGCCGCAAATATCTGCTGAATGGGCTTTAAATAAAGTACAAACTGGCAGTTTGTCTTCTTGGAGTCTCTTCGGTTTGATTATTGGTGGACTTTTTGCAGGTATCATTTCTGACAGAATTGGCAGACGAAAAACGTTAATATACTCTATCGCGGTATATTCTGCATTAACCATTCCTATCTACTTTGTTCATAGTTTTGAGGCGTTTGCCTTTTTCCGTGTATTGACTGGCGTGGGGCTGGGAGCTTGCATTCCTGTTGTTACAACTGTTTTTTCCGAATCCACGCCCACTTCCCGCCGAGCCCTTTTTATAACATTTGGTATGGCATGGATGATAGTTGGATGGGTACTGGGTGGTGTTATACCAACATTGGTTGTTCCTGTTTGGGGTTGGAGAATGTGTTACCTGATCGGCGGCGTACCTCTACTATATTCCATTTTCTTATATTTCAAAATGCATGAGTCAGCTTATTGGCTGGCCAATAAAGGCCGGATGGCAGAAGCGGTTAAAATTATTGAACACATTGAGAGGGTTGCTACTGGCAAAGTTACTGAGCGGGATCCTAATGACTTGGTTGTTCCACCGCAACCAAAAGTTGTCGGCCCCAAAGCACTTTTTTCTAAAGACTATAGAATGATAACTGCAGGTATCTGGATTACGTATTTTTGTGGCTGTTTCACTGTTTACGGCCTCAATGCCTGGCTGCCATCACTGATGCTGGAGAAAGGTTTTAAGCTCACTTCCGCGTATGCATTGGCAATTGCCAATAACGCAGCTGCAGTATTAGCAGATGCAGTGGCCGGTGTCGGGTCTGAGCTGGTAGGTCGCAGGCCAAATCTTATTTTCAGCTATATTATTGCTGCTGTTTCTGTTGTCATTATGGCCTTCATCGGCGGTGGTTTTGCAGCTATTATGGCTGCAAATATTTTCATGGGTTTTGCTATAAACTATTCGATTACCGCAGTGCAACCCCTGATGGCAGAGGGTTATCCGACTGAATTTAGAAATACGGGGGTATCCTGGTGCCATGCATTTGGTCGGCTCGGGGGGGCCAGCGCTCCAATTATAACCGGAATACTAATGGGAATGAACTTGGGATCGCAAATGTCTTTTTTGTTTTATGCTGTTCCAGGGTTAGTTGGAGCATTAGCAGCTATTCTTTTTATTAAAAGAGAAACTAAGGGAAAATCGCTTGATCAACTTGCAAAAGAAAAAAGTAATATTGGTGGCTAATTATAGCTATTAGCTATCCATTAGCCACAAAGTTTTGTGTATTGTTGGTAACGAGTCGTTTTGCCAATCAAATCAGGAATTATTAAGAAGCCACGAGTTTCGTGGCTTCTTTGCTGTCACGTTGGGTTGACTAGTGGGGCGCTGTCAATTTCGGGTTTTTATGCGTTTAATATGGTTTTTGCTAATTTGTCGATGTTTTCAGTAATGATATTGGATACATTATTACTCGAGCCGGACACCTTTTTAACTATAAACCGTTCAATAAAATTCATTTTGTCGAACTTGTATTCGCCACCGAAATGTTCTTTGGTTATGGCAACGGACAGTAATTCCTTGGGGAAGGAGGTGTTAATCTGGGCTTGCACATTGTCTTCCACCATACCGCATATAAAGAAGGCAATTCTTTTATTTTTTAATGTATCTAGGTTTTTCTTGCAGAAACGAGTGATTTCTTTTCGTATTTTCCCGGCATAGATTGGTCCGCCGATTATTAGCTTGTCGTAATGCATAAGGTCAGGAGGTACTTCCGATTTTATATTGCAAATGTCCGCTTGTCCAGCGAGGCCTTCGGCAAGTTTTTCGGCACACTTTTTTGTAAAGCCGTATTTGGTTGCGTAGACAATCAGTATTCTCATATTTTACTCTCTTGCGCAGAAGTTAAAGCGTTTTCTATCGCTTTCAAATAAGCCTTGCTTGTTACAGTTGCGCCTGTAACAACATCTACCGTAGTGGTTTGGTTTTCTAATACCCTGTGGAATAGGTTGGCGGAAAGTCCCTCGGTTGTAAAGGCAACGTCTTTTACAATCTCGATATTAGTAATTTTTCCGCCTTTAACGGTTATATTAAGTTCGTTGGACCATCTTCCGCTGGTGTATTTTCCTTTATAGGTGCCATCCTGTAAGGAAGAACCATCGATACCGGCAATCTCAATGTTGCTTCCAGTTTCCAGTCCCCGGGTAATGTAAAATAAGCCACCTGCGCCAATCAAGATTATTGCTATTAATACAGATAACGTAATTTTTAAAAAAAGTTTCATATAGATTTACCTCCTGGCATATTATTTGTGTAAATTCCAGCCATTTGCAATATCGTAACGTTTACAAAATGATCGATAAGTCTGTACTTTTGTTTTTCTTCAAGTTCCGCTTCGACATTGAGCCTCATTATAAGTCCAAAAGCGGCAATAACTATCATTTGAGCCATAAGCTCAATTTCGCTCTCCGACCGAGGGGCATTTTTGTGAATATCCTTTAGGCAATCACAAAGAAATGCCAGTGCCGGGTTTTTATTGGTGGCGCCCCTGAAAAGCGATGCAGTATATTTGAGGACGTCCGGCGAACTGTTTAGCTGGGCTGCGTTATATTCATTAGGCATGGAAAGAGCTGTTTCAATATAGTTCCTTGTGGCATCTTTAAGCCTTTCCACAGGGTGGTCTGATGATAATTTTGCTGAGGATAGTGCTGTGATAATCTTCTGATAGGCGTTTGACATCAATTGGTTTAATATATTATCTTTGTTATTAAAATAGTGGTAGATTATAGATGGCGAGTATTCTATACGTTCGGCTATTTTTCTTATGGAAAGCTTATCGATTCCATCTAGAAAAATGATTTCTGCTGCTGCATCGAGAATAAGTTTACGCATTTCTTCCTTCTCACGCTCGCGGCGTTCTTCCAGGGACATTGTAACAGCTCCTTGCAGTTGTTGCTGAGTGGTGTTTTAAATATAAATAATGAAATATTATTGAACACCGTTCAAAAATATTGTAATTTGTAAGAAGTTGGATGTCAATGAGTAGCATTTGAGGAGTAAATATATAGGAAAGGTTCATGTGTAATAATAGGGTAACATTAAGTGATATGAAATCGAGTGTTGAGAAGGGAACCATTATGAATAATTCAAAAGCAAAAATTATTTACTTGTTTCATAGCGGCTATGCAGTAGAAACGAGGGAACATCTTTTTATCTTTGACTATTATCAGCCTGGATCAGTTCGGGGCGGGAATTTGGTTGACGGAATTATCACTAATGAATATCTCAAGAGTAAAAATAATGTTGTTGTTTTTGCTTCCCACAGCCATCCAGACCACTATGATCCTGTCATCCTAGAATGGGCAAAAAGTATTCCCGCAATTACCTACATCTTTAGCAGCGATATACCAATCGGTGTAAAAACACTCCACTGCAATATTATGTCGCCTTACGAAGAGTGGAAACAGGAAGAGGTGCTGGTTAAAACTTTCGGTTCTACCGATGAAGGAGTATCTTTTTTGGTACAGGCTGATGGTTTATCGATATTTCATGCCGGAGATTTAAACTGGTGGCACTGGAAAGGGGAAAGTAAGACAGAACGAGACCGGGCAGAGTCGTTTTTCAAAGCGGAGATTGATAAAATCGCGCCGCAGTACATTGATATTGCATTTTTTCCGGTGGACCATAGGCTGGAAGAGTTCTACTGTATTGGTGCAGAGTATTTCGCCGCTAAACTGCACCCAAAACTGCTTCTTCCTATGCACTTCGGGGAGGTTTTCGACACAAGCAAGGCTTTCTCTGAAAGAGTGAAAGACTCTTCTTTGGCCACCATTGAGATTATACATAAGGGGCAGGAAATCTTCTTCTAGTCCCGCGAAGATATGTAGTCGTGCTATAATGGTAGATAAATGATGATGAATAAGAAAAGGAGAAGGGTTCATGAAGTTTAGTTTTGCTCACAATAACTTTAATGTTTTGAATTTGGAAAAAAGCCTGGTGTTTTATAAGGAAGCGCTACAGCTATCAGAGACACGGCGGGTTGAAAAACCTGATTTTACTCTGGTTTATTTAGGAGACAATACTACGGCTCATAAACTGGAGCTGACTTGGCTGAAAGATAGGACGCAGGCCTATAATTTGGGAGATAATGAAATCCATTTGGCATTTATTGTTGACGACTTCAACAAAGCCTATGAATTGCATAAAAAGATGGGCTGTATTTGCTATGAAAATCCGGCCATGGGCATATACTTCATCGCAGATCCTGACGGTTACTGGTTGGAAATCATTCCAGAAAAAAAGTAATAGTGATCGACCTATGAAAGATTGCAGGAAATAATTACCTGTATATAGAATCATAATAGGTCATTTAACTGAGTGCCAATATATTAAAGCAGAATAACTTAAAGGCAAACTTATTGAAAGATAAGGACGCAAAACTATGGGTCTAAAAGCTGCTAATAAAAGAGTTTATGACTGCCAGGTTGCCCAGAGGAAGATCTGGACAATCTGGCAGCTTTTATTTATTTCAGCAGAATAAGTGTCGACAATATTGTTCTTTATTTATTCTTGCTTATTTGGCAAGGAAGGAATTAAAGAACCAAAAAATAATAGGTTCAATTAAAAGTGCAAAGTAAGGCGATAAAAGGGAAAGACAATAGTATTTAGCGTACTTTAGATGAAGAAATAAAAGATAATAAAAGTCCTATGTCTTTTTTATTCACATTAATTGCTGTATTATCGGGTATAGTATCATTGGTTAGTCTGCTATTTGACTAGCTCGACCTTCAGGATGAACTTATGGGGGCAGGGATTGAGTCGAGTGCAATTTGTTTTAAATTTAAAAAATGGAAGTAGAGAGGAGGAACAAACCCAATTAATTAATTTAGTATTACGCTTTCCAGTCTGCAAGAGATGCTTGGGCATATAAGTGGAGTCATTGATGAAACTATATAAAAAGGGGAAATGAATAGCATATGTTGTGGCTTATTGCGATTGTCTTAGGAATTGTACAAGGGTTGGGCGAATTTTTACCTATATCTAGTTCAGCACACTTAATTATTGTGCGGTGGCTTTTTGGCTGGGATCCGGTTATCGCTCAAGTAGGAGGAAATATTGATATCGCGCTTGACGTAGCGTTGCATGTTGGAACATTGCTGGCGGTACTCATTTATTTTTTCCAAGATTGGAAGACGCTTATTGTAAATGGATTAACGGGAGGACTAAAAACTAAAGAGGGGAGAATGTTTTGGTATTTGGTTGTAGCAACAATTCCTGGCGTAGTTGCTGGAGTTATCTTTGAGTCAACTATAGACAAATTTATTCGTTCTCAACCCCTCATCATTGCTATTGGTCTCGTCATCATGGGTATCATTCTTTACTATGTAGATAAGAATTCAACTCAAAGAATTAATTATGAAAATATAACTTTCAAACATACGTTGTATATTGGCGTTTCACAGGCGCTGGCGCTGATTCCGGGGGTTTCGCGATCAGGTATTACCATGACAACTGGCCGTTTGTTAGGAATTTCGCGGGAGGCGTCAGCTAAATTTTCTTTCTTACTAGGAACGCCAATTATTGCTGGGGCAGCGCTAAAACATACTCCGGATATTATTCATAATATTGCTAATCCCTTGTTTTTAGTGGGCGCAATTACATCAGCAATAGTAGGGCTCTTGTGTATTAGCTTACTGCTTAAATATCTCCAAAGAAATAACTTTGCTATATTCGCTATATATAGAATAATGTTGGCAGTACTTATTGTGGTTGTATATTTTGTTAGGGGTGCATGATTGTAGTAGGATTTCTTAAAAATATGCTGAATGACACCGTTTTTCAAATGGTGTCATTTTTATTATCGGCTTTAGCCAGTGGGGCGCACGTTTTTAGCGCTCCACAATAAACCACCCGCTAGGCGGGTGCGGAAACGGATGTTATACAAAAAAATCACCT
>JAGGAC010000093.1 GCA_017889635.1 Bacillota bacterium | reverse complement strand
CCCGTTCCAGCCGCATCACCATCTCCCTGGCATACCCCGGTACATCGCCTTTACCCAAAGTTGCCAACGCAATCTCCCTCGTCCACCGCGCCGCCTGCAGCCGCGAATAAGGCTTCGCCCCAGTCCGCATATCCTTTAAATACCCCAGCCCATCCAACTTCTCCAGATAATCATAAACATAACTCCCCAGCGGAACATCCGCCGCCAAATAATGCTGTGAACTCCCTTCCCGCGAACTCTCTCCCGCTGCCCCAACCCCGGTCATTGGACCGCAAAAAGCCAATACCAGTAATACCGTAACCAAAATAAGCGAATGGTTCAACAACTTCACCACCTTCCCGAACAAACCTCTCAGAACAAACCTTTCCGTAAATAAAAAATCCAGATAACAGCATATACCTCATTGTACATACCATTATCTGGAATTTCAAGATTATTTTTACATTTTTACTATTTTCATTGCATTCCAAGGCTTAATCCTTGGCTATCATCGTTTCTAAAAGCTTTTGCAGATAGCTTCTTTGTTCAGGCGTCAGCTTCCTTGCCGTATCTAACAATCGGCGAAGTTCCGGCTCCAATTCCGGCTCTGCTTCAACAAAAAAATCAGCAAGCGTAATCCCTACAGCCTCACATATCTTTTCGATAGTAATTACATTAGGCGATTTTTTCCCTGACTCTATATCACTAATAGTTGTTTGCCCGACTTCAGCGATTCTGGCTAAATCTTTCTGACTTAACTCATATTTTTTCCGCAGTTTCAAGAAATTTGCCCCATAGTTAAATCCCATTCTTCCACCCCTCTACCGCTAAAGCAATTATAACAAACATAATATAGTGTCAAAAAGTTCGCTTTAACGGTTGAGTTTAACCGCAAAAGCGGTTACAATAATTATCAAGAACTATCTTATTCAATACTTTCTTTAACTTAGCAATAAGCGTGGAATGAGCTAAACTATCCATAATGAAGCATTCCTGTAATGTGTGAAATGAACTTTGAAAAATAAACAACCCCCTGCTATGATTTATGTGTGCCTAGCAAACGCACAAAAATCATAGAAAACAGGAGGTTGTAGGCTGTGAGGAACCGCAACGATCAAAAATTAGAAGTAATAACGCCAAGTACACTTATTGTTGGAGTAGATATTGCAAAAGAGTTGCACTGGGCAAGGTTTGTGGATTATCGCGGTTTGGAATTAGGGAAAACCCTGAAATTTCGAAACGATAAAAACGGCTTGAGAGTATTTTAGCAAGCATCGAAGCAAATTGCAAACATAGAGGATTGAATAAAATTATCGTAGGGCTGGAGCCAACAGGGCACTATTGGAAGTCGCTTGCAAACTACTTGATAATGAATGGGATAACAGTGGTAATGGTTAATCCATATCACACAAAACGGGCCAAGGAACTTGACGATAACAGCCCAACAAAGAATGATAAAAAAGACGCGTTAACTATAGCAAAACTTGTGAGTGATGGCAGGTATTATGAAGTGTATATGCCACAAGATGTATTTGCGGAACTAAGGGTTCTGTCAACAGCAAGAATTAGCCTGATGAAGAGGTATAATGCTATAAAAAACACAATAACGGCAATGCTGGATGAATATTTTCCTGAAATAGTGACGGTATTTAAAAATCCGTTAAAAGGGAAAGCTGCGCTGCAGATATTAAAGTCCTGTCCA
Organism: Bacillota bacterium; assembly: GCA_017889635.1. Lineage (GTDB taxonomy): Bacteria > Bacillota > Negativicutes > Sporomusales > CTSoil-080 > CTSoil-080. Next base: position 9,281 of record JAGGAC010000093.1, on the reverse strand, counting down.
TTTCCGGCACTGATACTGAAACTAGGTGTAGAAGGAATACTTGCCGAGATAAAAAAGGCAGTCAAAAAGACAGTTGGCAGAAAAAAGGCCAAACAGCTCTTGGAAGTAGCTAAAACATCCATAGGAGTAGGTTATGGGATAGCATCAGCAAAGCTGAAACTAGGGCTGATGATCGAAGAACTGGAGTTATTGATAAAACAGCTTGAGCAAATAGAAAGAGCAATGGAGAAGGCATTGGCTGACATTGGTTTTGGCGATATCATTCTTAGGATTCCAGGCATAGGAATAGTAACAGCAGCAAGCTTTTTCGGTGAGATTGGTGACCCAATGAGATTTGATAATCCTCGCCAGATAAGCAGAATGGCAGGATACAACCTTGTTGAGGATAGCTCTGGGAAAAACAAAAGTGGGACAGTAATATCAAAACGTGGTAGAAAAAATTTGCGGAACATCTTATATCAGATAGCTCGAACGATGGTTGCGGTAAACAACGAAATGAAAGAACTTTACGTATACTTAAAAACACGCTCAAGTAATCCCCTCAAGAGGAAACAAGCCCTTGTTGTTATCGCAAAGAAGGTAATAACAGTGATATATAACTTGGTTAAAAAGAAAGCAGAATACCGGGCTGAATTAGTTCTTGGTGAATTCCGGAAAAACCAAATTAAACAAGCTGCATAAAAAGCAAGAAACCATAATACACGCCGATAAGGCGGAGATAAGGGGTTCATCTCCATTAGCCCAAAGAGGCAGCAATGAAGCTTAAACGCTATCTCCGCTTTTATCCATAAAACAGAACGAAGGAATGTAAGGGCATGGACCCAGTGAGTTGTGATAGGGTGAGTTTTTGGATGTAATGGCGGAACAATGGAAGTACTGTGAAGATATTTAACCAATTTTCAATACACAGTATAAAACAAAATACTGTGTTTAACGGAGCAATCCGTAGATAAACCTTCATATAAAGAGATAGGAGATGATAACAATGGCAATATGGTATGTTTGTGATGGCTGTGTTGAGGAGTATTGCGGCCAGACAGCCAACTGGAATAACGAGGTCATAGTAAGCGCCGACTTGCCGGAAAATGCCCTAATCAAAGTTATCCTATATTACCGTAAAGAATTACAGCCCCAAAATATACTTCACAACGGTACTATAATTTCTGTAATTCCTTAGCCGCATTACAACCCAACCACATCACGCACAGCCTTATTCGCAGCCTCCGTAGTTCCAAGCTTTCCTTCATTTATGGCGCGTCTTACAACATCAATAACTAAGTCCTGCTCATCCACCGACAAACTCGAACCAGATGGCAAACAAATCCCCTTGTTGAATAACCTATCCGAAACACTTGTTTCAGTTCCGTGTGGATAATATTTGTATTTTGCGAATACTGGCTGCAAATGCAAAGGTTTCCACACCGGACGCGCCTCTATATTCTCAGCCGCTAACGCATCCAAAACCTCATTTACCGTAACACCGCACATACCATCATCAATAGTTAATACCGTTAGCCAGCGCGTCGACTTACTATAAGCCGGTTCAGACATAAACTCTATCCCCGGGCAACCATTAAGCGAATCATAATACCGTTCAAAAATTCTCCGTCTGGCAGCTACCCGCTCTTCTAAAACCTTAAGCTGACCACGCCCTATCCCTGCTAAAACATTGCTTAAACGATAATTATAGCCAATCTCACTATGCTGATAATGCCTGGCAGCATCCCGGGCCTGAGTCGCCCAAAACCGAGCCTTCTTTAGTGCGTCAATATCATCCGACACCAACGCCCCGCCGCCGGAAGTAGTAATAATCTTGTTGCCATTAAATGAAAAAATGCTAAACTTACCAAAAGAGCCACTTGGCCTCCCTTTATATAAAGCTCCCAACGATTCAGCCGCATCTTCGATTACCGGCACCTTATAGTAATCGCATATCGCCAGCAAAGCCTCCATATCCGCGCTTTGTCCATATAAATTAACAATAATTACTGCCTTAGGCAACTGGCCTTCCTGCTCTGCGCTAACAAAAGCCCGCATTAACGCCTGCGGCGACATATTCCACGACTCCGGCTCAGAGTCGATAAACACCGGCTCCGCCCCCTGATACACAATCGGATTAGCGCTGGCCGCAAACGTTAAACTTGAGCAAAAAACCCGGTCACCTGCACCAACACCCATCAGCTTCAAAGCTAAATGAATCGCCGCCGTTCCCGAACTCAGCGCCACCGCGCCCTTATCGCCAACATAATCCGCCAGCTCATTCTCAAAGGCCTCCACATTCGGCCCGAGCGGCGCAATCCAGTTAGTTGTAAACGCTTCCCTAATAAACTCCCTCTCCAACCCGCTCATATGCGGCGGGGATAGATAAATTCGTTCTCTCCCCACGTCATCTTCTCCAATCTAAATAAATTGTTAAACTTAGCCCGCATTTTCAATTTGCTTTTTCATTTTAATCACTTTAGCCGGCACACCTGCGACAACTGAATCAGGCAAAACGTTACGAATAACTACAGCCCCAGCTCCAATAGTAGAATTAGCCCCAATATAATTTACCCCTGTCATTATTGTGCAGCCCATACCTATAAATACATCACGCTCAACAGTTACATTACTTCCTACGGAAGACAACGTTGAAACAAAACTACCCGGTCTAAGCGTCGAATGATGAGCAATAACATTCCCAGGACTGATAACACAATCATCCTCAATCGTTACCTTGGTCCAAATAACTGCTTTAGGCTGAATATAAACACCTTCGCCGATTTTAGCATAAACACTAATCTCTGCCGAAGGATGAATTAAAGACGGCGTTTGTCCACCACATGCACGAATTTTCTCTAATATACTTCTCCGTGTCGGGTTATTACCAATAGCCACAGCAAAACAAGTACCACCTAAACTATCATTCGATTTAAACAGGTCTTCAGTTGTTCCAATTACCGGTTTTTCAAATAATGTAGTACCCTTTTTCATCTCGTCATCATCATAAAAACCTTCAACACTATAACCACAATTTTGAGCCAAATCCAGCATGGCCTCGCCATACGAGCCTGCTCCTACAATAAATAATCTTTTAGTATTCATTTTTCTACCTCCCTCCATATCGCTAAGTTTTTACATACCTCTAAATTTCTCAACAAAAGCTTTTCCTTTTGGACTTACCCCTTCTGATCGTAAAACCTTATACACTGTCATTAAAATAATTTTTATATCTAACAAAAACGACTGATTATCTACATACCACACGTCAAGTTGGAACTTTTCTTCCCAGCTCAGAGTATTTCTACCATTAACCTGCGCCCACCCAGTAATACCTGGTCTCACATCATGTCGCCGCGCCTGTTCTGGTGAGTATAGCGGTAGATATTCCATAAGTAGCGGCCTTGGACCAACTAAGCTTAAATTACCTTTAATTATATTTACTAATTGCGGCAGCTCATCCAAACTTAATCTTCGCAATGTCTTTCCTAATGGGGTTAAACGATTAATACTGGGCAACAAATTTCCATCAGCATCTTTTTCGTCAGTCATGGTACGAAATTTATAAATATAAAAAGGCACGCCATGTAGCCCCGGACGCTTTTGCTTGAATATAATCGGCTCACCAAGTTTCCATCTAACCAAAATAGCCACTATTGCCATTATGGGCAAAGTCACTATAAAAAGACTTATTGCCACAATAAAATCAAAGATTCGTTTCAAAATATTCACCTACTATGATTGGATGTTACTAGTCAATTTGGGCTTTAATCTGATTCGGACTTAATACACTTACTATAATTATGGAAATTGTATCCATCTAGATTAAGGCTGCGAATATATGAAAATAAAGGTTTATAGATATTTTTCCTTTCCAGATTTGCATTTACATATTTCGCAATATCCTTCTTGTAACAACTTCTATTTTTTAATAATTTCTCCACCATTATTGTTAATTTTAAATACAAAGAATCTGTGCTGCCTGGTACATAGTTAAGACCTAAATTATATTGCATAACATCATCCCCAAAGCTTCCGCTCAAGCTGTTTAATACAGCCACTCCGCAAGCAAGGTAATCTGTTGACTTATAGGAATACTTAACGTTAGTCCTCTTTATAAAAGAATTAAGTCCAATGTCCATACCTTTAAGTCTAGCGATATACTCCTTATAAGAAACCCGGTCTTCAAAATAAACGTTTTCATTATTGCCTATCTCATTCTTTAACCAAATTAATCGTTCACCTTCTCCCCAGAAGTGAAAATCAATTCGTTTAGATAGACTCTCTCCATATTTTTGAATCATTCCAACAACTGTATCAAGATCATAATTTATACCGATCGTCCCCGCAAAGACTATATTAATTTTTTCTTTGTTAACTGGATAAAACGGCTTAATTTTTTCTATTCTTTCCGTTTCCAACCCTAATAAAATTGAATAAGCCTTAGCATTTTTCGGCAATAAATACATAAAGTCTCTAACATATTCTTCTGACTCTCCTGTCAAAAAGTCACAGCGTGCAATGGCATAATTTCTCAAGAGTGCCCATAACTTCAACATTACTGACAAGAAAAAGTTTCTGAACACCATAAGCGGCATCAAACTTTCCGGCCAAGTATCATGAATATCTAATATTAAATAGCATCCTTTCGCTTGTTTTATCAGTGTTCCAAAAAATCCTAGAGCATTCGAAGGTATTGCAATAATAAGTACATCATTCTTTTTCGTATATAACAGTAATAATAGAAAAACTTGAAAGGAAAAAATAAGGTGCGACAAAACACGTCTAATAGATTTGTTACTCTTATATCCTGGCTCATAAACATATTGAACTTTTTGATTTTTCGTCTTAATTTTTTCGCGTTTTTTAACATGGTCAAATGAGCTGGTAATAAAATTTGTGTCCCATTCCTTACTCAATTCCCCCCAAATATATCCATATCTATTAGGATTGTATTCATCAAATTTAGATGTAAATTGAGAGACAATGTAAATCTTTGACATACGAAAGCCTCATCTCATAACTATTTCTGTACTTTAATGTGCTAATCTATTTTCTATTTGCAGCCAATAAAATAGTACAATGGACATACCCACAAAATTAAAAAGATATGGATTTGTCATTGCCGGAAAAATAAATGCGCAAGATGCTCCTATGAAATTGCCTAGCCAAGTAGTATCACTACTTAATAGTTCACGTTTTGACAAACAAAATACATAATAACATATTGAACATGCCCACATTAAAATTCCAACTAATCCAAACTTCATAAGCATTGCTGCAGATATCATTTCATACTTATATGGGACACCATCATCTATTACAAAGTTAGCTTGACCTCCAAATCCAGTACCAAAAACAGGAGTTTCGGTCCAGGCATTAATCAAAGCATCATATTGTTGCATCCGCCAATCAACTCCACCACCATCAGTAAATAGCGAGGAAAATCTCTCCCATATAAAACCATCGAATAAGTTATCCCACTGATACCAGCAAAAAAATACCAATGCGCTCCCCCAAGAGCATACTTTAATCAACTTCCAATAAGAAATGCGATATTTCCTTGTATTTCCTCGGATAAACCATTTAACAATCGTCATAACAGCAAAACTAAGGATAAGTCCAACCCACACCGCCCTTGTATAAGATACAATTAAGGCAAAGAAAAGTATTAATAATTTAATCGTTCTAAATATAGATGGTTTTTGTTTAAGCACTAAAAATAAAGCCGGAATTAAGTAAAGAGTAGATATCCACATTACTCTAAAAAATCCATCTGGCATTGGTCCAACATATATCATATTATTAGAATCTATAGCATCCGCTGTACCGAAAAAGTCTATCGCCATAATCCGTACAGCAATTGCTATACCAGGATTCAATAACACAGTAATCCAAATAAATACGTGTACTACTGCTAATATCATAGAAATTCTGATATATATCTTTTCTATCCAATCCCATTTAATTATATCTTGGCGAACCAATTGCACTAATGGAAAATATACAAAAAGAATTAATAGTGATGCCCCATCACCAGTCACATATTCAACTGGTGTACCATGTATTAAAGGCATAATAAGTTCCCAGATAATAATTGTGATCACAATTATTAAAAATGCTCTTTTATCTCGATTATTAATTTTCCATTCAACAAATAATGTAACATAAACATACAGGGAGCACAGACTAATAATAAATAATACTTTTCGTAAGCTTATCCCCAATCCAATCGTCCAAAATCCTGGCCCCCCTACCATAAGCTCTACCATCCATAACAGAGGCCAAATAAGAAAAAGCCACTTCATACTAGCCACTCATTATTAAAATATTTTTTATATGACCCTCGTAATATAGTGAAATAATATAAAATATTTCTAATAAATCCCTGTTTATATATCTTGTTAATTAAAAATACTTTTATTGCATATAAGCCACCTATCCTTCCAGCCTGTAAATACTCATCAATTACCTTTTTTGTAGCGTCTGGTTCCTGATTATCTAGATGTTTACTTAATACTACAGCCTGTAGAAAAAGATTAGCCACTCCTTGATCTAATTTTCTTAAGTTAAACACTTTCATAATATTGTTAATAGAAAAAAAACCTTTTGCTCCTACAACATTTAAGTTATGTTGTCTATAAAGTAGTGTTGATTCCCTCACAAATGCAATTCTTCCCCATACTGCAGCAATTAGCGCGAACCACCAATCATGCATAATAACATGTTGTGGAAGTGGCATAGCTCTGTTTATCAAAGCTCTATTCAATATCACTGTACACCCAGTAACAAAATTTTGAACCAATAACGAATTAATTACTTGCTCATTAAGATGCTTTATAGATTGGTACTCCATAAAAGACGCTGCAATTTGTTGACAGTTTTGAGCTACAACTTTCAAATCAGAATGTACCAAAATCGGCGTATCTTTACCTTCACTTGCCTCTACTTCAAACATTTTTTTCATAGTTGTTTCTATTTTATTCGGCAACCAAATATCATCTTGATCACAAAGTGCAATATACTCACAAGAACAAAGACTAACAGCCCTTGCAAAATTTTTTACAACACCTAACCCTGGTATGTTACTGTATATTCTGACCTTAAAAGGTGCCATTGCCGAAAACCTTCTAATTTTCTCGACCGTATCATCTTGCGAGTTGTCATCGCATACGACTAACTCTGCTGGCAACATACTTTGTTCTGCCAAACTACACAGTTGTTGCTCAATATAATTACTGCCATTATGAGTACATAATGCGACAGATAGCTCACACTTGCTTTCTTTTCTTTTCAAAATAAATCCCCCACCAATTGCTTTATTGCATAAATAGTAACTTTAATCTTTTAATATATGATAATACATGATTTGACTAAGATTACTTTAGCTAATAAATCAGACCAACCACAACTATAAAGCCTCTTTAATATCACCAGCTGCTAACGTTAAATATTTCGAAGAAAAGAACAGCAACAACAAGCCATCAATTAATACCCTAATTACCCACGCGCTTGCAGTACCTACGATGCCATACCGAAGCGTTAGTATATACAAAACGCCAAGATATATTGGTAGTTCAAAAATATGCAGTTTAGCGGTAATATCTGGTCGCCCAATTCCTTGTATAAAGGCATACGGTAAAGTGCTGTTTTCCGCAAACTCTCTGCCTAACCACCAATCAAGGCCAGTGTAGCCAAATGCCAGTATTAACACGACACATGGAAATAGAATAAGAAACGTAAATTTGCAGCCTGAAAAAAAATGTCTCCCTGCTGACTTTGGATCAACAGCAAAAGTCCGGCTAAACATTGGAAATAATACCCCTGATAATGCTGACGGTATAATTAAAAGCTTAGTTACAACCTCATAAGGCGTAGCATAATAGGCTACTGCTGTAATCGAAACCAACGCTCCAATATAAAACCTGTCCATATAAACCATGATTGGACTAATAACATTGCTTACCGTCATCCACCCCCCAAAAGATAATAATGGTTTTATTAAATACTTCTTAAAGCCTATATTGCGATAAAATTCAGGATTAATATAACAACAAAGTACTAAATGAATTGTCCACGCTATCAATCTGACAACCAATAAGATAAGAACGATAGCTACTAAACTGGATGAAAAGACCAGCGTCACCAAGGGACATAAATACGTTAATATCCCCATGCATAGTCTCACGGTACTTGTCATATCAAAACGCTGATATGCCTCTAATATCCCGCGCAATCCCGCCGTTGTTATCACAATTGGAACCGAAAAAGCAAGTAAATACAATGACTCTAAAGTTTCCCTCTGCAATGCCTCAGGAACTTTTAATAAGTCAGTAATTAAATAAGAAGAAATAGCGTACAAAACTATCGTTCCAACTGCCCCGAATATTCCCATTAATATTAGACCAGTCCAGACCAGTCCGGGTATTTCCTTATCTTCGCTTTTTCCAAGCTTCTCAGCCACTAGTTTTGTCAAAGCTCTGCCAATACCAATATCGAATAATCCGAAATAGCCGATTACCATCCATGCTAACGTTAATAACCCAAATCTTTCAGTTCCTAACCCTCTGATTATAAGCGGTATAGAAAAAACTGCCATTAACATCGGCACCGCCTGCCCCATTAGGTTAAAAGCAGTATTCCTAACAAGCGCCCCTGGCATCTTGGGGATCTGCCTATTCTCAGAAATGGTAATTAGTTTCATCATTAATATTGTCTTCCTTTAATTTTTTGAAAACAGAATCCGCTAACCTATAACATCCCTCAGCCGTACATTTTTCTTATCCTTCTCCGATAATACTGGCTCATCAATCGGCCACCGTATTCCAATATCCGGGTCATTCCAGATAATTCCCTTCTCAGCCGCCGGGTTATATAGGTCAGTACATTTATAAGTAAATAACGCTGTTTCACTGGTCACGCAGAAACCGTGGGCCAGACCTGGCGAAATGTAAAACTGCCGCTTATTTTCGCTGGACAGCATCACACTAACCCATTTCCCAAATGTCGGCGAACCGGCGCGAATATCGACCGCCACGTCAAACACTTCTCCCTGCAAAACATAGACAAGTTTTCCCTGGGGATTCGGGTCTTGAAAATGCAGCCCGCGCAATACTCCCTTCACCGAATACGATAAATTATCTTGAACAAATGGCCCCTCTATCCCGGCCTCAACATAGCGCGCTTCATTCCAGGTCTCCAGAAAGAAACCCCGGTTATCGCCGAAAACCTTTGGCTCAATAATAACTACGCCAGGAATCTCAGTCTCTAAAACCTTCATGCCGATCTTCCTTCCCGGATAA
>JAGGAC010000021.1 GCA_017889635.1 Bacillota bacterium | reverse complement strand
GGTAACAGTACCGGTGGTAACACTGACGGTGTTATCAACATTGACGGAGCCTGTAACACTTAAGGCACCCGAGGTAGTGATGGTAACAGTACCGGTGGTGACGCTGACAGTATTATCAACATTGACGGAGCCTGTGACGCTTAAGGCACCAGTAGTGGTGATGGTAACAGTACCGGTGGTAACGCTGACAGTATTATCAACATTGACGGAGCCTGTGACGCTTAAGGCACCAGTAGTGGTGATACTTACAGTACCGGTAACGCTTAAAGAGCCGGTGGTGCTGGTAGTAATGACAATATTACCGGAAGCATCTTGGGCAATCGGTTGGTTATCACTTCCGTAAATTTTAATACGTGCTTGATCGGCAACGTCCTGAAAAATTTTAAAGTTAGGCATGCGGTTATCTCCTTATAAATATTTGAGCGCGAAGTACTCATGTAACATAATATGTTCCTCTAAGGATAAGTGGTACGGTTAAGCATGATCAAGGATAAGTAATTGCAAAACGGTGGGTGATATTAGAATAAACATAAGTATTAAAGAACTCTGCCTAACTGGCTTTCATATACTGTATAAGGTTCGATAATTTTTTTTTAGCGGGGTATGCAGATATGAAAGTCAGTTTGTGTATGATTGTTAAAAATGAAGGGAAAAATTTGCGCCGGTGTCTCCAAAGTGTAACCGATGCGGTGGATGAGATTGTTGTTGTTGATACCGGTTCTACGGATAATACGTGCGAAATCGCCAGAGAGTTTGGGGCTAAGGTGGAGAGCTTCGCCTGGAATGGAAGTTTCAGTGACGCACGTAATCACTCGCTGGAGCGGGCTACAGGGGAATGGATTTTATTTTTAGATGCTGATGAAGAATTAGCACCGGAGAGTACAAGTAAACTACGCAAATTGATCGAGGCTGAGCATATAAGCGGGTACTTTTTGCGTATAGAAAATTTTGTCGGCGGCAACGGAGCCTTTGAGATGTCTCCCGATATAGTATTCAGGCTGCTTAGAAATCGACCTGAATATCGGTTTCGCGGTGCTATTCATGAACAAATTGCGGACGTAATTATTCAAAATAACCCGGCAGCGCAATTTGCTATTGTTGAAGATATAGTCATCCGGCATTATGGATTCCTTGATCAGCAAATTGTTGAAAAAGACAAAAAAAACCGGAATTTGCGGATGGTTGAAGAGCATATTCTTAAAAACCCGGACGATAAACTATTACGCTATCATTACGGAGTAGAGCTATATAGAGTTGGCAGCTACGAACAAGCGGCTGAGGAGTTTATTAAAGGGGCAGAAGGAATAGACAAAAGTACTAGCTATTTGCCGAAATTAATGCGCTATATTGTACTGTGTTATTATAATGAAAAAAAGTACGAAGTTGCGCTTAATATTATCAGGCAAGGGTTAGAATGGTTTCCTGATTATGCTGACCTGCATTATTATCAGGGGATAATTTATTATGAACAAAAGGAGTATGGCTTGGCATATGCTGCTTTTAGCAAAGCGGTAGTTTTGCCGGCACAGCCGTCGCATTTTGCACCATTAAGCGGCACCCAAGGTTTTCGGGCTTATTATCATTTAGGGCAGATTGCAGAGTTATTCTGTAACGAAGAGGAAGCTCTGCATAATTATATTTTGTCGCTGCGAGACAACGCTGCTTTTTCAGCTTCGCTGGAATGCATTTGTCGGATATTACAACCACGCAAGGATGCTGTATATGCCAAACAAGCGTTGGAAAAGATTTGCGAGTTTGAGAGTTCGGCGGCTAATATTTGTGTTGCCGAACTGTTAATGAAGCAATCAGCCTATGCCTTGGCATATAAGTATTTTGAAAATGCTACAAGAGTGGCTGAAGAAGAGTCGGGAATGAAAATTAATGAGGCGGCGGGAATAATACTTAAAAAGGCCATTTGTCTGGTGCAGCAGCGTCAATTTACCACTGCAATAAATAAGTTTACTAGCATTACTTCAGAAGATCCGCTATATTCAGCAGCGATGTTTAATAAGATCTTCTGTTTTTGGCTGCAGGGGCGGCAGCAAGAAGTACGGCAATTAGCGGAAAAAGTGAAAGCACTGCCGTTGACGGAAGACAGTGCCAGTGTAGTTGGTATTTTAGCTTACAATCTCGGCAGTCGTACTTTTTCCAAAGTAACATTAGGTAAAGAAGGTATTTCCATACTATTGGATATTTTTAAACGGACGGTTGATTTAGGCGAATGGGAACGGGCTACGACCCTGCTTGAAGGGGTGACGCCAGAATCAAGGGATGAGATGTGCCTAGCCGTGGGTGAGATATGCTTTTATTATGGAAATATGGAGTTAGCACAGCGGTATTTGGGGTGTTATATTGCCCAAAACAGTCAAAGTGAACCGGCTTATTTTATTTTGGCACAAGCCAAAGAGCAGCAGGGGCTGTTCTTTGATGCCCATTATTGTTACAGACAGGCAATGAGTTTAGAACCGAAAAATCCAAAGAGTTATATCCGGTTAATACGGTTATACGATAAGATGCGCCAGGATATAGTCGCGCAGGCGAAAGAAAAATATCAGGATGTTCCGGTTTTGCGTGCCGTGCTGGAGGAGGCTTCTAATCAAGCATGATGCCGACTGTTAGTCTGACAATGATTGTGCGCAATGAGGAAAAGAATCTGGCTTACTGTTTAAATAGCGTAAAAACTGCAGTTGATGAAATTGTTATTGTCGATACCGGTTCAACTGATCAGACAATAAGCATTGCTGAAAGGTATACGGATAAGGTTTATCATTATCTCTGGCAGGATGATTTTAGCGCGGCGCGCAATTTCGCGATCAGCAAAAGCTCGGGACAGTGGATTTTGGTTATGGATGCTGATGAGTTCCTGGAATTGGGCGCCGGTGGTTTGCAAACTGTTATCGGTGCCGATAGTTTTACGGAAACAATTTTTTTACCGCTTAGATGTTTGCATGATGATATGGATCCGCAGTGTTATAATCATTATTTAGTGCTGCGGTTGTTTCGCAATCTTCCGGAGTATCGTTTTGCCGGGGCAATTCATGAGCAGGTAATTATAACTTGTCCGGAAAAAGTGCGGATTGCTCATGAGCCTGTGCTTTGGCACAAGTCTCAAATTGGAAAAGGACGGAATAAAAAGCGTAAGCGTAATTTGGATTTGTTAAAAACAGCTTGCCGGGCTGAACCAGATAATTATTTTTTACAGTATTACCAGGGGGTTGAATGGCTTGGCTTGGGAAAATTTGCCCGGGCTGTAAAGTTATTTGAAGCTGCCTGTAGTAAGCTTTTGCCGGAGGAAGTTTTGTTTAGAGCTCCGGCTGTAGGGGGGCTTATTCTAGGTCTTAGGCATCAAGGAAAGCTGGATGAAGCATTTTCAGTATGTAGCGGAGAGTGTGAGGTGTATCCAGACTATACCGACCTATATTTTGATGCCGGGACTATTTTAGAGGAACAGGGCAAATTCCATCAGGCTATTGGCTGGTTTAACGGCGCTATAAATAAGGGAAAGCCGCCGCCAGAGTTTAATCATACCAGCGGCACGGAGAGTTTTTTAGCTTATCAACATTTGGGGCGTTGTTATGAGGCCGTTGGTAACCCAAGGCAGGCCGAGGCTTACTATCGTCAGGCATTTTGTGCTAATAATGAATATATCGGTTCGCTTTATCAGTTGTTTTTTTTGAAATTAAGTCAAATTGGCACCGAGCAATTATTGCTGTATTTTAGAGAGCTAGGGTGTTTTGAGAAAGAGCATTGTGTTAAGTTTTTGGGGCTGCTATTTTTAGAGGCGGGTTTACCGGATTTAGCGGCTGTTTGTTATGAAGCGGCAGCTGAGCAGGACGATTTAACTAATTGGTGCCGAAGTTTGGTGCTTGGAGGGGAACTCTCAAAGGCAATTGCGGTTATTAATACAGCCAGGCTTAATAATGAGGCGCTGCCTTACACGGCAGAGGTTTGTGAGATTGTTGCGGCAGCTTTGAGTGGGGAATATCGGCGCGCCAAAGATTTAGCGTTGGCTATGTGGCGGCAGCCGCAAAAACGTAGCGGCGCTTTAGCGCTGCTAATGGTGTTGGCCAATTTTGAGGCTGGTAATAGTGGGATAAAACCTGAGAAAACCCGCGAACCAGAGGTTGTACAAACTTTGATTGATATTTTGGACAGCTGTTTGCGGTTTCGGGGTAGGAAAAAGCCGGAGAACTGGCAATTAGCGGCCAGATATGTTGAGTTGGCGAATAAAACGCTGCATTGTTTAACTGCGCTGACGGCAGAAAGCAATAAGGTGTTAATAGCATATTTACAAGCAAAGACGCAGGCTATTTATAAAGTTTTGGATTATAAGTCGCTGGCTGCGAGGTGCTTGTATCATGGGTAACGGCTTAAAAGTAAGTCTATGTATGATTGCAAAGGATGAAGAAGCGTGTATTCAGTCTTGTATTCAAAGCGCCAGACGGTTTGTGGATGAGATTATTATTGTTGATACAGGTTCTGGTGATAAAACAAAGGAATTAGCGCTTGGCGAAGGGGCAACTGTTTATGATTATAAGTGGAATAGTAATTTTGCCGACGCCAGGAATTTTGGTCTTGATCGAGCTTCCGGCAATTGGATTTTGGTTTTAGACGCTGATGAGATGCTGGTAAATGTTGATGAAGACTATTTTCGTAGTTTATTAGAGGCTGAGGAGGCCGAGGGATATTTTTGTACCATTCACAGTTATTTAGATGATCAGGAAGGGATAATGGAGGATCAGGTTGTCAGACTGTTTAAGAATAATCCGCTGTACCGGTTCTCAGGCGTGATTCATGAGCAAGTTGCCGGTAGTATTAAAAGCAATAATGCCGGAAGTGGTTTAGGGTTTGCTGATATAATAATTTCTCATTATGGATATCTGAGCAAGCAAATAATAGCTAAGCGCAAGCAGGTTCGTAATATTGAAGTGATAAAAAGGGCGCTGGCTGATAGTCCCCAGGATGCGTTTTTGTTATATTGTTTGGGGATTGAATATATGCAGGGCGGAAGGTTTGCCGAGAGTGTAGAGCAATTTGAAACTGCCTTGCGGTTCCTTTATGGCAGTGAAGGCTATTTTCCCAGTGTATTGGTTATGTTAGGAACCGGACTGCTAAGGTTGAATGAAAGGGCCAAACTGGCCGGATTTCTTGAAAAGGCATTAATGATGCTGCCTGATAATAATGATTTGCATTTGTTGAAGGGAATGCTGGCGTTTTTAAATTGTGAGTATAAGGCGGCAATTGAAGAGTTGCAGCCAATTTTAGAACAGAAAAGTGAAATTCTTTCGGGGGATAGTATCCGCAATTTGCTGGACAATGCGTATAAATGTTTAGGCTATTGTAGTGAAGCTAAGTGATAATAGACTGGTTAGGGTTGGAAAAAGAAGCATAAGCTTGCCGATTTGGGCAAGCTTATGCTTCTTTTTTAAGGCTTGATTTGGAATTGAGCCATGTGCCATGTGGAGTGCGTGGCGGGGGGCAGGCTATAACACTCGAACTTATATTTGAAAACAGCAATAGTTGTTCATTTTATCACAATGGAACGTGTTAAAGTTAGTGGTGATTACGAGTTGGAGGATAAAAATATGAATAGAAGAGTGGTTATTACTGGAGCCGGCGCTATAACTTCTTTGGGCCAGGGAGCAGATTCTCTATGGAAAGCAGTTAAAAAGGGAGTATCGGGAATTAGCCGAATCGAGAGGATCGATGTGACGGATCTTCCGACTAAGGTCGCTGCAGAGATAAAAGATTTTGATCCAAGTAATTTTTTGGATAAAAAAGAAGCGAAGAGAATGGATCGTTTTGCTCAATATGCTATGGCAGCAACGCAAATGGCATTAGAAAACTCGCAGATAATTGCTGGCAAGATCAATTCTGAAAGGTTCGGCATGATAATCGGTTCAGGTATCGGCGGGTTGGAGACGCTAGAAAATCAGCATCATGTGCTTTTGGAAAAGGGCGTTAATAGAATTAGTCCGTTTATGGTGCCGATGATGTTACCCAATATGGCGGCTGGTATGATAGCTATCAAGTACGGGATTAAGGGATTTGTCGAATGTGTTGTTACTGCTTGTGCAACATCCACAAATGCAGTTGGTGATGCCTATAAGGCAATCCAAAGAGATATTGCTGACGTTATGATCGCAGGAGGAACTGAAGCGCCTATTACTCGATTGGCTATGGCGGGGTTCTGTGCAAATAAGGCAATGACGACAAATCCTGATGCAGGAAAGGCCTGCAGGCCCTTTGATTCCGAGCGGGATGGATTTGTTATGGGTGAAGGGGCCGGGGTTTTAATTCTCGAAGAACTTAATCATGCCTTAAAGAGGGGAACAAATATCATTGCAGAAATTGTGGGTTATGGCTGCACAAACGATGCATACCATATTACAGCGACTTCCCCCGGTGGTGAAGGTGCCGCTAAGTGTATGAAACTGGCCCTGGCCGATGCTGGACTAAATCCTGCTGATATTCAATATATCAACGCTCATGGAACTTCTACTGAGCTAAACGATAGGGCCGAAACTGCTGCAATAAAATCCGTATTTGGAAGCCATGCTTATCAATTGGCTGTTAGTTCAACGAAGTCAATGACAGGGCATTTACTGGGAGCTGCGGGAGCAGTTGAGGCTATGATTACCGCGTATGCGATAAAAGAAGACTTTTTACCGCCTACGATTAATTATGCTAGCCCAGATCAGGAATGCGACTTGAATTATGTCCCTAATAAGGGGATAAAAGCCGAAATTGCACATGCGATGACGAATTCCTTTGGCTTCGGCGGTCATAATGCAGTGCTAATTTTAAAGCACTTTCAATAATCGGACATATCGTAAGATTATCAGGCTATAATTGTAGATAAAAGCCAGATAGCTGTGCCCATGGGGGTGAAAAATGATTGACCTGAAAGAAACTATATCAGACTGCATATCTTATATTGAAGCTAACCTATATAAGAAGATTACTCTGGATGGCATTGCGGCTCATAGCGGACTATCAAAATATTATTTGCATCGGGTGTTCAAATCGTTGACTGGAGAATCTCTGATGGAATATGTTCAAACACGAAAGCTTTCTTCCAGTATCGATGAGCTTACCAATACCAATATGAGAATAATAGATATTGCTCTGGAATATGGGTTTGATTATGAACAGTCTTATATCAGAGCATTTCGTAAGCGGTTTGGCTATACGCCTCTGAAAGTACGATCCGAGGAAATGTCGCTTGTAATTAAAGAAAAGCTTAATATAAATGATATTATGTCAATGGATAATTCAATTATTTACAAGCCTTCATTTGTTTTCAGACAGAAGTTTTGTTTAGTGGGAATTACGCATAAGATCATGAGTAAATCGGGAGATAAAGTAGCTAACTTTTATGGAAGGGATTTTTTCTATAATCATCGACAAGAAATAGTTAATCCTACTAATTCGCATGTGTATTTTGGCTATACGGACTGGAGCGATAGCGATAACGGATATATTTTTTACATGCCTTCTATCCAGGTACATGATTTGGAACATATTCCTGAAGGAATGAAGGGAGTTTTAATTCCTGCGCACAAATATGTCGTTTTTCGTTTTGTCGGTTTTTTTCGCCCGGATGAAATAAATGGTCGTCAGGTTGGTAGGTTGTTAGTTCATATGTATTCCAAATGGATTTATCAATCAGGATTTAGATTTGCTGACAAGTTTCGTTTTGAATATATAGATTCCAATCTGGCACAAGATAATTATTGTGAATTAGATATTTACCAACCAATCATGGATGACAATAAAGTATAGACATAGTAACAATGGTTGAGTTTAGGCTATTATAAATGAAGCTAAATGATAATAGATGGGTTAGGATTGGGAAAAGAAGCATAAGCTTGCTCAGCAAGCTTATGCTTCTTTTTTGAGGCTTGTTAGATATGTTTTTAGTATAATATAAAATAATAGTGAGTTGAGTTCTGGGGGCAAAAAGATGGAATGTATACAAATGACAGTGAATATTACTCACGAAGAGTCTCCGGCAGGAGGCATCAGTGTTTTTGTTGATGTATATTTCGGAGAAAGAAAAATGCAGGATATTCTGGATGTGGCTGTATTTTTTCAAGCCATAGTAAAAAGTGGTCGTTATCCACTTTTTACATGCGGTTGCGGTTGCTTTGGCTGTGGCGGATATTATGTTGATGTAGAATGTACGGATAAAGATTGGATATTGCGAAATAAATATCACCCCTTAGAAAAAAGTCTATTGGAGAATTTTGAATATCATGTTTCATGGGAGCAAGTACATAATGTGGCTGCACAAATTAAGGGATATATTATGCAGTTGATTCAGAAGAATCCTGGTACTATGCTTATGTCAGGGACGATAGGGGAAGTTGACTTAAGCAACTTTTTTACAGAAGAAAACAGTGAGTAGAAAGCATTTCGTTAACAGCCTGTAAGACTCAGACTAAGTTAGGCCTAAGTGTTCGGCGGGAACAATACATTATGGAGGATGAAAACAATTAAATTATTATTTATTTGTAGTAGAAATAGATGGAGAAGCTTAACAGCAGAAAAAATATTTCATGGTGTTAACGGCTATGATGTAAGGTCGGCAGGGACAGAAGATAAAGCTCGGGTAAAAGTAACAAGCGGACACATCGGTTGGGCAGATTTAATTTTTGCAATGGAAAAGAAACATGTAAGAAGGTTGCAAGAACATTTCAGAGACATTCTTACCAACAAGAAAATTGTATGTCTAAATATTCCCGATGACTATCAGTATATGGATAGTGAACTAATTGAGCTCTTGATATCTTCTGTATCGGCGCATGTTGAATTGCCTGCGGAGATGTATGACTAATGATTTAGTTAATGGTGTGAGGTAGTATATAGGAGGATCTATGAAAATATCTGGATTGGTGGACAAAGTTTATGATGAACAATCTTTTTTAGTGTTTTTACATGCTTTAATGAAGGATAGAGTAGAAGAAGTGCAAAAGGAAAAAGTTAATCCATCACCGCCGTATGGGCCAGGTGCTAATGGATGGGAAAATGGTACTATCGAAGGTTTTCTAGAAAGTGCAATTGCGTGGGCAGAAGACTCTAAGAACAGTCTAAACAAAATCGAAAGTAACCCATGGAAAAGATGTGCGCAGATTTTATATATGGGTAAACACTATGAGTAGAACCTAGTTGGATTCTGGCTTTACTTACTTGAAATTTTATGCCGTTTTATCTAGTTCAGAGTTAGTGATACGCCGCGATGGTGTGCAGTAACTCTGTACCCTTGTTTTGTGTTTGCAATCTGGCGCTATATTCCAGTAGGCTGGCGACTGAAGAGATGCTAGAATGAGACTTGGATAGGCTATAAGTTAAGGCGGTGTACTATGCGGGTTTTGTGGCTGCTTGTAATATTCGTTTGTTTAGCAGGTGGCGTCGTTCAAGCTGCGGAGAATTCCATGGCGGTTTCTGTACCTGTGTTTACAAGGCATTTTCCTAGTTCAAGTTCTGATTTGAATGAACACAATCATGGGGTGGGATTGGAGTACATATTACGGAAAGATGTTGCCGTAACAGCCGGAGTATTTAACAACTCCCTTAGAAAAGATACCGCTTATGTAGGCGTTATATATACGCCGTTTCGTGTAGTAGGGCTGCATACAGGCATTGTCCTTGGTTTTGATTTAAGCGGAGGATACAATTCAATTAATCCGGTCAAGCCAATAATTGGAGCCTTGCATTTTGCTACTGGCAATGGGTCTCCGATAGGATTTAATATCGACGTACTGCCAGGCGGAGGGAATAAGAATGGTGATTTGGTGTATGGAGCGGCAGGTGTTTCGATGAAGTATTCGTTCTGATAAATATTTGGTCGTTATACCAGATACGCAGAACCGGTTAACTGGTTATTGCGAAAGGTCTCAATCCCTGTAATTTGTAGGGATTGAGACCTTCTTTTTTGTTTGATATCAAGGGCGCGAGAGTATAAGGGATTTAGTGCTATAATATATCCGGTGTGGCAATAAAGACCAGGGAGGAAGCGGAATTGAAATTTGTAGAAACAAGTAACCGATACAGTCTCTTAAAGCATATTGTTTTCTTTTACATGGTTTGGGCGCTTTCAGAAGTTGTTCTTTTTCCCTTTTTAAGAATGAAGGGAGTTATTTTTAGTGATGTGTTTGGTCCGATCTGGAAAATAGCGGTCTGGCTATTGCCGGTCATTGCTATATTGAGGGCTGGGCAATACCCGGTATTTGTTTATTTGAAGCTGGATTCCGGCAAGCGAGCGGCCATGCTATGGAGTGTCCTGGGTGTTAGCTTTATTGCAGGCTATAATATCCTTATGCATGCGCTGTTTTATGCCAATATGGTGTTTTCTCCATGGCTTACGTTTATGCAGTGGGTGAATACTGTATTTATCGCCGGAGTTGTTGAGGAGATATTATTTCGGGGATATTTCTTGCAAAAAATAAGGGAGCGGTTTTCCTTTTGGAAAGCGAATTTGGTAGTGAGCTTGTTGTTCGTGAGTATCCATTTTCCTATTTGGTATGTGAATGCCGATAAGATTGCGCATAATGCGGCTGCTTGGTCGCAGCTTATCGCGTTTATTTTTGGTTTTTCACTCTTTCAGGGCTGGTTGTTTCGAAAGTCTGGTTCTTTATGGCCGTGTATTATGATGCATATGATGAATAATTTTATGGCATTAGCGCTTGTTGGATAATCTTCAAAACTTTTTCTTAGTCCAGTGGTATGGTATCTGCATATTGAGCGATTAAGAAGGAAGTTTTGAAAAGGATGTTAAATAAAGTTAAGTGAGTAGTCTAAAACGCTGAGGTGTGGGTTTTTTATATTTGAAGAGTGATGCTTTATTAAAAAGGCAGGACTTTTATTAAAGATGTCCTGTAATGTATTAATTGCATTGGCAGGCAATAAAGAAGCTCAAAAAGACAATCCGCTATTTATACAAGTGCTGGTTGTCTTTTTTCTTTCCTTTGTTCTTTTGGGTTCTTTGCTGTAGTAATAGTTGACGCTTACGACTAGTGTCCTTACGAATTGTTGTTTTGCTAGAAATGTTTCCTGCATATATTATTTTATTAATAGTTATTTCAGTTGCTGCATAGTTGTCTGTTGTAATTACTCTTAGTTCCAACCATTTTAAGTCGAGGGAGTTGTTCAGAATGCTAATTGAAAGATTAGTTGGTTATGTTGTGAGTAAGAAAATTAAGAATTATCTATATTTTGAGCCTAATGCGCTATGTAATCTTCCGCAAAGAAAGAATTCACAATCTCCTTTAATGCTGTATATACATATACCATTTTGTGAAGAAATGTGCACCTATTGTTCCTTTCATCGGGTGACGTTTCGGGAAAACCTGACCAGAGCTTATTTTGCCGCTTTGAGAAAGGAAATTCTTCTGTATAAGGAGGAAGGTTACAACTTCGGGGCTTTGTACATAGGAGGAGGGACGCCGACTGTTTTAATTGATGAACTTGTAGCAACAATTGAATTAATCAAAAAATGTTTTTCTATCACTGAAATTTCTGTAGAAACCAATCCCAATCATCTGGATATGGAAAAAATGATAATTCTAAAAGAGGCAGGAGTGGGGCGTCTATCCGTAGGAGTTCAGTCTTTCGATGATGATATTTTAAAAGCTACGGATCGCTATCACAAATATGGTAGTGGTGAGCAAATCATTAATAAAATCAAAGAGATACAAGGACTTTTTAAAACCCTCAATGTTGACATGATATTTAATTTTCCCACTCAGACGGAGAAAATGCTGCAAAGAGACCTCGATATTATTCTCGATTTAAAGGTAGACCAGGTTACTTTTTATCCCCTGATGGTGTCGACAACTACTCGTAAGGATATAGAAAGAAAATTGGGTACTATCAAGGATGAGCGTGGCAGGAGATATTACGAAATCATTACAACAACGCTAAAAAGTGAATATCGGGCCAGTACAGCCTGGTGCTTTGCTAGAGATGAGTTTCTTATTGATGAATACGTAGTCAATTATGAGGAATATGCTGGGATAGGTAGCGGAGCTTTCGGATATCTAAATGGCACTGTTTATGCCAATCTGTTTGATATTCCAGAGTATATTAGACAGGTCCAACAAGGAAAGTACCCTATAACTGCAAGGCGTGACTGCAATCCACAATCAGCCATTCTTTATGATTTTATGATGCAGTTTTTCGGACTATCAATTGATTTAAGCCATCTGTGGAGGAAATATGGTCTATATGCTATGTTGCACCTTTCACTGGTCGTTTTATTCTTCATGCTTATTGGCAGCATTAAAAGGGAGGGCCGAAATGGTAGTTTTGTCGTAAAGAATCCTTATCATGGAGTAATTATGATGAGAAAGTTTTTTACATCTGTAAATGATTTCCGCGATTATTGCCGCTCTAGGGTCACCCAATCGCCTAATACAGAAGAGCTTTTGGAGAAACCTATTTAACTATCCGTTAATTCGAGTGAGTGACTGGGATGTCGCGAGGGATTGTTGTATTTTTTGAAGAGATAAGAAATGATTGACAAAATTTTGGGGGGAGCGTATATTGTATTTAATAAGGTATATATTGAAACCAATGATTAAGAAGAGTAGGTTTTGTGCTAGTCACTTACAGAGAGTTGCGGGTGGTGAAACCGTAGCAGGAAAGCCTTAGCTGAATGGACTTAAGAGGGCAGGCGAAAAGCAGCTATATGTAGAGTTGCCTAGTAGTACCTGACGGGAACTTCACCCGTTACCAAGGAAGTGCATATCATAGTGTATGCAGAAAAAGTGGATGCGTTTTCGCATCAATTTGAGTGGTACCACAGAAGTGTAGACTTTTGTCTCAGTGAATTTGAGACAAAAGTCTTTTTATTTATCCAAATTTAGATGAATGAAGGGAGAACTTATCATGACAAAGAAAATTCCACACCGATTATATTTAACTGAGGATCAGATGCCAACACAATGGTATAATTTGCGTGCAGATATGAAGGATAAGCCTGATCCTATGCTAAACCCGGCAACAGGAAAACCAGCAGTACTAGAAGACTTATATCCTGTATTTTGCGAAAAACTGGCTCATCAAGAACTGGATGATACAACTAGGTATATTGACATACCTGAAGAAATTCTGGAAATGTACAAAAATTATCGGCCTTCACCATTGTGTCGTGCATACAATCTGGAAAAAGCTCTGGAAACTCCTGCGAAGATTTATTACAAATTTGAAGGAAATAACACATCTGGGAGTCATAAACTGAACTCCGCTATTGCGCAGGCTTATTACGCTAAGGAGCAGGGATTAACGGGACTTACAACAGAAACCGGAGCAGGTCAGTGGGGAACAGCTCTTGCAGAGGCTTGCTGTTATTTCGGAATTCCGCTCACTGTATATATGGTAAAGGCATCCTATGAACAGAAGCCTTTCCGTAAATCAATAATGGAAACCTTTGGCGCAGCTGTAATTGCCAGTCCAAGCAATACTACAGAAGCCGGAAGAAAGATTTTAGCAACGAATCCGAATACTTCAGGAAGTCTTGGATGTGCAATTTCTGAAGCTGTAGAAAAGGCTGTTACTACAGAGGGATACAAATATGTGTTAGGCTCTGTATTGAATCAGGTACTTCTTCACCAGTCAATTATTGGATTAGAGAGTCAGAAAGCTATGGAAATGCTTGGAGAATATCCAGACGTAGTAATCGGTTGCGCGGGTGGCGGTTCCAATCTTGGGGGCCTGATTGCACCGTTTATGAGGGATAAGCTTACAGGTAAGGCGAATCCGCGCTTAATAGCAGTAGAGCCGGCCTCTTGTCCATCTCTGACAAGAGGAAAGTATGTATATGATTACTGTGACACAGGAAAAATTACACCTATGGCAAAAATGTACACGCTTGGCTGCACCTTCACTCCATCACCAATCCATGCAGGTGGACTGAGATACCACGGAATGTCACCAGTCCTTTCCAAGCTGTATCACGATGGATACATGGACGCGGTATCAGTAGAGCAGTCAAAGGTATTCGAAGCGGCTACTTTCTTTGCAAAGTACGAAAGCATTCTGCCTGCTCCTGAATCTGCTCATGCTATTCGTACTGCTATTGACGAAGCGTTGAAGTGTAAGGAGACGGGGGAAGAAAAAACCATTCTTTTTGGCTTAACCGGAACAGGATATTTTGATATGACAGCATACAATTCATTCCACGAAGGGACAATGAGCGACTACATTCCTACTGATGAAGAGCTTCAGAAGGGCTTCGACGAGCTTCCTAAAATACTGGGAATTCAGGATTAGTATAATTTAAATGAGACTAATAAATAAAAGAAGGAGCTTCCCGTTGTTTTGGGGAGCTCCTTTTGTGCTGGGCTAAAGGTCTAACTTAGTCTTTGGTAACTTCTCAAACTTTAAACTTGCCGACTGCTACTGTTAACTCCTGGGCCATTCTAGCCAGCTCTTGGCTCGAGGCTGCAATTTCCTCTAGCGATGCGGATTGCTCCTCGGTTGCTGCTGACACCGACTGGGTATGAGCGGCCGTTTCTTTGCTTACTGCTTCGATATCACGTACCGAAGTGACAATGCTAGTGCTCCCTGCAGCTATATTATCAACCGAAGCAGATATTTCCCGGGTTTGCCGCAGGACAGTGTCTATTAGGGATGTAATCTCATGGAAGCTACGTCCAGCAGTCGCTACCACTTCTTCACCTTGTTTTGCCTCCTTGGTGCCGGAATTCATTGCCTGCACAGCCATATCTGTTTCGCTTTGAATTTCGTGGATGAGAGTCGCAATTTGTTTGGCTGCTTCTTCAGATTGTTCAGCCAGTTTGCGCACTTCTTCAGCAACCACGGCGAACCCTCGGCCTTGTTCTCCAGCTCGCGCTGCTTCAATCGCAGCATTGAGCGCAAGCAAATTAGTTTGTCCGGCTATATTGGCTATAGTATCAATAATCTGACCGATCTCTTTTGAACGTTCTCCGAGCTTGGTGACAACAGCAGCAGAATAATTAACGTTTTTTTCAAGCTCTACCATCTTCAGTACAGCCGCTTCTATGGACGTTGTTCCGCCTTTTGCCGTATCCGCAGTCTTGTTAGACATGCTGGTTGCCTCGTTCGCGTTGGTCGCCACAATTTGTACTCCGGCATATAATTGTTCCGTCACCGCCGTCACCGATGCTACTACACCAACCTGCTTGTCCGCACCGGATGCAACTTGGCTGATAAGCTGTGCTACCTGGTTAGTGGCCTCAGCCGATTGGTGCGTGGTGGCTGTTAGTTGTTCTGAGGATGACGTTAACTGCTCAGAGCATTGGGAAATATTATTTACAAGCTCTCTTAGGTTACCTACCATCGTTGTAAATGATGCAACCAATTCGCTGATTTCGTCATAGCTTTTGTAGTGCCAGTCTAAATTTCGAAGATTGCCTTGAGCAACTTGCTTTGCATTCTCTGCAATCTCCCGGATCGGGTTTACAATCCGGTTAGCCAAGTAATATCCGAAGATAAGAATTATAACTATTAAAGCAGCCAATGCAAAGCCGAATTTTAATTGCAAGGCCTTAATCGGTGCCATCAAAACATCTTTTGATGTTTCACTACAAATTAGCCAGCCAGTCTGCTCATCGCGTATGTACTGGACATAAACCTCACCTGTGTCACTTTCTACTACCGCAGAGCCGCTTTTACTACCACTAAGGCCGGCTTGGACAAAAGGAACTTTGCTAAGATCCTTGCGGTCGGCTCCTATTTTAGGATCTGAATGGGCTAACATCTTGCCTGTTTTGTCTACGATATATACCTGACGATTGTCTTGCGCCTTGCTTTTGAGAAACTCATCCAATACTGCTAATTTCACGGCCCCCTGAATAATACCTGTTATGGTTTCGCCATCTTTCAGAGGTGTGCCAATACAGTTATCGCCTGGTTGTTCGTATTACTAATTAATACATCGGATATGGCGTCCTTGCCGCTGATAGCGTCTTTGAAAAATTGCCGTGATCCACTGTTGGCCAAGGACTGATTATCTCCCCGGAATCTCTGTTTACCGGTAGGGTCGTCCACCACCACTGACAGGTCGGGATAGAGTTTAGCTGCCTTGACCAGGATGGGCCGACCATTGTCAGCATCGAGACTGATCATACTGGGGCTAAGGGACAGTGCCTTAATTATTGCCATATGGCTATCAAGGTAGTGCTGAACTTCTAGTTGTACCGTCTCGAGAGCGTTTAGGATTACCCGTTGATTTTCGGCTATTACTTCATCATACATCTGATTGTAAAAGTAGAAAGACGCAAGGATAAGTGGAATACATCCTAATAAAAGTAAAATTACGATTAGCTTCTTCTTCATTTTTCCGTCTCTCCTTTGATCGTTTTTTACTTATTCTGCACAATAATGCATTAAATGACAACGATGGAGATTATTCGACAAATGCAAAGGTAAACCTGCTGAAAAAGATTAGTTTGTTAAATATTTAACAAACTAAGAATTGCTTGTTGCAAATGTTTTATAATGAACTTAACTAAGAATAGATGGGCTATGGGTAAATAGAAGCATAAGTTGCCAATTGTGGCCAGCTTATGCTTCTATTTTTTGAGGCTTGATTAGATATGTTTTTGTAGATGAGCCATGTGGAGTACGGAGCAGGGTCGTAGATTTCCGTAACGAAAAAAATAGAGGAAAATGTCAACTGGTGTCGAAAAAAGTGGTGGCTAGATATTTCTAATATAAGAAAACGTTTACCATGGGAGGATGTTGTTATGAGTAGTAGGCGCTTTAGTATCGGCAAACAGATTTTATTGGCTGCAATAGTTATTGTAGTGGTATTTTCCATTGTAAATGTTTTTAATTATACCCAGTTTCTAAGAATGCAGCAGGGATATGATGAAGTGACTTCTACTGCACCGGTTATCAATTATATAAAAGATATTAGTACAGAATTATGGTTGCAGAATGCTCAGGTCAGGGGTTACGCCCTTACTGGTGATCCCAAGTACTTACAACCGTTTGAGGCGTCACGCAAACGAGTTGAAGTTATTTATGGACAACTGGATCAGATGTTATTTACTGAAGATATGAAAAAAGGCAGTCGCTTACTACGCGTGGTAATCAATGAATTCAACAAGCAACAAGATACCACCATCAATGCACGAAATAAGCTTGGCAACGAACAAACGGTAAAATTTATTGCTGCCACTGAAGAACGGACTGTTAGCATTGATATTGTACTGAAGTCCTTTCAAGATTCTATCGCTAAAAGTATGGATAAAAAGATAGCGGATAACAAGGCTAAAGCGAATCGCTCGCAACAAATCGTTCTGTTTATTAGTATCGTGATATTTATTGCTGCTTTAAGCGCTGGAATATGGTTAGCCCGTCGTATATCCAGGCCACTGGAAGCGGTGGCACAAGAAGCCAGGCTTGTGTCGGAAGGCGATTTACGCCGGCAAATGCCTCATTATACTGGAAACGATGAAATTTCTGATTTAGTGCAGGCTTTTTCGATGATGATTGCTAGCCTAAAGTCAATGGTCAGTCAAGTGAGTACCGCAGCAGAACAAGTTTCTTCTTCTAGTGAGGAACTTAGAATAAGCGCTGAACAATCAGCGGAAGCGGCTGGCAGTGTAGCTCAGACGGTTACAGAAGTTGCAAATGGAGCATCAACCCAGCTAACTGCAATTGAAAAAGCTGTTTCTATAAGCCGGGAAATGGCGGATGCCATTTCGCATATCGCCCAGAGCGCCAGTGAAGTATCGGCTAGATCCAGCGAGACTGCAGGTGTTGCTACAGAAGGAGGTAAGTCGGTAGCGGCAGCTGTTGGGCAAATGGAAACAATTAATAATGCTGTCAGCCAGTCGGCAGCTGTTGTAGGCCGACTGGGGGAAAGTTCACGGGAAATTGGCGAGATTGTCGATGTTATTAGAAATATTGCCGGACAGACTAATTTATTAGCACTCAATGCAGCTATTGAAGCAGCCCGTGCCGGCGAGGCTGGCCGAGGGTTTGCTGTAGTGGCAGATGAGGTCAGAAAATTAGCTGAGCAATCACAGTTAGCGGCACAAAAAATTGCCCAGATTATAGGCTATATTCAACAAGAAACTTCAACTGCCGTTGAGGCTATGGATGCTGGTTCTGTGGAAGTAAAACGGGGAACGCAAACCATTACTAACAGCGGTCAGCAGTTCCAAAATATTATTGAACTGGTTCAAAACCTTAATAGCCAGATTATAAATATTAGTGCAGCAACACAGCAGTTGTCCGCATCAAGTGATTCGGTAGTAGATTCTGTAGGCAATATTAAAACCATTGCGGTAGAAACAACAGCCGGGGCAGAGGGGATTTCTGCAGTTACTGAGGAACAATCCGCCTCTATGCAGCAAATCGCCGCCGCCAGTCAAGACATGTCAGCTATGGCTGAGAAGTTAAAAAATGAGGTAAACAAGTTTCAGTTATAGCAGTAATCTTTAGTATGAAGATGTTGTTCTTTATGGATCGGACTACGTTTGCATACATAATTTATGCGGAGGAATAAACAATGAAGAATGCTTGGATAAAGCCTTTAATCGCAGTTATGGTTATTGCATTAGTCGCTGCCTGGTGGCTAGGCGGTGATAAGAAAACAGTTAACTCCTATGGTGGCAATGAAGAAATAATACTGCGGCTTGGACATGCAGCAAACACTGAAACTACGCGGCACTTAGTATCATTGCAATTTGCGCAATGGGTGGCAGAACAGTCTAATGGCAGGGTTAAGATAGAGATATATCCTACTTCAATTCTGGGATCGGATAAACAACTGCTAGAGATGGTAAGTGAAGGAAGCTTGGATATGACGCTGGCCTTACCGGGCCTAGTGGCAAACTATGCTCCCCAGATTAATGTTGTAGAATTACCTTTTTTATTTAGCTCTATGGATAAAGTTGGCGTTGTGTTGGATGGCCCTATCGGTGAGGAACTAGTGCAGGATCTACCAAAAAACGGTTTGCGTTCTTTGGCTTACTGGGATAACGGCCTACGACAAATATCCAATAGCAAACAGCCGGTTGAAAAGCCAGAAGATCTTCAAGGGCTTAAACTACGGACGCCAGAGAGCAAGATGACTATCAGTATATTGAAGGCTCTAGGTGCTAATCCTGCGCCGCTGGCATGGGGCGAAGTATATCTTGCTTTAGCTCAGGGAAGTTTTGATGGCCAGGAAAACCCTATCGCTAATATTCATGCAGCAAAACTCTACGAGGTTCAAAAATATATATCAATTACTAATCATAAGTATGAGAGTAATCCCTTGGTGATCAATGAACAGACTTGGCAGAAACTACCGCCTGATGTCCAGAAAATCTTGAAAGAGGGTGCTGTGAAATTTGCCAAGGAAACTCGTCGTCTTAACCAAGAAGCAGAAGGCAAACTGCTGGCCGACTTGGAGGCAAGAGGAGTAAAAATCAGCCGTCCAGATGTTACACCTTTTCGTGAAGTTTGCAAACCGGTTTATGATGAGTGGGCACCTGTTGTTGGCAAGGAGTTAATGGACAAAGTACTTACTGCAGTTAAGTAAAAATGTAAGGGCAGGCCTTTTACTTAGAATTAGCTATAACAGAAACAGAGGGACAGGTGCAATAGTTTAGAAATTGTACCTGTCCCTCTGTTTCGTAAGCAGAATTCAGATTAATGTAGTTGAAGGATAAGCTATTGAAGGTGGCTCATGTAGATAGGATTGCCATGGGTGCAACTGATGGTTTTGACTAATATGGTGCCCTGCTTGTATAATGTAGCATAGGTGGATTGAGGTGTTGTTTTTGAATAGAGAAAACGAAATAAATGAGAATATGGATAATCCCCAAACACCACAACGACAGCCCTGGTATAAGAGAATGGGATTGGGCGGGGCATTTGCTGCCTTGGTTGCTTTAGCGAAGTGGAAGAGTGTTTTAAGTTTTATTCAGGGATTACTATTGATCTTCAAGTTTAGTAAGTTCGGGGCTACTACATTATCTATGATAGCCACGATTGTTGTATATGCCTGGATTTATGGTATATGGTGGGCTGTTGGTTTTGTGTTGCTGATTGCGGTTCACGAATTTGGACATATAGTTGCTGCCAAACAACAGGGTATCCCGGTAACTGCTCCAGTTTTTATTCCTTTCATAGGGGCTTTGATTGGCATCAAGGAATCGCCTAAAGATGTGGCAACGGAAAGTATAATTGCTTACGGCGGTCCGCTTTTCGGGTTGCTCGCGGCAGTTGGTGTTCATCTAGCTGCCTATGTACTACATTCTCCGCTGCTTTTTTCTTTAGCTTTTACGGGATATTTTCTTACAATTTTTAATCTGATTCCGGCATCGCCACTTGATGGTGGGCGAATTGCCGGGGCGGTTTCTCCTTATAGTTGGTTTATAGGTATTCCACTGATTGGGGTTCTCATCTGGTTTAGTTTTAGTCCGATCTTAATTTTGGTTTTGTTTGCCGCCGTTCATCGTGCATGGGGGTTTTGGAAACAGCGGAATGATGAGTATTATGATATCGATACTGTTTTTCGCCTAAAAATAGGTGTTGCCTATCTTGTTTTGATGATATTGAGTGGGGTATTAACTTATGAAGCACATCTTACGGCTGAGGCATTGAGGCCGCGTATATAGGTCAATTTCCATAAGAGGAGGCAATATGGAATTGTTTCCCAATAGAAATCAAATTTTAAAAGAACTTGATTTAGGTATAAAAATAGATAGTGGCGCTCCATGTCCTGTGATTTTATCTGATGAACACAAAGTTATCCTTATATTTAATTTATATAGCCCTGTTCCAACCTGGGATGGCACTTCTGTTTATGTTAGGGATAATAATGATGATAGGGGAGTCGCTTGTGTTCAATTTAGTCATTATACTCAGGTGAAATATGGTTGGCCGAATGATGAGGTGATAGCTGGCCATAGATATCATAGGTTAGGACTATTACCATATAGAATTTACGAGGTGGAAAACTCTGATTGGCTTGCTGAATTAGAAAAAGGCAATAGTGTTCATCAATATCATGATAAAACACGCTTCATGGATGGTAAGCATTATATCTTTTATTTCCATGATTCATGTCTTGAAATTATTAGCAGAGAAATTTCAATAGAAGTACATAATACTGATTCACTAAATGATATTGCAAGACAAAAAGCAATTGAGCTTTATGGGTAAAAAGAAGCATAAGCGTGCCAATTTAGGCCAGCTTATGCTTCTTTTTGAGGCTTGCTTAGATATGGTTTGTACTGTTTCGCAGCATTAGAAAGATTCTCACTAGTTTTGGGAATTAAATAATTTTTTTAGTTCCCAAGTCATCTGCTCCGCATGTTCCTCCAGTGCCTGGCAAACCGTCTGAACGTTCCCAGCCTGTATGCCCAGCAGTATCTGGGCAAAGTTGGCCGCATCGGCGCCACGGGTTTCCCTGCAGTTGGCATAGGCATAGCGCAGTAAAAGCTGCTGCCCTTGAATGGAAATCATGCTTTTGTCCAAGCGTTTGTTGCCACAGTTTTTGTAAAAGGTGCCAACCATCATGTTGATTGCGGTTACCTCACTTTGAATGCTTTTCGCCGCTTGGTACTCTTTCAGATGCTTTTTAAAATCAGCCGCGATTTTCGACTTGTCTCCATCCTTCATAGCCAAACAGATAGCCGCCTTATGAAGGGTCATTGCCAACAGTTGAATTTCTTCTACGTCGTGTTCGTTCAGGGTAAGCACATGCGCTCCCACATTGACCTCATATTCTACCAGACCCTCCAGTTGCAGGCGGTTTACCGCCTCGCGAATGGGCGTGCAGCTCACGCCAAGCTTGGTTTGCAGCTCGTTGACATTAAGCTTGCTTCCCAGCGGAAGCTGAAGGGAAATAATATCTTTTCTGAGCCTTTCATACACCTGATCAACCAGGGATGTTTTTTTGATTATAGCCATAAATTTCTTCACCAATTTCTTTTTTCTTGCAAGATATGAGATACTTATCTTATCAGGTTTTTCCTGGAAAAGCAAGTACCTGCAAGCACTTTCGCCTTATTTTAAAAAATATTCTAAATCTTTATATACATCTTGTTTCTAACAGCCAAACGTGCTAGACTAGATCTTGCAACATATAAAATATAAAAAAGAGCCGCAATAGTATGGCAATCAAAAACTTTGACGAATTTATTGCGAAAGTCAAGTCTCAAAGCAGTATAAAACATGTGATTGTAGCTGTTGCAGCGGCTCGTAGGAAAAGTGCCTATCCATCGTGTTTGCCAGCGCGGTAAGCGGCAGTTGAATTACAAGAAAGCGAGGAAACTAACATGCCAAAAGTGGAAATCCGCAGCGAGAGCTGCAAGAGCTGTGGCTATTGTGTCAAGTTTTGTCCCAAACAGGTGCTTGCCATCGGTGACAAGGTTAACAGCAAGGGTTATGAGTATGCTAAAGTCGCCAAGCCAGAGGCTTGTATCGGCTGCAAAATGTGCGGCGTAATTTGTCCTGATGCGGCTATTGAAGTTTATAAATAAGGAGGTTTACGAAAGTGAAACGTGTTTTTATGAAGGGCTGCGAGGCTATTGCCGAGGCAGCTGTAAGAGCCGGATGCCGCTTTTTCGCAGGCTATCCGATTACTCCGCAAAACGAGATTCCTGAGTATTTTTCCCGTCGTTTGCCTGAGGTGGGCGGCGTATTTATTCAAGGCGAAAGCGAGGTTGCGTCAATCAGCATGGTCTACGGCGCGGCGTCTGCTGGTACCCGTTCTATGACTTCAAGCTCCAGCCCTGGTATCAGTCTGAAGAGCGAAGGTATCAGCTATTGTGCAGCTGCAAGGATTCCTATGGTTTACGCCAACATATCGCGCGGCGGCCCTGGTGTAGGTTCTATCCAGCCTGCTCAAATGGATTATATGCAGGCGACAAAGGCCAGTGGCAACGGCGGCTTCAAAATGATGGTGCTTGCTCCTTCCACGGTGCAGGAAGCAGTTGATATGACCTTTGCGGCTTTCGATTACGCTGACCGGGACCGCAACCCTGTTCTTATCCTCTGTGACGGTGTTATCGGCACGATGATGGAGCCGGTTGTTTTGCCGGAAATGAAGAGTGATGAGGAAGTTGCCGCCATCAAGAATTCTAAAAAGTGGGCGGCTATCGGCCATAAAGTGGATTATGCAAACCGTGGCTGGATTCAGCCGGGCAACTGGTCAACTGCTATTATGCAGCAGGGCAACGAAGAAGCTGCTGTTATGTATGAAAATTGGCAGAAAAACGACGTACAGGTCGAGCATTATCAGGTAGAGGACGCTGAGCTGGTTATGGTGGCTTACGGTATTTCCGCCCGGATTGCCAAGACTGTTGTCGACAAGTACCGCGCCGACGGCAAGAAGGTTGGTTTAATCCGTCCGATTACCGTTTATCCTTTCCCGTATAAGGCTATTGAGAACTTGAATTATAATCAGGTCAAGGCTATTCTGGATGTGGAAATGAGTATTCCCGCCCAGATGCTGGAGGACGTATCTTTGGCGGTCAAAGGGCGCTGCCCAATTGAGACCTGCCTGTGTTCCGGCGGCAATCTTATGAAAAAAGAGCAGGTCATGGACGCCGTGGCCAAGCTGATTTAAGGAGGGCGAATTAAATGGAGAAGATTTACGCAAGAACCAAGGGTATTCGTCCTGACGTGGTCAGTGGCTTTTGCCCCGGCTGTATGCATTCGACAGTTATTAAACTGATTGGCGAAGTGCTTGAAGAAATGAATATAATTGACAAAACAGTTGCTGTGCTGGGTATCGGCTGCTGTGGTCTTAAAATGGAATACATGAGCTATGACAACATCACCTCACCGCACGGCCGGGCCTGCGCGGTAGCTACTGGTATAAAACGGTCTAATCCTGACAGCCTGGTTTACACCTATCAAGGCGACGGTGACTTTGCTTCAATCGGCCTTGCTGAAAGTGTTTCCGCTGCTAACCGTGGCGAAAATATCAGCGTCATCTTTATCAACAACGGTATCTACGGCATGACCGGCGGCCAGCTGGCTCCGACCACCCTGTTAGGCATGAAGGCGTCTACTGCTCCTAAAGGACGTATTGCCGAAGAGCACGGCTATCCGATGCATATGTGCGAAATTCTCAACCAGCTGACCGCTCCCTGCTATCTGGAACGAACCAGCTGCAACACGCCGCAGAATACTTTAAAGACTCGCAAGGCTATTAAGAAGGCCTTCCAGAATCAGTTAGACGGTAAGGGCTTCAGCATGGTGGAAGTTGTCACTAACTGCCCGACTAACTGGGGACTTGATCCTCTGAAGAGCCTGGAGTTTCTCAACGAAAAAATGTTGACCGAATATCCGCTTGGCGTGATTCGGGATAACGGTTAAGGAGGCGAAAGAGCATGGAAAGAAATTTATGTGTTGCTGGCTTCGGCGGGCAGGGCGTTATGACCTTGGGCAAGTTCCTGAGCCAGGCAACTTGTGATTCCACTGACCTGAACGTCACCTTTTTCCCGTCATACGGCGCCGAACAGCGCGGCGGTACTGCTAACTGCTTCGTGGTCATCTCCGACGAGACTATTGGTGCTCCTGTAGCGGATAAAATGGACGACCTGATGGTTATGAACCAGCCGTCGATGGACAAATTTTTGAAGACTTTAAAGCCGGGTGGAACACTGTTTATTAACAGCTCCATTGTATCCAAAGACATTGCTCGTGACGATGTGACTGTCGTGGAAGCACCTGTCACCGAGCTTGCACTGGAAATGGGCAATGCCAAGGTATTAAACATCGTTATGCTGGGCGTTTATGTAGGTTACACTGGAATTATTAAGCCAGAGATAATCTGGGATACTATTGAACATAAACTGGGCAGCAAGCCTAAACTGCTGCCGCTTAACCGTCAAGCCTTTGAAAAGGGCCTGAGCATCGGCGCAGCTGCCAGAAAGTGAAATGGTTATGGAAAAACTATTAATTATTAATCCAGGCTCGACCTCCACCAAGATTGCGGTGTATGAGGGTGATAAGCAGGTTTTTGGGGAAAGTATTTCCCATTCGACTGAGGAGATTTCCAAGTATGGTTCGGTCGGCGACCAATATGATTTTCGTAAGGATTTGGTGCTGAAAACTTTGGCAGACAAAGGGTACGATATTCGTACTTTTGCCTGCGTGGTTGGCCGGGGTGGCATTCTGCCGCCGATTCAGGCCGGAGCCTACGAAGTTAATGAGGATATGGTCTGGCAGCTAAGGTATGCGCCGGTATTTGAGCACGCTTCTAATCTGGGGGGGATGATTGCATACGAGATTGCCAAACCCCTGGGCATTCCGGCGTACATTTACGATGCGGTGGCAGTTGATGAAATGCCGCAGATGAACAAGATTACCGGGTGGAAGGACATTGAGCGGCTTGGTCACGGACATAACCTGAACATGCGCGCTACTGCTATCCGCTATGCCAAGGAAAACGGCAAGTCCTACAAGGATATCAGTGTAGTTGTTGCTCACTTAGGCGGCGGCTGCAGTGTCAGCCTCCATTATAAAGGAAGAATTGCCGATATTGTTAATGACGAAGACGGCAGTTTCACACCGGAGCGGGCTGGCGCACTGCCGATGGGGCCGTTTGTGCGGAAGATTTTCAAAGAGGGCTGGGACGAAAAAACTACCCTTAAACAACTTAAGTCTCAGGGCGGTTTAACCTCTCACCTCGGTACCAACGACAGCCGCGTGGTAGAAAAAATGATTGCCGAAGGCGATGAATATGCCGATATGGTGTATAAAGCTATGGCGATGAATATTTCCCGCAATATCGCCCGCGAATTTCCGATTGTGTCCGGTGACGTAGAGGCCATTCTCCTAACCGGCGGGATAGCATACTCCGAAAAGTTTACCGGCATGATTAAAGAACGGCTATCATTCCTTGCTCCTGTGCATATTTATGCCGGAGAAAATGAAATGCAATCTCTGGCCGAAGGCGGCTTACGTGTACTGCGGGGAGAAGAGACTGCTCACACATTCACCAAGGTAATAGTTTAACCTGAAAGAATGAGGTAAAGATGGATTTAAAGTCACTGATTGGCACACAGAAAAATTTTGTATTTATTGGTGAGGCGGGCAGCGGCAAAAGTGAGATAGCCTTAAATTTTGCCGCCGAGCTCCACGCTTTAGGTGAGAAGCCAGTTCATTTTTTTGATATGGATATGACCAAACCGCTGTTTCGCTCCCGCGACGTGGAGGAAAGCCTGACTGCGACAGGCATTCATGTCCATTATCAGGAGCAGTTTTATGATGCTCCGACAGTTGTGGGCGGTGTGCGTCTCTTGCTTAAAGACCAAGAAATTTTCACTGTTTTGGATGTTGGCGGTGATTATATTGGTGCCCGTTCCATCGGTGGCTTTCAGCAGGAGTTGAACCGGGAGGATACGGCGATCTATTATGTGCTCAATGCATTTCGCCCATGGAGCTACGATATTGAGCACATTGATGAAACCATGGGAAAAATCCTTGGCGTATCTCATATTAAGATGGAAAAGCTCCATATGGTGAATAACTCTAATAATGGGCCGCAGACTACAGCCGAAGAGTTTCTCGAAGGCACAAAACAGCTTGAAAAAGCTATTGCGCCTTATGCAAGTATTCTTTTTTCCTGTGTGCACGACGAGCTTTACAGCCAAGTAGCGCGGGAATTAAGCATGCCGTTGCTGCCCATAAAGCTATATTTAACATATCCATGGCAGCCTGTGTCCATGCCAATAAAAAAATGACTCTAAGATGTTACTAACCCAATAAAGTGACTCAACCACCGGATGTTTGTTCTCAAAAAACATCCGGTGGTTTTTTGTAAAGAGCACCAGCTATAATGATGAGAGAGGAAAAGTTTGAAAGAACGCTAATTTATATGTAGCACTCTATTGCTTGAGACAAAATATAACATTCTGTAGATATGCAAAGTGATATTTACCTGCAACGCATTTGAAAGAGCTAAAAATCGGCATGGTATGTAAAAGGGGGATGACAGGCATGAAACGATGGATAGCTTATTTAACGTTGTTTATATTGTTTGTTCCAGTATCCGGCCAGGCTTGTACGTTATGGGCGGCAAATGGAAGCTTAGTTAATGGCGGGGGCAGTATGATAGTGAAAAATCGTGATTGGATGCCGAACCAATACGAACTTTTAAAATTGGTATCTCCTAAAACAGGGTATAGCTATTTTGGTCTCTATGCGGAGGGAAAGTACTCAGGAATGAAGGCCGGTATAAATAAAAAGGGATTGGTTGCAGTAAGTGCAACGGTGGGGAGTATTCCTGCAGAAGAGAGAAGGGCAATGCCGCATACTGGTGGGGTGTTGGTAAAATTATTAAAAGAATGCGGTAGTGTAGATGAGGCACTAGCTAGAACTGACTTATTTTTAGGTCCGGAAATTTTGATGTTAGCTGATAAAAATAAAGTGGCAACAATTGAAATAGGACCGGAAGGCAATTTTCACGTTGAATCACATGAAAACTCTGTCGCCTATCATACGAATCATTATGTGTATGAAGGGATGTTAGATTTTAACCGTACGATCGGTGAGAGCAGCCAGAAACGATATGATCGTATCGGACAGCTATTAAGCATAACGAAAAAACCTTATGATTTCGACACTTTAATCTCGTTTAGTAATGACCGGAATGCAGGACCTGATAACAGCATCTTCAGAATTGGAAGCACAGCAACCAAAGTTAGGACAATGGCGGTATGGGCGGTGAAAATTCCTCCGAAAGGTTCACCGGAAGTATATGTTAGAGTGTTAAATCCTAACGAAAATGAAAAAGTTTTAAGAATTATTGCAGATGATGTTTTTACTGGTAAGATAGTATTAGAGTGAGGAGCGGTTTTGATCGTGAAAGAATAGCTTGGTGGCGTGTGGAGATAGACCATTAAATTATTTTGTTAATTATTGGGGGTTAACCAGAGCTGAACTTGACAAACTAAAGTAACTAAATGGAGGAGGGGGCTGTATGGCAGTTAAATTGCCTTTAGTTGCTTTTGGTGCTGAGAGTTCTGGCCGGCTTAGAGCAGTCATGATACATAAGCCTGTGGTATCTATAACTGATATAAATGCTGTTACTGCCGGGTATTATATGTTTGATCAAGTGCCTGATGCCGAGCAGTACGCAGCTGAACATGAGCGCTATAAATCTTTACTGTTGCAACATCAGATTGAAGTGTATGAACTGGCTGAGTTTGTTCAGAGGAATAAGGATAAAATGAATATATTAGCCAGTTTAACTTATCTAAATGACAGCTCGGTTATTACCCGGAATGGAGCCGTATTGTCTAAAATGGGATACGGGCGAGCTGGTGAAGAGATTGTTGTTAAAGAAGCTCTGACAAACCTGGGTGTGCCCATATGTTATGAGTTTTCAGAAGCTGATCAATTTGAAGGATTTTTAATATTGTCGCCTAGGACCGCATTTATTGCCTGTACTGAGCGGCATCGCATGGAATCGGTGGAAAAGTTTATTTCCTATGCGCTGACGCTATTTCCGGAAATCATTTATGTTGATGTTGTGAAAGCCAGACGCTATATGCATGCCGACATGCTGTTCGGGAAAGTCAATGATAACTTGGCACTTGTATATATGCCAGCCTTTTTGAAGGCTCAGCTTATTACTCAAAACGGCAGACAGGATATTGCGGATTTCAGGCAGTTTATGTTTGAGCGACAAATGGAACTTATTTCGGTATCGCCTGAGGAACAGCAGCAGTGGGCTTGTTCGTTTATACCGCTTGATGCTAAAACTATGTTCCATTATGATATTGCCCTAAAGGCACAGACAAAAAAGCAGCTATACAGCAAGGGGATAGAGATCATAGAGTTTCATCCTCATGCACTTCTGGCAGGCGGCGGGAGTCTGCGCTGTTTGACGCTCATGTTGCTTAGAGATTAATACTCGCGCTGGTTCGATAAGCTTATGGGGTGTTACAGCTTAATATTCAAATGTAAAGAACGGCCCCGCAGAATGGTTTGAACCGGTCACTGATAAACAATACAAAAACTTCAATATAAGTGAGTCTTGTGTTTAGTCGGCAATAATCCCTATAAACACAAGACTTACTTATATTGGAGAAAGGATATTCTATTAGAGCGGTTTTTGCACAATAATAAGGAAGATTTTATAGATAATTGTTTGTCCGAATTATATAATGGATTTAATGCTGGAATTGGAACGGCCGCTTGGGTTGAAGGGGCGGATTTAAAAAAAGGAGGGTGGAGCAATGCCACTTGAAATAATCCGGAACGATATAACGAAAGTTGACGTTGATGCTATTGTCAATGCGGCAAATTCGTCTTTGCTTGGCGGCGGAGGGGTTGACGGAGCAATACATCGAGCCGCAGGACCGGAATTACTTGCAGAATGCCGTACTCTTGGCGGGTGTAAGGTTGGAGAGGCTAAAATAACAAAGGGATATAATCTGCCTGCCAAGTATGTAATACACACGGTTGGTCCGGTTTGGCACGGTGGTAAGAATAACGAGGAGCAGTTGCTGGCTGATTGCTATATGAACTCGCTGGCGTTAGCGAAAGAACATAAGCTTGAGAGTATTGCCTTTCCATTGATATCTTCGGGCGCTTTTAGGTATCCCAAGGATGGAGCGTTGAAAGTAGCAATTTCTGTAATTGGCGATTTCCTTCTGAACAATGAAATGACGGTTTATCTGGTGATGTTTGACAAGGCGTCTTTTGTATTGTCCGAAAGATTATTTGCATCAATTGCGCAATATATTGACGATAATTATGTAGAAGAACATCCGGCCAATTCCTACAGGGTTGAAGAAAGGCGTCTGTTGAAAGAAGATTGCCTGGAAGAGCCTATGCTTTCGCCTTTCGGAGCACCTGTTCCGGTTGTAAAACGTAAATGTAGTCTTGATGATGTAGTAAAGCAGATGGATGAAACTTTTTCTCAGATGTTGTTGCGCTTGATTGACGAAAATGGCATGACCGATGCGGAAACTTATAAAAAGGCGAATATTGACCGAAAACTGTTTTCAAAAATCCGGAATGACTTATATTATAAACCAAGCAAACCTACCGCTATTGCCTTTGCGATAGCACTCAGGCTAAATCTTGATGAAACTAGGGGTTTGCTGTTTAAGGCCGGCTTTGCCCTTTCTAATAGCAGCAAATTTGATGTTATCATTCAGTATTTTATCGAAGATGGCAATTACAATATTTTCGAAATCAACGAGGCTTTGTTTGCCTTTGATCAAAACACGCTGGGGAATTAGCACGATTGCCGAAAGCATTGCTAATGCAGAAGCCCTATTAGGTGGGAAGAGGATATGAAACAGACATGGACTATTGGTGAGATGGCAAAACTATTCGACGTATCAACAGATACATTGCGTTATTATGAGAAAGAAGGGCTGCTTCATTCCGATAGAAACAGCGAGAATGGCTACCGCTATTATTCTTATGATGATCTGTTTGTATTTATGGACATCTTGCTATTCCGCAGTCTCGGAGTAGCTGTCAAGGAAATTCAGCCTCTGGTTACAACCAAGAAACTTGGTGAAATCAAGGATATATTAAAGCACAATGACCATCTTATTGAGAAGAAAATCGAGGCGCTAACCAGGCAGCGTGCACAGCTTGCACAGATTATTGTGCAGCATGAAGTATGTGAAGAGCAGCTTGGAAAATTTTCAATTGTACCGGCACCTAGCTTTAAGTCTAAGTTCCTTGGGATAGAGGTGGAAGAAATGTTTCAGGTCATCCGCCGTTATAAATTAGATCAATGCTGGATGCAAAATATCCGCTATACTTTGCTGTTGTCACCTGAGGATTGGTTTAATAAGCGGAGTTTTGATGTGGCGCAAATGGGGATCAGTTTTGCGGATGAGATTATAAGCAAGTTTGATTTTTATGAGCAGCAGGAGTTTTCATCTTTGCCGAAAAAAGATTGCCTATATACGGTGTTAGGCACGGACTATTCGAACCGGGAACATGATGTTCTAATTCAGGCCTCAGTGTGGTTGACGGAGTGCGGCAGGCAAGCAGAAGGTCCGTTGCTCGGCCGATACCTGGCAAGTTCGCATAAAGAGGGGTTTGATTACTACGAAATTTGGCTTGGGCTACTTTCAACTTGACCTTGGAGTTACTCCAAGGTTTATTCTTTTATAGGGGGTGAGATCTATTAAAGAAAATATCTTGGGTACGGAATGTATTCGCAAGTTGTTTTGGCAATATAGCATTCCGACAATTGCAGCTATGCTGTTTCTAGGTTTGAATACAATTGTAGATGGATTGTTTGTAGGCCGCTACATTGGCGCTGACGCGTTGGCTTCAGTGAATATAGCAATGCCGTTTAGCAGTTTTCTGTTTGCTTTCAGCATTGTCATTGGAATAGGGGCGCAGAGCTTGATTGGCAGGAAGTTAGGAGCGGGATGTATTGAGGCGGCCAATGCCGGTTTTACAACAGCGGTGGTGTTAGCTAGTGGAATGGGCGTGCTGTTTACGGTAGTTGCTGTGCTTTTCCCTGTTCAAATTGCGCATTTGTTAGGTGCCAATGAACATTTATTGCCTCAGGTTGCTGTTTATATTCGTTATTTGGGAATGTTTTTGCCCTTTTTGGCGCTTATGATGGTGCTGGATTATGCGTTGAAAACGGTGGCGATGCCTGTTTATGCCATGGTGGCCTTGGTGATTGCCGTCGGAAGTCATATGCTGTTTAATTGGCTGCTTATTGTAAAGCTGGCGTTAGGCCTTAAAGGAGCGGCTTTAGCTACGGGAATTGGTTTTGCTATTGCCTTTACTGTGGCGGCTTTGCCATTTTTTGTTAAGAGGACAGTTCTGAGGGCGTTTGCTGGAAGGTTTGATAAAAATGCAGCTCGCAGCATTCTTTATAGCGGTGCATCCGAAGGGGTAAGTGAGCTGGGCATCGGCCTTACTACTTTTCTATTTAATATTACGTTGATGCGTTATGTGGGAGAAGTCGGTGTGGCGGCTTTTACCATTATTAGTTATTTAGCCTTTGTTGCAACAATGTACTGCTTGGGCTATCCGATGGTGTAGGGGCCATCATCAGCTACAACTATGGAAGTCGTCAGATGGAGCGTGTGAAAAAGGCCTTGCAGTTAGTTACTGCTAGTGCTGTTTTGATTGGTATGGGATTTTTTATTGCGATTTTTACTTTCGGGGAAGATGTTATTGCGCTATTCTTGAATGCTGGTAATGAAGCAGTGTTGGCGTTTGCCGTATATGGTGCGAAGCTGTATGCATTTGCTTTTCTGGTTAATGGGTTAAACATTGTGGTAGCCGGGTATTTTACTGCTATTGGCATTCCGCGGCAAGCGGTATTGGTCGCTTTAAGCAAAGGGATCGTATGGGTCGCGGCGGGAATTGCTGTATTGCCG
Organism: Bacillota bacterium; assembly: GCA_017889635.1. GTDB lineage: Bacteria > Bacillota > Negativicutes > Sporomusales > CTSoil-080 > CTSoil-080. The sequence goes on along the minus strand of JAGGAC010000021.1, from coordinate 51,470 downwards.
GTTTTGTTTGGCGTTCATGGCATCTGGCTTACGGTGCCGATCGCAGAGTTTGTTACAGTTATGTTGTCTGGGGGGTTGATGTATAAGCATTTTCGCTATAATTGAGCATGCGGCAATTGTCGTATAAAATTCGTTAGTAAGGAGTTAGCGAATATAGATACGAATATACTATCCCTATAATTGCAATGATAAACAATATAATTACTGATGATATTATTAATGCTTTGCTTTTTTTTATTATTCCATAGATTAAACCTATAAGCGAAACTATAATAAGGCTAATTCCTAAGGCCATATTTTACCTCCTATATCAAATGCGATTGATGGATAAGTTACAGACATATGTATCCATATTAAAGGAATAATGAAAGATCTTTTGCCAGTTCCGGCAGAAACGTACGCACTGTATGAAGTATGCATATTGGGGGAGGCTCAGGCTGCGGACGAAACGGAGAAATTTCAGGCAGGTTTGTTCTGAGGTTGGTTTGACATTTTAAATAAAACGTAACATTGAATAAAGAGGATTTAACAAAAAAACACAGAAAAAGTAAAATTATGTTTTAATTTGCTTTTTCTGTGTTTTTTATGTAGAAAGCGGAGGCGATGGGTGTTTAATTTAAAAATGATTTTAAGTCAAATATTAAATGGAGATGATGAATAAAATGAAGTCGTTTAATCGTAGTGCTATTTTTGTTGTGGGATTATTGTTTTTTACTGTCATTGCCAGTGCGCAACCGCAAAATTCATTGTATCAAGTTTCAACAATAAATGCTTTGTTGCAAGGAGTATATGATGGAGAAGTTACAATTAAAGAATTAAAGCAGCATGGTGGTTTTGGCATTGGTACACTAGAAAGATTAGATGGAGAGATGATTGCTTTAGACGGTAATTTTTATCAGGTGAAATCTACTGGAGAGGTTGTTTTAGTTAATAATCAGGTAAAAACACCTTTTGCAACGGTGATGAATTTTTATCCGGAACGGACGGGCGAAATTCATGATATACAGAATTTTAATGAACTGGAAAAAGCTTTGGACAATATGATTAAAGATAAAAATTATATTTATGCTATCCGTATTGATGGCGTATTTACCGGAAAGACCCGCAGTATTCCTGGAAAAAGCAAACCGTACCCATCATTAACAGAGGCTGCAAAAACACAATCTGTATTTGATATTCAAAATATGAAAGGGACAATTGTTGGCTTTTGGTGCCCGGAATATGTCAATGGAGTTAATGTAACTGGTTATCATCTGCATTTTATTTCCGATGATCGTAAATTCGGCGGTCATATTTTAAGCGGCGGTGTAAAATCAGGTAAAGTTGAATTTGAACGTATTACCGATTTTAGAATGGCTTTACCTAGCAGTTCAGCATTTCAGCAAGCGGCATTAAATAAAGATTACAGCAAAGAATTAAATGGGGTTGAAAAATCGAATTAGTTGGGGGAAGTGGTTGGTCTTTAGTGACATAAAGACCAACCACAACTTTATCATTTCATTTCGTTAACAGATTACTTTTTTACGGGTGCTATTCTGGTGAACTTGGCACAGGGTTACGAGGGGGTTTGTGTATGAAGAGCTTGCGTATGCAATTATTAGTATCAATCATTAGCACTATTGCTGTCATTTTGCTTTGTGTAATGGCAATTTCATATTGGAACACATCAAAAATACTTCAGACAAATTTAGAAGAGCGCTTTCAGATTCAGACTCAAGAATTGGCAAATACTTTTGATATAAGGATGCAACGCGAAAAAACAATTATGGATTCTTTTGGAAAGCAAGGCGCGGCGCAATTTAATAATTTGCAGTCCGATGTACAGTTGCAGTTTGGGTTTACAAAACGAATGCATGACGATTATTCCCAATGGAATCCGGTTAGTTTTTTGCCTGACTTATCTGGTAAGAATGTGGCGACAAGTGCGGGGAAATTAGTAGATGCATCCAGTTTATCGTATGTAAAAAGACTTCCTGAAGGAAAGACCTTTATGGATAATCCGATTGTATCTGTGACTACAGGCCAAACAATTGTGGTAGGTGCTGCTCCAGTATCGGTGAATAATCGTGTTATTGGCGCCGTAGTCGGCGGTATTCCGCTTGATGAATTTACCAAAGGATTTAGTGAAACAAGGATTGGGCAAGCTGGCTATTGTATGTTAGCAGCTCCTGATGGAATGATTGTTAGTCATCCCCAAGAAGAACTTATTATGAAAAGTAATATTAAAGATTTGGGTAATGAACAGTTAGCACAGGCGTTGGAGAGTATCCAGCAGGGGCGTGGGGGATATATTATTACCAAAATTGATGGTACTGAGTCAATTGTGGCATTTGTTCCTACCCAGGATAAATGGGGGGTATTTACGGTTGCTCCAACTGCACAGGAATTTGCACCAGTAAAACGGCTTGCGTGGCTGTTTGTTGTGCTCTTCTTTATCGGTTTAGGATTAGCTGGTTTTATTGTAAATATCCTTGCAAGGCGTATTGTACGGCCAATAAGGGAAATGTCAGAATATGCCAGCGCAATTGCTCGGGGTGATTTGACCAAGTCTACATTGGAAAGAATCGATTGTTCCAATTATCAATCAAAGGACGAAGTGGGCATTTTGCATATGGCTATGCTTCAAATGCGGGAAAAGTTATGGTCTTTGATTAGCCAGGTTAGTGAATCAGCGAGTCATACCGCAAGTTCATCTTTGCAGTTGAAAGAAGGCGCAAATCAGTCGGCACAGAGTGCAACGCAAGTGGCAGAAGCGGTTACCAAAGTAGCGTCAGAAACAGTAAATGGACAAGCGGCTATGGATAAGGTGCGTACGACGTTTGATGATTTCATGCAAGACATTAATACAATGAAGAGTGATACAGAAGCTGTTAATGTTTCGGCAAATCTTGCGGTGGAACGTACTGCGAAGGGGACTGAAATGGCTCAAGCTGCTAGAATGCAGATGGAAAATATCAATGCAAGTACGAAAAATGTGAGTGAGGCCATTATTAAATTATCGGGTGGAACAACGAAGATTAGTGAGATTGTTAATATGATTTCTAGTATTGCTGCTCAGACCAATTTATTGGCGCTAAATGCTGCGATTGAGGCGGCGCGGGCAGGTGAACAAGGACGAGGATTTTCTGTGGTTGCTGATGAAGTTCGGAAACTTGCGGAACAATCGCAGCATTCGGCAAGTCAAATTATTGTGCTGATAGAAGAAATCAAGCAAGGTGTGAGTGAGACTGTGGCGGCAGTTGATCAATCGACTGACGATGTTTCTTCAGGAATGAAACATGTTAATGAAGCGGAAGCACATTTCATGGAGATTTCGGATTTAATCCAAAATGTACAGCAAAAAACTTCACAGGTATTGTCACGAGTAGATACGTTACTTGCTAATGGTCATACTGTGGAAGACGCTTCGAATGAAATTAATCACGTTATGAATGAGACCGCAGTACATACACAAACAGTTTCTGCGGCAACGGAAGAGCAATCGGCAGCAATGCAGCAAATTGCCGCTTCAAGTGATGCGTTAGCAAATTTGGCAAATGATTTAAAAGAAAATCTGAATAAATTTCGTATATAGATACTTATAGAATAATTATGAACCCCAAAATATCGTTAACGCAATAGAATCTGCGGGATTGGCCGCCAAAGAAGGGGCAACTAATTATCTTCCGATATGGTTTGCAACTTTGTCTGGGATATTATCGGAAGCTGTCATAGCGTACTTTTTGCTTGGGGGTCTTAAGATTAAAAAAAATACGGATGTAGAATTAAAAAAACCGGAGAAGTTTAATACCAAGCAGATACAAACATTGTGTGTTATAGCGGGTGCTCTTTCATTGATATTGCTTTTCAAAGTAGATATCGGAGCCGCTGCATTTATTGGTTCGGGAATACTATTGATGTTAGGCGTAGCTGATGAGAAAGAGGCTGTCAGCTAGTGCAGGCTTTTAAAATTCAAGGGAGTGGGCTAGAACTTTTTGTTTTAGCCCACTCCCTTTTTTGATAATACTATTTTTACAAAAAAAAAAGCCAATTTTGTTTCAAAGAGTAATAACAGAAAATTCAACAAATGAAACAGAAGTTTCATTTGTGAAATATCGTTTGAATTTATCGAAATCGGCAAAGCCGAAATTACTAAGAAAAGCAAGGCATTTTTGCCGTGAAAGATGTTGGTATGAAAATTGCGAGTATTAATAAAGTGAAATTAGTACTGGGTGTTACTTTTCTATATGTAAGATTAGTATTACTTGGAGGTGAGTAATTTAATTTTTAAACAAGAAGAAATGGTTCAAAAACTGATGTTCAATTTGTAATAACTATGGAGAAAGTAGGTATATTTGTATGAATAATAGTTTATTAAAAGGAATTCGAGTTTTAGATTTTACCCAGTTCTTAGCTGGTCCTTATTGTGGCATGTTTTTAGCAGATATGGGAGCAGATGTAATAAAAGTTGAAAATCTTATGACAAAAGGTGAATTTGTTCGTAACGCTATGCCGAGAGAAAAGAAAACAGGGCGGAGCATGTATTTCCAAAATTTAAACCGTAACAAACGAGGTGTAAGTTTAAATCTAAAATCAGAAGAAGGCAAAAAAATCTTTGCTGAATTAATTAAATCGGCTGATGTGCTGATTGAAAATATGAAACCAGGTGTTATCGGAAAATTAGGTTTCAGTTATGAAGTATGTAAGAGTTTGAATCCAAGGATTATTTTTACATCAATCTCAGGGTTTGGTCAATATGGAGAGTATTCCAGCCGGCCGGGTTATGACCTGATTGCCCAGGCGATGGGCGGATCGATGAGTATTACCGGCTGGCCGGGACAAGAACCAACTCGTGCTGGAATGGCCATTGGAGATATTATGGCAGGAATGAATGCGGCTATTGGTATACTGGCATCAATTATTAAACGCCAGGAAACCGGCAAGGGGCAACAGATTGATATAGCGCTTGTTGATACTATCGTATCAGGGCTGGAAGCAAAAGCCATGCAATATGTTTACGAAGGTAAAGCACCGGAAAAAACCGGCTTTGTAATTGCCAGCGGAACGGACAAGCATTTTGTAGCCTTGTCGGCAGCGATGGGAATGCCGGAACTGGCTAGTGATCCGCTTTATATTAATACCGAGGCAAGAAAGAAAAATGCGGATCCGTTAAAAGCAATTATAAATAAGTGGGCAAGCGATAAAACTGTTTTGGAATGTGTAGATATTATTTTAGGGGTCGAAGTGCCGGCTGGCCCGATTTATACAGTCAAAGAAGTATATGAAGATAAAAATATCCGTGAAACCAGAGAGATGTTTGTAAAAGTACAGCATCCGGAAGCCGGAGAGTTAACGGTGATGGGAAATCCAATCAAAATGAGTGAATATCCTTGTGAATACAAGATGGCAGCACCGGATCTAGGACAACATAATGCTGAAATATTAAAAGAAATTGGCTTTAGCGAAGCGGAAATTGCGAAATTTAAAGATAATGGCTCAATTAACTAATATGGGAGATTTTTATAATGGATAAAAAAGTGAGTGTAGTCGAAGTTTGTCCGCGCGATGGTTGGCAGAATCACAAAGTTCTTATTCCTTTGGAAACAAAACTGAAATATATTAAAAAAATGATTGCTTACGGTGCGCGAAAAATGGATGTAACCTCTTTCGTAAATGCAAAACGCGTGCCACAGATGGCGGGAGCAAAAGAGCTGATAGAAACGCTCAATGCGTATGCAGATGAGAAGAAGCTGGAAGTGGAACTCATGGCTCTTACTTTGAACAAGCGTGGAGTAGATGATGCTCTTGAGGCTGGAACGAAAAGTATTCAATTTGTTTTATCGGCCAGTGAAGAACACAATATGAGAAATTCGCGCTGCTCTATTGAAAAATCGCTGGAAGATTTTAAAGCGATGGCAAGCGAGGTTAAGGGTGTAAAGCTTACGCTAGGCTTGGCCTGTGCCTTTGGTTCTCCTTTCGGCGATGAAGTACCGATAGGCCGTATCAAAATGCTTTGCCAAACGGCCTTTGACCTTGGCGTAAAAGACATTGGCCTGGGCGATACGGCGGGTATTAGTAGCCCCACTCACACCAGGAAAGTAATACGGGCTTTGAAAGAAACGTTTGATTTGGATTCTTTCTCCGTACATTTGCATGATTCACGTGGAATGGGTCTCACGAATGCGTTTGTTGCGGTAGAAGAAGGTATTCGAAGTGTCGAGTCTTCTCTCGGCGGTATGGGTGGCTGCCCATTTGTACCGCGGGCAAAAGGTAATATTCCTACCGAGGATTTAGTTAACCTGCTTCATGCCATGGGTTATGAAACGGGTTACGACTTAAATCAGGTTATAGCAACAGCTTTGGAAATGGGTGAAGGCATAGAAGCAGATATCAATACATGTATGGCGAAAGTTGGCGCGTGTAATCAGTAAGTCATGGATATAACGGCATCAGGGCGTAGCTTTTGCATCCGCTTATCCTGGAACTCCAAGTACTCAAATCTTAGAAAAAGTTAGTAGTTATAAGGAAATCTGTTCAGAATGAGCGCCGAATGGAAAAGTGGCTATGGAGGCCGGAATGGAGCATGTAAACGTAAAAGACTATGCGAAGCGGGAATGGCTAGTTTGTAACATTGCGCTGATGATGGCAACTATATAAAACTGAAACCCGCAAATTTTGCGGGTTTCAGTTTTATATAGTTGCTTAAAGTGATTTATGATAAACTCTAGATGAAATTAAGACCCTAATATTAATAAACAATATAAGTCTGACTAACGCGGATTAAATAGAGTAAGCAAGCATTTGGGTTGCAAAGTTTTGTATACTCACATATTGAAACACAGAATATATAACGGATGAGCTATAAAAATAACCTTAACATTCTTGGAGGTTTGCGATGAGTAAAATAACTTTTGTTTCTCCATACCGTGATATATCATTATTGACTCAGTCTGTTGCTGGTGAAATGGATATAGATATTGAAATCGTCGAAGGAATTATGGGGGCTGGCGGCTGGGTGGGAGATGCAGCTCAGCTTAAGACTAAGCTGGCTGCTTCTTCGACAGATGTGATTGTTAGTCGTGGTGGGACGGCATTTTATTTGGCGCGTGCTCTTAGTTGTCCGGTTGTAACAATAAATACTGGATTATTTGATATTATTGAATGTTGCAAACAGGCAAAAGAGCATAGTTCCAATATACTGATTACATCTTTTAAGCCTTTGGTTGGGTTAAATTTAGTTGAAGATGTTTTGTCGGTGACAATTACCGAACTTGTTATTACCAGCCTTCCTGAGCTCGAAACGCAGATCGCTAAACTGGCGGAAGAAGGTAATTATTGTGTGGTTGGCGGCGGGCAGTCGATTAACTACGCTAATAAGTATGGTATTCCTAATGTATTTTTGCATACTAGCCGTGACACAATCCGGGAAGCACTATTGCGGGCGAAAGAGCTGGCTGATCTACACTATGAAGAGAAACGCCGGGCTAATCGGCTTCAGGCTATTCTTGATTGTTCCTATGAAGGGATTATTGCTGTTGATGCGCAGGGGCAAATTGATATTTTCAATTGTGCAGCAGAAAGAATTCTTGGAATTAAAGCCCGGGATGTAATTGGGAAAAAGATTAAAAAGGTAATTCCAAACACCCATATCCACGAAGTGCTTGATGATGGACAGTCGCATGTCAATGAGTTTCAAGATGTTGGGGAAGTAAGAATTGTAACTAATCGCATTCCAATTAATAATGGTGATCGGATTGTGGGGGCTATCGCAACATTTCAGGAAGCGTCTCGAATTGTTCAGATAGAAAATAGAATACGTAAAGAAATTGTTGAGCAGAACTTTCGCGCTAAACTTACTTTTGCAGACATCTTGGGACAGTCGGCGATTATTAAGCAAAAAAAAGATTTAGCAAAAAAGTTTGCTGGTTCTGACTTTACTGTTTTCATCTACGGACCATCAGGTACAGGAAAGGAACTTTTTGCACAAGGGATTCATCATGCGAGCAAAAGGTCAACGGGTCCATTTGTAGCAATTAACTGCGGCGCGTTGCCGCAATCGCTATTAGAGAGCGAGTTGTTTGGCTATGCGGAAGGTGCTTTTACGGGAGCAAAACGCAAGGGTAAGGCTGGCTTATTTGAATTGGCTCATGGTGGCACGATTTTTCTTGATGAAATTAATGCGATGCCAATTGAGATGCAAGGGCGACTTTTGAGGGTGTTGCAGGAACGTGAGGTGTTACGCATTGGCGCCGATAGAATTATTCCGGTAGATATTCGGATTGTTGCTGCTTCTAATGTATCGCCGCATAAAATGTTGTCAAACGGTATAATTAGAGAGGATCTTTTTTATCGTTTGAATGTTTTATATTTGGAGATTCCGTCGCTAAGTATGCGCAAAGAAGATATTCCTTTGCTTTGTCAGGAGTTTTTGCCTGAAAACAAGCGGGAGACTGCTGGCCCGTTGATAAAGGATATGATGCCATATCTAATGAAATACTCTTGGCCGGGTAATGTGCGTGAATTATTGAATTTTACGCAACGGCTTTCGTTTTTCTTAGATGATATGAATGCAGATGACAATGGGGTTGAACTATTGAAAAATATTGCGCCGATTATTTTCCAAAGTTATACCGAAACAATGGAACAAGGGAGTTTGCGTGAACAGATAGCGTCACAAGAGGAAGCTTTAATAACTAAGGTTTTAGATAAAAGTACGACTATTGCCGAGGCTGCGGCGCAGTTAGGGATTGGCAAGACAACATTGTGGCGCAAGATGCAAAAAATGCGGGAACGAGAATAGTGGACTGGTCAGAATTTTTAAACAGGTAGTTTCACAAGTGGAATGAAAGTTTCGCTTGTGAAACTACCTGTTTTTTTGTAAGGAGGAAGATTGCGAAATAGCAAGGCTTTGGGGAAACAGAATAGCATGGCATGAAAATTGCGATTATAAGTTAGTGAAATAAAATACTAGTTTTGCAAATAAGCAATTGGCTTAATGGAGGGAGGATAGTGATATGTCTGAAATGGTAAAATATTCCAAATAATCAATTATCGATAAGTGTAAAAGCTGGTTTAACGGATAGGTATTTTATGAGGCAGAATCATCTAAATTAAGGTTACTAAATATCTTTGTACGTGTTTGATTTAATTGCAATATATTTAGGAGTGGAGGGAAAAGAATGTCTCAAACTACAGGTGCTGTGGCAAAGATGACAAAGTTTCGCTGGGTTGTGTTGGGGTTAATCTTTTTGATTTACACTGTTGCTACTGCTGACCGTGCTAACCTCGGTATTGCGCTGCCTTATATACGTAAAGAGTTTGTTATGACCAATACTGAGGCCGGTGGTTTTATAAGTTTGTTTTTCCTTGGTTACGCTTTGGCGATGCTCCCGGGCGGATATTTGTGTGAGAAACTTGGAGTGCGCCGGGTATTTTCAATTTTTATGGTTTTACTCTCTGTTTTTACCGGACTTATAGGTTTCGCGGGGTCAATTTTTCAACTTAAGGCTTGCCGCCTTGCAGTAGGTCTTACGGAAGGGCCGATGGCTGTCGGAATGCCTACTACTATTAACAACTGGTTCCCTGCTAAAGAAAAGGGGCTGGCGACCGGAATTTTTATTGCCTCATCCAAGTTTGGCCCGCTGGTGGTGCCGCTGATTTGCGCGCTTATTATTCAACAGTGGGGTTGGCGCGAGATATTCTTTATATTTGCCGTCCCGGGTATAATTCTGGGTCTGGTATGGTACTTTGTGGTAGCTAATCAACCGTCGAAGAGTCCGTTTTGTTCACTGGCGGAAGCTCAATATATTGCTAATGATGTTGTGGTTAATAATCAAAAGACCGTGGAAGTAAAACAGTACAAACTTTGGTGGTTGGATAAAATAATTCGTGCTAAAAAAATCGACCGCCTTGATACTAATGCTAAGTTATTTCTTTCCTGGAATATGGTTGGCAGTGCACTGGGCTACTTCTTTATGGTTGCCATTACTACCACCATGATGACTTGGATTCCGACCTACCTTGTTACGGTTAAGAAATTTGCAATTATGAAGATGGCCTTTGCTTCGTCAGCCCCCTTTGCTGGGACTGTGCTTGGGAACATGATTGGCGGGTGGTTATCAGATAATGTCTTTGGCAAACGGCGTAAACCGCTGATGCTGGTTACTGCTTTGGCGACATCTATTGCGATGTATTCACTGAAATATTCGCCTGAAGATCCATATTTACTAGGTGGTTTGCTTTTTGTATCCGGACTGATACTTTCATTAGGTTTCTCTGGCTTTACGGTTTATCCCATGGGATTGGCGACAAAAGAAAAATTCCCGATTGCTACATCGATAACTAATACTTTGGGTCAGTTAGGCGGATTCTGTGCCCCTCTGGCTATAGGAATGATTTTGGATAAGTACAATTGGGATATGGTATTCACCGCACTGGCGGGCGGTTGTATCATATGTTTCTTGATTGTCTTAACGCTTGTTGAGCCGGTAGATGAACCAGTGGTACGGGGAAAATAAAAGAGCGGATCTAGACGCTTGTGTATACTTCCGGGAACGGGAGGGGGGATTATTTTGTTCCCGGAGGCAGTTGGCACGGGTGATAGATATAAGGTTTTAGATAAGGGAAATATTGAGGCAACAAGTAAACTCAAGCTCCCTTCTAAGGCTCAGTGCAGTAATTAAAAATTAGGGGGAAAACTGATGAAAAAGTTAGCTGTTGTTTTGGTTGGAATTTTTGTATTTAGTACTTTTAGCACAGTTATGGCTGCTTCTGGTGATCAATTCGTCGATGTTCCTGCGAACCACTGGGCCTATGCTGTGGTAAGCAAGCTAGCTAAAGAGGGGATTATTACAGCAGTTGACGACAAAAATTTCCGGGGCGACAGAACGTTAACCCGCTACGAAATGGCTCAAATTGTAGCCAACGCTCTTACTAAAAAGGATAAAGCTGATCCGCAGCAAAAAGCTGTAATTGACAAGCTTGGCAATGAATTTGCTGCCGAGTTGAACAGCCTTGGAGTTCGGGTTGCAGCTCTGGAGAAGAACTCCGGCACTATCAAAATTGCTGGCTATGATCGTGTCCGGTTCCAACAGAATGATGCGCTGCAAGGTAGAAAAAATGGCACGGCTAGCGCATCGCGGTTTACTAATGATGGTCGCTTGATGTTGAGTGCTAAGATTAACGATAGTATGCTTTTTGACGGTATGCTGCAAGCGCGCATACAGACTTCTGATGCTAATAATGGCGATACTACCCGTAATGGTTATTTGGAGTTTGCCAGGTTGAATGTTATCTTCAAAAATGTTGTGGCGGGTTCAGACTTTACTGTTGGCCGTCAGAACGTTAAAGTAAGTAATGGCTTAATGTTTGGCGGCGACTATTTTGATGGCGCTAAACTAACTTTTGGTAATAAGTTGAGTGGTTTTGTCGCGTATGGTGACTATAGCTATATGCCTGGTCCTGTAGCTGCGGCCAATTATGAGGTGACTACAGGTAATTTGAGCGCGGTTGTTTTTGGTCTGCAAGGTGCGGTTAGCGGGTCGACTACTTTATATGCAGGGGCTATGAAGAATACAAGCTATAATGCTCATTATAAGAACTATGATTTAGGTTTTAGTTCTAACATTACAGAGAAATTTACTGTGTTTGGCGAATATACAAAAAATACTGATTCTACGTATTCTGCAAATTCATCTGCTAATAAAACCGCCTGGTTTACAACTCTGCAGTATGGTAAAGCTGATAAGGCCAAACCTGGTTCTAATGATTTGTATATGAGATATGCAAAGGTTGGTGCTAAAGCTGTTGATTGGCATGCTGCTACAACCGCGCTTCCTATGACGCTTAACAAATTAGCGGGCGACGTTAAGGGTATCGGTGTTGGCTATGATTTCGCAATTGCCAAAAATGCGGTGCTGAATCTTGAATATGACAAATTTAAGGGAACTGGATCATCTTCCACTGATTACAACCCATTTATGCAAGCTTATGTCGCTTTCTGGTTCTAGGCAACATAATTACATAAACAGTTCCTTTGGTCATGAGCTGGAGGAAGAAATAATTTCTGAAACTATAATAAGGTTTTAAGTAACCGGTATATTAAGTAATAATCAGGATTTCGGCGTTTTGCAGTAGCCTGGTTATTACTTTTTTGCCCAGGCAAATAGAATATGCATAAAAAGTGTAATGCGTTGAAAAGTGTCGGACAAAAGTAAACTTCGGAGGAGGGGGAAACGATGAAAGTAAAAAGTTTGCGAACCAAGCTTCTTGTTCTTTTAGTACCTTTTTTTATACTATCTTTCGTAGTATTATCAGGTATTAGTTATTATTTATCAAATCATTCTTTGGCAAACAGTACTGGCGAAACAGCGAGGGCGCTTGGTGTTGATTACTCAAACCAGGTTAAAGCAGATATACGTGAAAAGATAGTTCGTCTTGAGGAAGTGGCCTGCCAGTTGCAGGTTAGTGGCGACAGTGACGAACAGCAAATACAAGACGCGCTGGTTGCGACTAAAAAACGGCTTAAGGATTTTGATAATTTAGTATTAATTTTTGCTGACGGGACGGGGCTTCGCGCTGATGGAAGTAGAGCTAACTATATTAACGATGCTAATTATAAGAAGGTAATGATAACTCAAAAAGCTAATGTATCTGATCCGATGGTATCGAAGGTAACAGGTAAGATGGTAGTTATTCTTGCTGTGCCGATTATCCGGGATGGTCAGTTAAAAGGTGTACTCAATGCGGTATATTCATTAGGCAGGTTATCAGAAACCATTCAGGCGTTAAAATTCAAGGAGAATGGCTTCGGATATTTGGCGGAACGGTCCGGTAAAATTATTGCCCATCCAAATCAAGAGCTGATTAATAACTTTAACCTTACCGAGAAAAAGAACCCTGAATTAAAAACGCAAAACCTTGAACAGGATGATCGTTTAATTACCTTGTTTAAAGCTGTTGTTGAAAAAGGCGGACAACTTCAAGGAATGTACAATGTTCACGAAGGAACGAGATTTGCTGTTCTTACACCAGTCGATTTGCCTGGTGATGTACGTTGGGTTATGATAATCGAGGCGCCGGAGGCAGAGGTTAATAAAGAAGCGGTTATGCTGTCGCGAACAATGGTTGGGATATCATTGGCATTTATTATTATTGCCATAGTATTTTTAACTGTACTTAGCAAGCGTTTTGTTAAGCCGATATTGCTGATTCGGGATGAATGCGAATTGCTTGTTGATGGCGATCTTCGGGAGCAGACGGCGAAGGTTGATTCGGAAGATGAAATTGGACAACTGGCGCAAGGCTTTCGGAGAATGCGAGCCGCTTTGCGGGATTTAGTCAAACATGTGCAGATCCAAGCTGAGCAAGTAGCGGCTTCAAGTGAAGAACTTACTGCAAGCTCAGAACAGTCAGCAGAAGCAGCTAACCAGGTTGCTGGCTCGATTACTGAAATCGCGCTAGGGTCAGATAAACAGGCTGCGGCAGTTAACCAAATTAGTACTGTCGCGGAAAAAATGGCTGGTAATATAGAACAGGTTTCGGTTGTGGCACAGGGAGTGGCGGAGATTGCACAAAATACATCATGTGAGGCAGACGCAGGGAGACGAACAGTAGAGCAGGCTGTGAGCAAAATGCAAGAGATCGGACAGGGGTCAGAAGCGGTGCAGGCTGCAATTGGCGAATTAATGACAGGATCACGTGAAATCAACGAAATCGTCAATCTTATTTCTTCTATTGCTGGCCAGACCAACCTTTTGGCGCTAAATGCTGCGATTGAAGCTGCCAGGGCTGGTGAACATGGGCGCGGTTTCGCAGTGGTGGCGGAAGAAGTAAGGAAATTGGCGGAAGAGTCTAATCAAGCAGCTAAACAGATCGGGGGGTTAATCCATAAAAATCAAACGAATATGGAGCAAGTTGTTGCTGTGACTCAAACAGGGGCTGAAGGAGTTCGGACGGGAATTGCGGTTGTCGCTTCTGCTGGCGATATGTTTGAGAAAATTGTTTGTTCGATACAAGGGCTTTCAGAACAGATTAAGGAAATATCTGAGGCTATCAATCATATGACAAGTGGAAGTCGAGCGTTGGTAACTTCAATTAATGAAATTGATACGATAAGTAAAACTAATGCCGCTGAAGCACAGACAGTATCGGCGGCAACTGAAGAACAGTCGGCGTCGATGCAGGAGATAGCCTCTTCTAGTCAGAGTTTGGCCACACTAGCAAGCGACCTACAGGCTGCGGTGGCGAAATTCAAGGTTTAAAATTGCCTAAAACACTGTGATTAAGAGGAAAATATAAAATAATATAGCAAGACGGGGCTACGCTTTTGCGTAGTCCCGTCTTGTTATATATGAATGCCAAGTTTACGCATTCTACGCCAGAGGGTAGTCCTATCGATACCAAGGATTTTTGCGGCTGTACTTTGAACTCCTTTGGCTTTGTTCAATGCATCGGTTATTTCACGGACCTGCTCATCATAAAACGAAGCTTTGACCGGAGGTTCGTGCCACTTTTCTAATACTGCTGCAATATCGGATTGGCTGGCTGTTCCGGTTTGACACAAGGCCATAAGGCGTTCAACGGCGTTTTCTAACTCGCGGATGTTGCCTGGCCAACTATAGCTTTCCAAGGCTTTCATTCCCAGTGGATCAATGGAGAAGCTGCGGTTTGATGACGCATGATTATTAATAAAGTATTCCGTCATGCTTCGGATGTCTTGATAGCGTTCGCGAAGCGGGGGCAATTCAAGTTTTAGTACATTAAGACGAAAGAAAAGGTCTTCGCGAAACAGATTGGTGCGAATCAGCGTTTTAAGGTCTTTGTTGGTTGCGGCGATAACCCGAACGTCAACTGAGATGACCCGGTCGCTGCCGAGACGCATAACTGACCTTTCTTGCAGTACGCGTAAGAGACGGCTCTGATTGGTGTAGTCCATTTCGGCAATTTCATCAAGGAAAATTGTGCCGCCGTGAGCCAGTTCGAATAGGCCTGGTTTACCTTCTTTGTTTGCGCCGGTAAAGGCCCCGCTGACATAACCAAAAAGTTCGCTTTCAAGAATTTGAGCGGGTAGTGCCGCGCAGTTTACAGCTACAAATGGGCCGCGTGCACGGGAACTGTGATTATGGATGCTCTGGGCAAATACTTCTTTACCTGTGCCTGTTTCGCCGACAATTAAGATGTTGGAAGTAGTGGAGGCAAACTCTTTGGCTAATGTGACTGCTTGCGTGATGGCGTTGCTTGTTCCGCATATGTCAGCAAAATGCTTTTTTGCAATATGGCCTTTATTATAAATTTCTTTGCGAATATGGGCCTCGGCTTGTTGGATTTTGGATATTTCCTGGAAGGTCACCAGTGCTCCGGTTAGGTTGCTATTTACTACGATTGGAACCTTGTTGCAAATGACCTTAAGACCCTTAATTTGTAAAAGCTTATTGATTTCTTCTTGGTTGGTTTTAATTAACCCGGATAGATCGAGCCCGGGCCAGAAATTACCGATATTTTGGCCTAGGGCTTTTGCTGATGATGTTTTGAATACTTGTTGAGCCCGCATATTAATGCTGGTAATTTTTTGTTGGCAGTCAACGGTGATGATGCCATCATGGACATAGTCCAAAACCGCTGTAAACAAGCTTAGTTTGATTTTTTCCGCTTCGATGGCCTGCTGAATTCGCCGCGCTTCTTCGATTGCCTGGAGGATAGCTTCTTTACCGCTGTCGATGAATACAGAGGGGAGTCCGAACTTCTGTGCTGCCTGACAACAAAGTCCGCCGCCAACAACCACATCTGCGCCGTCACGAGCGGCTTCGAGGACCATGTTTTGAATTTCGGCATCGCCGCTTTCGGTCAAATATTGTTTTAGAGAGACATCTAGTAGGGGGGTGAGAGCGTCGATTTCTCTGACCATTGAGGCATAGGCGACAACAGCGATGTTTGAGCCATAAGTTTTAGCTGTTGTTACGGCACGAATGATGTCAAAGGCGGTTACCGGCAGTTCGACAACAGTAACGTTTAGAGTTGAATTTTTGATTCTCGCGGCTGTACCGGCCCTGGTTATGATAATTTCATAGCCCTGTTCAACCAATTTTTCTGCTGAATTAATCCTGTCATTAAGCTGGCAGTATTGTACGCAAATTTGGTTATCTGATGCCAAAACCTCTTTAATAATGGCAATCATAGGGGCGTGTGGGACCAAAAAAGCAATTTTATTCATACGCAACACTCCTGCAACGAACTGCAACCATTATGCTACAAGTATGCAACATATCCGATATAATTGCAACGGTTGCAACAAAGTATTCGAAAAATACAGCTCAATTTAGCGGTTTTCTAGTTTGGCACAGAATTTGCTTTAATTATAATGTGACCACAATAATCTGTAAATGTAGAGGAGAGATGGATTTGGCTATGCACGCCGTACACAAAATGTTAGCTGCGGCAGCTGACAAAACTGAAGTACGCCCGGGTGAAGTTATTACTGCGAAAATTGACTTAGCTGGAATTAATGATGTCTACTTAATTGTTGTGAGGTCTTTTAAAGAAATGCTAGGCGAGAAAGTATGGGATGTTGATAAAGTTCATATTTTTCTTGATCACAATGCACCTGCTTCGGATTTAAAAGTGGCTGAAGCTCATAAGGCTTTCCGTGAATTTGCTGAAGAGCAGGGCTGCCATATTGATGATATTAATGAAGGGATCGGGCATAATCTTTTGCCTGAACGGGGGCTGGTAAGACCGGGTAATATTATTGTGATTACTGATTCTCACACTCCTATTCATGGTGCGTATGGCGCTTTTGCTGCCGGACTTGGTGCTACCGATATGGCTGCAGTATTGATAAATGGTTCTACTTGGTTTCGAGTGCCAGATGTAATTAATGTCCGGCTAGACGGTAAACTGCAAGATGGCGTTATGGCTAAAGATGCAGCATTATACGTGTTGGGGCAACTTGGTTCGGAGTTTGGAACGTATAAAGTAATTGAGTTTTCCGGATCAGTTGTTGAAGCGCTTTCAATGGAGGAACGGACTGTACTTACTGTTATGGCTACCGAGATGGGGGCTAAGTCAACTTATATAAAACCTGACAAAACAACTATCGATGATATTCGGAGACATACTGATGCACCTTTTGTTGTTCATGAAACTGATCCTGACTTCAAATATGCCGAAGAATATGTGTTTGACTTGACAAATTTAAAATCACAGGTAGCTGTTCCTCACAGTGTTGAGAACGCTCGTGATGTTGATGCTGTTGAGGGTATTCCCATTAACCAGGTTTTCGTCGGTTCCTGTACCGGTGGCAAGCGTTATGATATTGAAGTAGTTGCTAAAGCGCTAGAAGGCAAGAAGATTGCTCCTAATACACGCCTTGTAGTAACTATGGCAACCAAAGATGTTTTAAAAGAGTCAATAGAAAAAGGTTATTATCAAATTTTGGTTGATGCTGGCGCTACGATAAATTCACCTGGCTGCGGTGCTTGTTCCGGTCTTTTGGGTGGCATTATCGCGGCGAAGGAAAGGTGCGTTTCTACAGCTAACCGCAATTTCCCCGGGCGGATGGGCGGTAGTGTTGAAGCAGAGGTTTATCTTACTTCTCCTCTGACTGCAGCGGCTACGGCTTTGACTGGCAAATTAATCAGTTATAACAAGCTATAAATGGGAGGAGACGAATATGAAAATTTCAGGCAAGGTAGTCGTTTATAACCACGATAATATTAGTACTGATCAAATCATTCCCGGACCATACGGATATATCCAAGATATGAAGGAAATGGCTGAACATGCTTTAGAAGGGGCAGATAGGACGCTGCGTCAACGGTTCAGAACGGTTGGAAATATTTTTGTTGCAGGCAGCAATTTCGGCTGCGGATCGAGCCGCGAGTTTGCGGTTATAGTGCTTAAAGAATCGGGAGTGCAAGCAGTAATTGTTAAATCAGCAGCGCGCATCTGGTATCGTAATGCGGTGAATTTAGGTCTGCCGGTGCTGTTTTGCCCAACCTTACCAGAATCGATTAAGGAAGGTGCTGAGGTCGAAATCGATCTTGCGGCAGGAACTATCTGTGAAGTTGCAACCGGGGTGATACACAAAGGTGAAGCTCCTAGTGATTTTATTATGGGTATGTACAAAGAAGGCGGAATTAAACCGATGATGCGCAAGCAAGCTTTAGCAAAAAGAGACTAATAAGTGCTAGTTTTTGATTGGATAATACTTATGAAGGAGCAATAAGTATGGACTTTAAAATTGCAATTATTCCTGGAGACGGAATTGGGGTAGACGTCGTAAGCGAAGGTGTTAAAGTTCTGGAGCGTATCGGTGAGGTATACGGACACAATTTTAAGTATGAACATATGTTAGTTGGCGGTTGCTGTATTGATAAGCATGGCACACCTATAATGGATGAATCAATCGAAAAATGTAAAAGCTGTGATGCTATTCTTTTTGGCGCGGTGGGTGGCCCCAAATGGGATGCGCTGCCTAGAGAGCAGAGACCGGAACGAGGTTTAGCTAGATTAAGGCGGGAGTTTAACCTGTTTGCAAATTTGAGACCAGCTAAAATATATGAAGACCTTAAAGATAAGTCGCCGTTAAAGAATAGCATTATCGAAAAAGGTATCGATATAATGCTTATTAGAGATTTAACAGGCGGGATTTATTTTAACGAAAAAGGCCGCCGCGAAGGAAAGTATGGATTGGAAGCATATGACGTTGAATGCTATAGCGTTATGGAAGTAACAAGAGTAGCTAAAAAAGCTTTTGAACTTGCGCTGCAACGAAAGAAAAGAGTTATCAGTGTCGACAAATCTAATGCATTAGAAAGTTCTAAAATTTGGCGTGATACGGTTACCGAGGTAGCTAAAGAATATCCGGAAGTAGAACTAAAACATATGTTGGTTGATAAAGCAGCAATGGAGTTAGCCTGTAATCCAAGTATATTCGATGTTATTTTAACAACCAGCATATTCGGCGATATTTTGTCTGATGAAGCAGGCGTAACTACCGGTTCTGTAGGTATGCTGGCATCAGCAAGCTTGAATGAAAATAATTTTGGTCTCTATGAACCGATCCATGGTACTGCGCCTGATATAGCCGGAAAAGGGATTGCAAATCCTTTGGCAACAATAGTTTCAGTAGCAATGATGCTGGAGATTGCTTTAAATCTTCCGAAGGAAGCGGCAGCAATTGACCGCGCTATTAAACAAGTGCTTAGCGAAGGATACAGAACTCCGGATATTTATACCGAAGGAACGAAAAAGGTAACAACAATAGAAATGGGGACATTAACTGCTGCGAAAATTTCATAATTAAAATGAATTTAGAGGAGGCGCATTTATGGGTTTAAGCGTTACAAAAAAAATTATTAGCAGCCATCTATTGGATGGAAATATGCTGCCGAATGAACAAATTACAATAAAAGTAGATCAAACACTAGGGCATGATTTGACAGGCATCATGGCAGCTCAAATGCTGGAAAGTGTTCAGGTTGATAAGGTTAGTACCGAGACATCGGTTTTTTATTGCGATCATAATACATTGGCGACTTCGTCTGAAAACGCCGATGATCATATGTATCTTAAAACAGCAGCCCAAAGATTTGGCGTGTATTTCTCAAAACCTGGCAATGGTATCTGTCACTTTTTGCACTGCCAAAGATTTGCTAAACCGGGAAAAGTAATGCTGGGGGCAGATAGTCACACTCCGACCTCAGGAGCATTGGGGATGATTGCGATTGGCAGCGGAGGGCTAAGTGTTGCAAAGAGTATGGTGGGCGAAGGCTTTAAACTTACGACACCAAAAGTGTTAAACATTAATTTAACCGGCAACCTTCAACTTGGTGTATCCGCAAAAGACATTGCTTTAGAAGCCCTAAGAGTGTTAAGTGTAAAAGGAGGAATCGGCTATATTATTGAATTTACCGGCGAAGGAATAGAGTGTCTTTCAGTACCTCAAAGAGCGACGTTAGCAAATATGAGTATTGAATTGGGTGCTACAACAGGTATATTTCCTAGCGACCAAGTTACCCGTGATTTCTTAAAAGGGCAGGGACGCGAGCAAGATTGGGTAGAGTTATTACCTGACGACGATGCTGAATATGAGAAAGCGATTGAAATCAATCTTAATGAACTTGAACCTTTGGTAGCAAAACCGCATATGCCTGACTTAGTTGCAAAGGCAAGAGAAGTTGGCGAAGTTAAAGCAAATTCGGTTTTTATTGGTAGCTGTACAAATGCTTCTTACTCCGATATATTAAAAGCTTCAAAAATATTAAAAGGTAAAAAGGTTCATAAAGACATTGACTTGACTGTTGGACCTGGCTCAAGACAAGTGTTAGAGCAGCTCATTCAAGATGGTGTATTAGCAGATTTGGTAGAGGCGGGAGCAAGAATTCTTGAGTGCGCTTGCGGGCCATGCATTGGAATAGGCCAAGTTCCTTGTGTAAACGGAATTGCTGTTAGAACATCAAATCGTAACTTCAAGGGAAGAAGTGGGACGAATGATGCTTCTGTATATTTGGTTAGTCCGGAAACGGCAGCTGCAACAGCAATTACTGGAAAAATTACTGATCCGCGGGATATTGTAGATGTAAATATTTTAAAGGAATGCGCTGAGCCGACGTCTTATAAAATAGACGATTGTCTGATCATTTCTCCCGCTGAAGTAAAGGATAATAAGAAGGTTGACATCATTAGAGGGGAAAATATCGTACCGTTGCCGGAAAGAGGTGTGTTAAGAGCTGATATCGAAGCAACGACAGTAATTAAATTAGGCGATAATATTACAACAGACGATATTATTCCGGCTAATACCGATATCTTAAAATATATTGCCAACATTCCTAAGTTTGCGGAATATACTTTTTGTTATACTGATGAAACTTTTGTCCCAAGAATTAAGAAGTTAAAAAACTCAGTAATCATCGGCGGAGAAAACTATGGACAAGGATCAAGCCGGGAACATGCGGCACTAATCCCAATGTTTTTTGGTGTTGAGGCAGTAGTTGCAAAATCTTTTGCCAGGATTCATAAAGAAAACTTGATAAATTACGGAATACTTCCGCTGGTGTTTAAGAACAAGACCGATTATGAAAAAATTGATATGGATGATGTTTTTGCAATTAATGATGTATATGCACAAGTTGATAAAGGTGAAGTAACAATAAAAGTGGTAAATAAGAATATTGCGATTAAAACTATTTTAGAAGTTTCTGATTTTGACAAACGGGTGTTAAAAGAAGGCGGAGCCTTAAACTACTTAAGGAATAAATTAAAATAAGCACAAGAAGACAGTTTTGCTATCCATAATTCAATATTTACAAGTGAATAAATTGCTGAACCCTGCTAAGAAAGCCTCTGGCTTTTCTTGGCAGGGTTTTTTGCCGCGGTCGGCATGGCGGGGTTCTGGTGTAAAATTTATGGATTTGATATAATCAGCATAAATGATGTACAAGGAAAGGTCGAAGAAGCATTGGACAAAATTGTTTCTATCCAAGATTCATTAAAAATGCCAAATCGTTTATTTATTGATGTCCGTACACCTCAGGAATTTGCTCAGGGTCACTTGCCTGGCGCTATAAATATCCCCATATTTTCAAATGAAGAAAGAGCTATTGTTGGTACTCTGTATAAGCAGGTCAGTGTCGATGCCGCTAAGCAGCGGGGACTAGAATTTGTCTCATCCAAACTTCCTGCCATAATACAAAGCATAAGTGATTATGCAAAACAAGGCTATCAAATTGTTATTTATTGTTGGCGCGGCGGAATGCGGTCCAAATCGATTGTAGCTCTTTTGGATACGCTAGACATTGCTGCTCGGCAATTAATTGGCGGCTATAAATCATATCGACGCTATATTCTCGATGGCTTAGAAACATATAAGTTAAGATCAGAGATTGTAGTACTTGCTGGATCAACAGGAGTTGGGAAAACAACAATACTTAAAGAACTAGCCGCAAAAGGGCACCCCACAATTGATTTAGAAGGCCTTGCAAATCACCGGGGTTCAGTATTTGGACAAATTGGCCTGGGTAAAAGTACAACAATGCCTATGTTTGAAGCGGCTGTTTTGGAGTTTTTAGAAAAATATCAAGACAAGCCTTACATTATAGTGGAGTGTGAAAGTTCGCAAATTGGCAATGTCTATATCCCAAAGGTGCTCCGGGATGGAATGAGTATAGGCAAGAAGATTCTGGTTCAGGCCAGTGTTTCAACAAGAGTGCAGCGAATCATTGACGAGTATAGCAGCCCCCGAGCTATTGATGCAGAAAAAATAGCACACTGTATTAAGGCTATTGGTAAATATTTAGGCCGGAAGAAAACCGACTTCCTTTTGCAGTGCCTTGCCAATAACCAAATTGAACTTTTGGTTTCGAGTTTGCTTGTCGATTACTATGATCCTTTATATGGCTATGATAATTCCAAGAATGCGCAGTATGAAGCGATTATCAATGCTGAAAACTTAGAATATGCGACAGCCGAACTTGATACCTATTTAAAACGGCGGTACACAGGATGGTAAAAGAGAGGCTGGGCGGCAGACCTTAACTGCCTTGATGAGAATAGGTCTAAGTTATATACTATATCTATGCTTAATGACGCGGCTGCAGATGAAGCGATGGTTTGCGGAGGCATTAATGGAAGGTTTCATTTGGGCGATTTTCTAGTAATAGTATGATAGGAAGGTCGAATATGATTAAACTTACAGAATACAGTAAAAGCGGTGGCTGCGCGGCCAAAATCGGACCAGGTCATTTATCAGGAATACTTTGCAGTCTTCCTCAAATGACACATCCACAGCTGATGGTCGGTCTTGATACATCGGATGATGCAGGGGTGTATAAGCTCGACGCAACGACGGCACTTATTCAGACAGTGGATTTTTTTACGCCGATTGTCGATGAGCCGTATGTATTTGGGCAGATTGCCGCAGCGAACAGCCTTAGTGATATATATGCCATGGGAGGAAAACCGCTTACGGCGATGAACATTGTGGCTTTTCCTGTGTGCAAGCTGGATGCGGCAGTGCTTTCGGATATATTGCGCGGCGGGCTGGAAAAGGTGACCGAGGCGGGGGCTGTATTGGTTGGCGGGCATTCCATACAGGATAATGAGCCTAAATACGGCTTAAGTGTTACCGGTGTGGCTCATCCTGATGCTATACTGACAAATGCGGGCGCCCAACCTGGCGACGTTCTTTTGTTGACGAAGGCCATTGGAACTGGTGTATTAACTATGGCCGCCAGGGCGGACATGTTTGAAGAAGGCGTGCGCGCGGCGATTGACAGCATGAGACAGCTAAATAAGACTGCGGCAGAGGTCATGTCCGGGTTTACTATTCATGCCTGCACTGACGTGACGGGATTTGGCCTGTTGGGACATTTGTCGGAGATGGTAACCGCCAGTCATGTTGCCGCCGAAATATATACTAAGGATTTGCCGTTTTTGCCGGAGGCGCAGAATGCGGCAGCGATGGGGTTAGTGCCGGAAGGCGCTTATCATACGCGTGAGTATCTAAAAAACGTAACGTTTGCGTCAAATGTAGCGGATGTCCTACAGGATTTGTGCTTTGATCCGCAGACATCGGGAGGATTGCTGCTGAGCGTAGCAGCAACAGACGCCGAGCGGCTTTTAGCAAGCCTTCGCGCCGCAGGCGTGGACGAGGCTTCGATTATTGGCAGAATTACGGGTAAAGGAGCAGGAACTATTTATGTCTATTAAGATTGACGCGCGCGGTATGGCTTGTCCCCAACCCGTTATTGCCGTTAAAAAGGCGTTGGAAAAAGTAATAGACGGCGTTATAGCTATCCAGGTGGATAACTTTGCCGCAAAAGAGAATGTGTTAAAATTTGCGGCAGCCAACCAATGCGCCGCAGAATTTCAGGAACAGGACGGGATATATTCAATTACGATTCATAAGGGACAAGGCGTTGAAAAAGCCCAGACCATTGAAACCGTTACCGAAAATACTGTGTTTTTGATTACGCACGATACGTTAGGTCATGGCAGTAAAGAACTAGGCACCGTTCTTATCAAGTCTTTTTTCTATGCTTTGCTGGAAAAGGAACCGCTGCCGCGGCTGCTGTTGTTTATGAACAGCGGCGTTTACCTGACAAGCGAGAACTCTCCAGTAACCGAGCATCTCCAGGAGCTTGCACAGCGCGGGGTTCAGATTCTTTCGTGTGGTACCTGCCTTGATTATTATGAATTAAAGGATAAGCTGGCAGTTGGCGGCATTACTAACATGTACACGATTGTGGAAGAAATGTCTGCGGCCAATAAAGCCATTACGCTTTGAGAGACGTTTATGTACGATGATTTGAACAGGTTGCTGTCCTTTTGCTCAGTCCGTCATGCGCTGCTCGCTGAGGAGGTTATGCAGCGGCTAGGTATTCCGGGGGCGCTTGTGCCCACGCCGCGCAAGCTTGGCATACATTGCGGGCAATGTATGTTGTTTCAGGCAGAAAAGCAGGAGCAAATACTTACGCTATTGCAAGAAAAAAATATACGGTGGTCAAAGTTGTTTATACGAAATATCTCGGCGGACACCTATGAGTTATATATCGAAAATGACGATTAACAACTAGCATGATTATATGCCAGGCACAAGCCTTCATTATGGGGTTTGTGCCTTAACTTTATTGAGAGTCATTATCCGCTGAGACTTTACCATGTGGTTACTCAGCAGACAATTCAAATTTTGCCTGCTATTAAAGAATTAAAATGATTTATTACATGCTGCTTAAATAAACGAATTATTAATGATTCATATTTATCTTTTCTGGTTAACAATATTGTAGATATTTCTTTTTGCAGATCCTCAACAGAACGTATAATAATGTTTGAGTTCATCAATTCTTTATTTATAGTAATCATTGGCATAAAGGCTATTCCTAAGCCATTATCAATAAATTCTTTGGCGATATTTGGGTCGTCGGTTTCCAGGATATTATTCTGAGCAAAATTAAACGTAAAACTAACATCGCCCATAATTTTACTTAAGGCTTTGTTAGGATTTAAGCAGATGAATTTTTCATATTTTAAATCCGATAAAGTGATTTTAGGTTTATTAGCTAGTTGGTGACTTTTAGGAATAGCTATTCCTATAGGCTCGGTCAACAAATGAACTATATTATATCTATTTTCTTCAATTGGAGGAGAAGTTAAGCAAATATCAAAATCATCGTCATTGTGACCGATATTATAATGTTTTATTTTAAAATCAACATTTTGGTATCTTTTAATAAAGGTTGTAATTATGGGAGTAATTTGAGGTACTCCCGTTAAAATTAAAATTTTCATATCGCATTGAATCATTTTATTTTCATCTTTTATTCTATTAATTCCGTTTTCGATATTCATAAGTGCGTTGTCGATATATGAGAGGAAATCCCTACCATTATCGTTGAGAATAATATTACGACCACAACGATCAAATAAGTTAGTTCCTAATTCTTTTTCCAGTAAGGCTATGGTTTTGCTTAAAGAAGGCTGAGATATGTTTAATTGTTCCGCAACTTTGGATATATTTTCGTGTTTAGCGACTAATTGAAAATATTTTAGTTGTAATAATTCCATAAGAAGCCTCTCTTTATATAGGTTTGAGGATATATATATTATAGCTTATTATGTATTATACATTATGAATTGGTGTATGTATAATACATAACATAGATGGTAGAACCCTAGCTATAAGAATATTTGAAATTAAATCGGAGGTCTGGTTATGAAATTAAATTTGAAAGGCTGCTGTGGTTTATTTATTGCCGCTGTAATTCTTATTGGCGCTAATGTGTCCTTAGCAAAATCAGCTGCTGATAATGCTGCTGATCCATCAATTGGACATGGCGGACCGCCGCCGGAATTTGCCATAAACAATAAGGTGCTTAATAAGGAACAATTCTCTAGAAAGTGGCTTGATGTTGCTTATGCAAAAGGTTCAAAAAGTCAGGTGTTAGATATTTATTTGCCAGAGAAAAAAGCAGGGCCATTTCCGGTACTTGTTGTTGTTCATGGCGGCGGCTGGGAGTTGGGCGATAAATCAGATTCACAAGTTATTACGATTATCAAAAGTGCGGTTAAAAGAGGCTATGCGGTTGCGTCCGTTAATTACCGTTTAAGTGGTGAAGCTAGTTTTCCAGCGCAAATTTACGATGTTAAGGCTGCGATAAGATTTTTAAGAGCTAATGCAGCTAAATATTCACTGAATCCAGAAAAAATCGGCATTTGGGGAAATTCGGCCGGCGGACATTTGGCGGCATTAGCCGGTACTTCAGGCGGCGTAGCTAAGCTGGAAGATTTAAAGATGGGAAACCAAAATCAGTCTAGTCGTGTGAATGCAGTCGTTACTTGGTTTGGCGCATTTGATTTAACATCTATACAAGACAGCCGGGAATTAAAGAAATTATTTAAAGATACTCCAACGGAATTAAAGGGAGCGGCTGATGTTAAGAAATATATTACTAAAGATGATCCGCCGTTCTTAATCCAGCATGGAAGCAGCGATACTCTTGTTCCTGTTACTCAAAGCGTACAATTGGCAACTGATTTATATAAGGTTTTAGGTAAAGATAAAGTGAAATTAGACATTTTACTGGGGGAACCGCATGGCGGTTCAGGATTTGAGACGCCTGAAAATATAGCAAGAGTTTTTTCGTTCTTAGATCCGATTTTAAAATAATTAAGACTCAGAATATATCGGTTCCTTATCGATAATTTCGATAAGCGCCTTTTCCGAAGGTTCAGCCGAGTAAAGCAGATAGAGATTATAGATAACAAACTGACTCAGCGCAAAATCGCTGAGTCAGTTTGTTATCTATAGAAATAGTTTAGGTGCGGTGAGTCATTTAGAGAGTGTCACAAACCATTGGCAAGGTTGTCTGGGCTGCAACTTAGGACATTCTGAAGTTCGTGCCACAATAAAGGAATTAGCTGATTGTTATTATTTTTTCTCCAGACCAAAGTGGAGTGAACCCAAGCTCTTTCGCCGGTAAGTTCAATGAAACGCAGATTAGGATTGCCGGAAAAGGCAAGAAATTGCGGAAGCAGGGATATGCCAACCCGCGCTTCGATCATTAGCAGTACTGTTTCCGGAGTGCGGTGCTGACTGACAATTTTTGGGATGAAACCTCCCTGCCGGGCACAAAACGCAACCAAGTGTTCGTAGGCGGCGTGATAATCCAGTGAGTCAATGGCGACGAAGGGTTCTTTAGCCAAAGCCAGTAAATCGATTTTGGATTGAGTGGCCAAAGGATGGTCAACATGTAGGGTGGCACAAATGGGATGACTGGAGATGGTTTTCCACTCAAAATCTCCTGGTTGTTCTATTTGATCGTAACATTCGGAAAAGGCAAGATCTAATAACCCGCGCGCAAGGTATTCGTTGATTGTATCTGCCGTATTTTGGGTGAAGGTTAAATCAATGCCGGGATATTTACGGCGAATGGTGTGAATTAGTTCAGGTAAAAAGTATTTTTCATTCGGTCCCAAAAAGCCAATTTTTAGGCTGCCTATGGAATCCGAAGCAGCATTCTGCGTTTTTTTTATTGCATCAGTTGCGATACTTACCAGAAGTTTAGCCTCTTTGAGAAATACTGTTCCGGCAGGTGTCAGTTGCACTGAGCGGCTATTGCGGGTAAACAGCCGGACTCCCAGCTTTTTCTCCATGGCTTGAATTTGCTGGCTTATTGCCGTTTGAGCGATAAAATGGTGTTTTGCAGCAACGGTAAAACTGAGGTGCTCTGCGACTGAGATGAAATATTGCAATTGGCGGATATCCATGGTGTTACCTCCTCACGTTCTCTGAACAGGTCGCAGCAAGAAGCTTTACTTATCATTATACCTTATTTTTATGTTTGTGATGATCTTTTAAGTGTTGCTAGTAATAAGGGCTAGTGGCTGTTCAAGAAATACTTTCGGCTAGGCCGAGGATATTTTTGGGCTTTTGTAGCTTTGTTTAGACTTCTGTTGTTAGGGTTAATTAAGAAGTTTTGCTTATTAATATACTCACTTTTTATGTTAGATTTCTGCGACTTTTCGAATTAATCTATATATGGAAGGAATATGTGATAAAGTGCACATATTGACTGACTAAATCAAAAGTGACGAGACGAAGAGATAAGTTAAAGTTTCGTATGGTGAAAAGGTTATGCTCAACATTATAGAATGTGAGGATGGTGCAAGTATGGGACAGAAAAAAGCAAGGGTGCCTGTTACAGCAGAGGACAAGGCGAAAAGTTATTTTAAGTACTATAATTTGGAGATGACACCGGCGCCGAAAGAAAAGTATGAAATGGTACTGCGCGGTCCAATTGATCCGAGCAAGGCTTTGAGAATTCATGATCGGAATGACTTATTTAAACCTGGTTATTTGGACACGGAAGTTGGTTACTGTATTATGGAGGATGGAACCGGCTTTTTAGCTAACTTGACACCGATGCCGGGGGTTACAACCGAAATGTTTGATTGGTGGTTTGCTTGGCACGGGCTGGATAACCTCAGGTATACAATATGGAATCCTGAGGACCATTATAAAGCGGAAACGATGCAGAGGGAACATACGAAGGATAAGGATTTATCATATAAAGAACGGTACTGGAATACTACGCACCAGGTTCTTGAAGATATTGGTTTTGGTCCTGAAGGTGTATATATCAATTTTAAATATCCGGGTGATTTGGGGTATGACACAAGTAAAATTGGTACCTCGGCCTGCAGTACCATAGTTTGTGCGAATGGATATGGTGCGGCTCAGCCGCCAGTTGGTTCGGCACCGGCGGTTATGACGCATTTTGTGCGGGAAGTGGAAGGTGGAATTGAGCTTAGAACCCGTTTTTGGATGGGATGGAAGATTGTAAGCGGGAAACCTGTGAAGGTTTTGCCGGATGGTATAAGGATGCCGGAGTTTGGGCCGATGAGTCTGCTGCTGCACAATATTAAGGAATTTACTCATTTAGCGAATATACTCCCGCAAGTTTTTGCCGAAGAAAAGGAAAACTTTTAATTTTACATAAGGAGGATGCCGGTATGAATATGAACAATGTTATTGAGTTTGATAAAGATAAATGTGTAGGCTGCAAGTTGTGCTATAAATCCTGTTTCGTTGATGTCATACGCTGGGATGAGGAAACAAAGAAACCGGTTTTTAAATATGTAGAAGACTGTGTACATTGTAATTATTGCGAAGTGGTGTGCGCAAAAGGTTGTATAAAGGTTGTGCCTGATTTTAAAGGGGAACGGTTACATCAGACTTTTGATAAGTATAAATAGACGGAAAAAAAGGGGGAAGAGAAATGAATAATAAGCAACAAGTATTATCGACGGACGTCCTTGTTATTGGCGGAGGCATAGCTGGTCTTGCTGCTGCTGTTACGATAAAAGAAACGGATTCGAATACGGATGTGCTGATTGTCGAAAAACAAACGACCGGCTATAGCGGAAAGGCAAACCGGGGTGGCGGGGTACTGCAGTATTTTGATTTTAACAGAGTAGACCCCATGGAGTTTGTTGGTTATCATGCCAATGCAGTTGGCTGTTTCTTAGGCGATCAGGAACAGATGCTTAGATATGTAAAGATGAATAACCAGATGATAGATAAGCTGATCGAGTGGGGAGTTAAAGTACCTTTTAATGAAGACGGTACTTTAAAGATTATACCGACAGGCCCAATGACTGGGATGATTGGGGTTGACCTTGATATTACCCTTCAAGTACGTCGGACAGCTGAAAAGAAGGGTGTAAAGATTATCGATAAGGTAACTGTGTCGGATCTTTTAACCAATAATAATGAAATCGTGGGCGCTACCGGGTATAGCCTGTTAGATGGAACATTTTATGTAATTAAAGCGAAGTCGGTAATATTAGCTACAGGAAGCCAAAATTACCGGGTTATCAATATGTGGAGCAACGGCCGCGGCGATGGGATTGCGGCGAAGCCATCATGAACTGGTTTTCAACGAGAATGTTTTGTACAATGCATGGGATGAGAATATAACGAAGAACTTCCGGTGGTTTATTGAAGCCGATATTAATTCCACGGCGATAGCCGAGTGGTATAATCAGATGGCGGCGGGAAGAGGACCTATTTATATGCGTCCGGAAGAAAGCCCTATGACTCAAGATGATGAAATCCTGTTTACAACAGATGCCATATGGTCAAGGCCGTACGGATTAAAGTTATGGAAGACCATTTATGAGAAGTGCCACAGCGTAGATACGGATAATGAAGTGGCACCGGGATTTTTAGGCGAACAGTCACCGGTTAAGGTTAATCATGATATGGAAACAACGGTTGGCAAGTTGTTTGCTATTGGTGATGTGAGTTATGGGGGATCGACAGTAGCCGGAGCCGTTCCGGCTCCTCCGGGAAGAAACCGGGGGTCAGGAATTCTTAATGCCGTATTTGCCGGAATGATTGCAGGCGAAAAGTCTGCTAATTATGCGAAAACGGAAGGCTCGGCTGTATTAGAAGAGCAAGTAAAGGCCTGCCAGGAAAGAGCCTTTGCGCCCCTTAATCGAAAGGCAGGTTTTACGGCTAAGGAAGTAATCCAAGAATTGCAGGCCATTATTGCGCCGGTAGAAAATAGCATCTATATGACTGAACAGCGCTTAAAGATTGCGCTAAGAAAGCTGGATAAGGTAAAGGCTAAAGTTTCAGAGTTAAAAGCGGAAGACTATCATTATTTGCTGTCCTGCCATGAGGCAGAAGCAATGGTGCTTTCGGCAGAGATGTTCTTTAAAGCTGCATTACTGAGAAAAGAATCCAGAGGATGGTTTTTGCGAGAAGATTATCCGGCTACAGATAATGAAAATTGGTTAAAGTGGATAACCGTTAAAGATGTAAACGGTGAAATGACGTTTGGTACGGAGAATGTACCTATTGAAAAATATCCAATAAAACCAAGAAGAGCAAAATAAGAAAAATACGCAAGAAAAACGGCAGTCTTAGAAAAAGATTGCCGTTTTTTTTTGCGTATTTTAGCTTCTGAGCAAGGGTACGTTATGACCTATTACTAGCGGAGGCCTTGTTATTCAAAGGAACGCACGCGCAATGTCAGACCAAGTTTATCAGCAAGCGATTGGCAGGCTATAATTTCTGTTTCGCCAATACAATCAACAACTGTTAGTACAACATGAGGAACATATTTTTTACAGCTAACAGCGAATGCCAGCATAGCATCAAACGACTGAATACCAAACTTACTGCGTGTCAGACGCAAATATTCTGCAGCAGTAGAAGCATTCAAGCTGATCGACACTGTATCAATGAGTCCTTGAAATAAAGGGGCGATTTCTTTGCCTGCTTGAAGGTCACAAAGACCGTTGGTATTAATACGCAGCGATATATTTTTATTACGCTGTTTTAGATAGCTGGCTATTTCAATTAAAATATCCAAGCGCATCGTCGGTTCGCCAAAGCCGCAGAAAATGATTTCCTTAAAATTCTTCATATCATATTTTGCAAATTCGGCTATTACTTCCTGCGCTGAAGGCTCCCGCTTCAGCCATAGCGAATTAGATTCCCTCATTTCCTTCGTATTGCGTAGGCAGAAAGTACAGGCGCAGGTACACTGATTAGTAAGATTCACATAAACATTTGTTTTACGCAAAGGCTCCCGCTGCATCCGATCTGCCAAGTTTTCATAATCGCCATTATTGGCGGTATAAAGTAACATAGAATTACATCCTTTTATTATAATTATTTGAGGTCTGTTAAGTATTCTTCAAAACAAATTCCATACTTTACGGGAATATTCTGCTTAACGGTATAGGCAATTGTCTTACTGATAAAATTTGCCGCCTTTTCTACTGCTACAGCAAAGTCAATACCATTTACTAAATTAGCAGCTACAATGGATACAAATACATCGCCTGTACCGGAACGATCTTCGCCAATCTTTGGCATGCTAATTATCTTATATGGTTTTCCCTGTTCATAAACAAAATTCCGCATATTATTTCCGTCTGACAGACCAGTGATGACAACTTTACGCGGCCCATATGTACAAAGGTTTTGTGCAATATGTTCGAGTTCCTGGGCTGTCAAGACCCGATCCGGATATGGAATATCCAATAATCTGCAAGCTTCGGTAAGATTGGGGGTTAAAACATGGGCATAATTAAGCAGACGTTTCATTTCCTGACACATTTCCTGGGTGTAGGAGGAATACAGTTTTCCATAATCGCCCATAACCGGGTCTACAATAATTGTTGTATGGTTACTTGTGAATTTTTCCAAGAACTCAATGACAATATCGATTTGTTTAGCTGAACCTAAAAAACCAGTACAAATACCATCAAAATCTATACCTAGTTCTTCCCAATTGCGCATGTAGTCTCGCATACGCATTGTATAATCATCCAAGAAAAACTTTGAAAAACCTGTATGAGCGGATAAGATGGCAGTAGGCAATGGGCAGCATTGTATCTTCATGGCTGATATAATCGGCAGGGCAACTGCTACGGAACAGCGCCCGAAACCAGTTATATCGTTAACAACAGCCATTCGTTTTTGTCTTGGTACGTTCAAATTTCCATCCTCCTTATACTGTCCACTTATGCATTATAACATAGCTTCTTATAACATAGTCGTTTCATTAAAATAAAGTCGTGGAAGGTATAATATGGATTAAGTCTTATAAATTAGTATGAAAACCACTTTATGGTGTTAATATAAAGTGGTTTTTTTATTTTGAGACACATTATAAGATAAAGCCGGTTGGAGTGAAAAAATAGTTATTTAGAGTCAAAGCTATTGATTTGATAAATAGTTTTCCAATTCCTTAATAAAGTGGACTAAGCAGGGATTAGAATTATTGTTTTTCCATGCAACAACAACTTCAATTGGATCAGTATGATTTTCGATGGGGATGAAGCGAAGGTTAGGTGAAGCAAAGTGCTGTAAGTGTTTAGGAAGCAAGCCGATACCAATTT
This sequence comes from Bacillota bacterium, assembly GCA_017889635.1. Taxonomy (GTDB): domain Bacteria; phylum Bacillota; class Negativicutes; order Sporomusales; family CTSoil-080; genus CTSoil-080. The sequence goes on along the minus strand of JAGGAC010000021.1, from coordinate 18,572 downwards.
TACAATCAATTAAAAACAATAAACTGTTAATAAATCGTGCTTCAGCTGCTATCATTGGTGTAAAACCATGCGTGATACAGATTTGCATGGCAAAATAATATCCTTGATCAGAATGGTGGGGATGCATTATGACAAACGGCTCTTTTTCCAGAAGGGATAAGTTAATACTATCTTTACTTGCCAAGGGATGATCACGGTGCATTGCTATATAATGATAATCTTCAAAGAGCAGTTTTTTGGCTATATGGGGAATTAAATCAATCCCTGTGGCGGTAGTAAAAGCAACATCTACCTCATTGGTAGATAAGGCTTCGTTTAAATCTATATGATTAAACTCGTCAAATTTTAAGTGAATTTTAGGATAAGTATCATGAAATCCGCGAATAAAATTCGGCATAAAGAAGCTTGATGTACTTTCAAGAAACCCTAATGATAAGTTGCCGGATTGACCTGTGTTTGCCTGCTGTGCCAGCATAATTCCTTTATTATAGTGTCTAAGTAGTTTCTTGGTTTCTGATAAAAAAACCTTGCCTGGCGCAGTTAATTCTACCGATCTTTTATTTCTATCGAATAAAATAATTCCTAACTCTTCTTCCAAACTTGAGATATGACGGCTAAATGCAGGTTGCGTTATATGCATTAATCGCGATGCCTTTGTGAAATTTAATGCATGGGCTAATGTAACAAATAATTCTAATTGATAAATAGTCATTTTTATGCCTCTGCTTTTTTTGGAACTTAATTTAAATTCTGCAATAACTGGCCCTATTATATCATAAGTATATTATTTCCAAACAATTTAAACATTATTGATAATCAGATTCGGCATTTCAGAAAAAAATGTATCCATGCTAAACTTTTAATTAGCCTAATTAAGTTAATATTCCAGCAAAAACTAAATTAAAACTCTCTCAATGACAGGACTTTGGTTACTAGGAAAATCGCATTACTAAGCTTTGCACTAACTATTAATCCAATGATTTGTCTGAAAAATTACTGAATTCAAACATGGGTATAATGTTTTTATTTAAATAAAGTATTAAGGAGGATGAACATGGGTAACCGAAAGGCTAATTCACAGTATCGTTGGTTTGTGGCTTTGACTATGTTCGTTGCTACAATGGCTACGGCTGTAGCACTGATTGCACCGTCTCCTGTAATTGGCGAAATTTCAAAAGAACTAGGTGTTAGTTTAGGTGAAGCTACTGGTGCGACGATGTTACCGTTTACGTTAATGGTCGCAATTTCGTGTATTATCGGCGGTGCAGTAATAGATCGTATCGGAGTGCCGCAAGTTTATGCTGGATCGCTTATTTTAATAATGATATGTGAGTTTCTAACTTTGCTAATAGGAAATAATATTGTAGCGTTAATTATTCTTCGCGCTTTAGAGGGAATTGGAACTGGACCAATAATGGGGGCTGTTGCTACAATAGCAGCGCAATGGTTCCCGGTGAAAGAGCGTTCGATTGTTACTGGTATTCAAGGAATGGCAATGGGACTTGGGATAGCAGTGGGGTTTGTCGTCGGTCCGGCCATTTATCAGGTTACTTCTAGTTGGCAAATGTCAATGGCAGGCGTATCTATATTCTGTATTATCAGTTTAATATTAACGTTTATAGTTATGTTTGGGCCAAAACCTCCTATTAGTGATAATACTTGTTCAACATTTGGGGATGTAGATGTAAATAGCAGCGATTTTAAATTAGCCCTTAAGCAACCGGCTACCTGGCTAAATATTCTTCTCATATTTTTGTGCTCATGGTCTATGCAAGCCTTTAATGATTTAACCCCTGCATACATTGCAATTGATTCGCCGGTAGGTGTTGGTCTAGGGCCACTGGAAGCAGGAAAGATGATGATGATTTACCAATTGGCCTATATAATTGGTTCGGTACTGAGCGGTGTTGTAGCAATAAAAATTTTTAAAGGTAGATCTAAGTTCGTTATTTTTAGTGGGTTTATTTTTACAGCGTTATTTTCATGCTCAATTCAGTTTTCTGCAGTATTTACAAATACATTATTATTTCAGGGTTCGCTGATTTTAGTGGGGCTTTTTATGTCGATGATCAATCCTCAGGTTCTGGCTTTTGTCGCTAATAATTATCCAAATCATATAACCGGTAAAGTAGGCGGATTGACACAGGGGTTAGGTATGTTTGGAGGAACGCCAGGTGTTATAGTTGGTGCATTAGCATTACATACAACAGGACAATATAGTGTATCTATTAATATTGTTGCAGCAGTTGCAATTATAGGCGTTGTTCTTTCCTTATGGTTAAACCCGCCTAAACTCTTTGTAGGTAAATAATTATACCTATTGGTTTAGAAAAAAGTAGCGCCATTAATTGATTGAAAATGTTTTTTTGAAGATAATCTAAAGAGCTGCAAAAATATTGCTAGTCAGAAAGGAATTGAGTCTACTGAAGAACATATTACATCTCCCGTGCAGAAAAAATGAAATGAAAAGGATATGATAACCATGGGATTAGAATTTAACCCGATGAGAAGTTTGATTTACGTAGATTGTATAAAAGAACAGTATCGACACAAATTAAAGCACTGGTTATATTATCACCATATTCCAGAAAGTATTGCGCAATTTCAAGCATATGTATCAAAGTATGCCTTTTATCCGGCTCTTCCAGTTCCACCGGAAGGAGAGCGGTTTGGCGGCTATAAAATGCAGTTAACAGAACATTATTGGCTGGTAAATCCAATGAGCAAAGAACTTGCAATAAGAGCGTTTCATGAGTATTTTCCACTTGATGTATTAAAATGGCAGGGAACTGTTCCAGAAGATATGTCGGAGAAACAGATGTTAGATGGAGACTCCGCACGTTCTACCGGTGGTGATAATGGAATGCCACCGTTTATATTTGCTTTTCTTCCGATAAGCTGGGAAAAGGATTTAAAGGGAAGTGGCCGCACGATGGAAGACGGTCCGAATTACCGGTGGCAGTTTATGCTCAAGTATCCTGAAGGTGTTTCATTGCAAGAAGGAGATAAATGGTTTTTCGAAAAAGTAATACCTGTTTTTAAGAAGGCTCCGGAAGTTACTAGGATTCTTACTAGTAAGGTAATTCAAAGTGTAAACAGCTGTCCGTTCCAACGTACGGTGGAGATGTGGTTTGACGGACCGAACGAATGGTATAAAATAGCGGTAGAGGCTGCGGCAACTATTGAAAGACCAGTTTGGGCATTGTGTGATAAATTCCCATATTTAAAACCAAAATTTGAAATTGCCAGCCTGTTCTTAACTGATATAGCTGAAAGTGATAACTATACCCAGTATCGTGGTTTTATTCCGATGCGCTAATTTAATAGAAAACAGATATGCTGAAGGTGTTATTCATACGCCTTCAGCATATCTGTTTTTATAACGAAATTTTTCCCATAATCACCGGTGTCTTGGCACCGGTTACGGCAGGCAAATTATTGGTACGGCCGCTAATAGTTTCATTGGCTAGGATGGCAAAAGCAACAGCTTCTTTAGCATCACTGGAAAAACCTAAATACTCCTGAGTATAAATAGGGATAGACGGCAATTCACGGCGAAGCATCGCCAACAGCGTCGGATTATGACTGCCGCCGCCGCCGATTATAACTTCATCAATTGTTTGCTGAGGGAGAATAAAACGGCGGTAACTGTCGGCAATACTGGCCGCAGTAAAAAAGGTCAGTGTGGACACAATATCATCAGGATTTATGCCGTGGGCCAGATATTTTGTCACCAGTTCATTAGTATAAGTATTACCGAATACTTCCCGTCCGGTAGTCCTGGGAGGCGGCTGTTTAAAAAAAGGATGTGCCATTAGCTCAGATAACATCGGACGAAAAACGGTTCCACGTGCAGCGATTTCCCCGTTATTATCGTATTGTTGCAGTTCATTGGTAAGCCTATGGACGCAGGCATCGATCATCATATTTCCGGGACCGGTATCAAAAGCGATGATATCTTCAGGGCTGCATCCTTTAGGTAGTACGGTGACATTAGCAATACCGCCGATGTTTTGCAGCAGACGTGTTTTAACCGGGTGACGATACAATAAATACTCTGTATAAGGCACCAGCGGCGCACCCTGTCCACCGACAGCTACATCACGGACCCTGAAATCGGCTACTACCACCGCACCTGTTTGTGCGGCAATTACTGCTGCTTCGCCAATTTGCAGCGTGCTGATACCTGGTTGATGCCAGATTGTCTGACCATGAGAACCGATTAAATCTAGCTCTTTAATATCGATGTCATTTTCTTGGCACACATGACAAACTGCATCAGCAAACAATTGTCCTAAAATAAAGTTAAGTGAGCATATGCTGGAGACACTTGATGCCTCTGGTTGGCATGCCGCTAAAATGGCCTGGCGCACATCCGGTAGGTACGCAATGGTCTTAAACGCTACCTGTTCTACCTGGGTATCTATACCGCTATCGGTGATTTTTACTAAAGCTACATCAATGCCGTCAAGCGATGTGCCTGACATCAGCCCGGCTACCAAGCGTTGCTTTTGATTAATTAGCTGCTGCAGCCGCTCTATATTAGTTCCTGAGCCTGCTAAAGCCAAATAAACTCACTTCCTGTCTCGTCGGTTTAATAATGGGGGCAAGGTTATAGTAAAAGTATGGCGGGGATGGGGAAAACGGCATCCCGATGGAATTTAACTGCTGGGTGGCTCATAAGCATGGTTTGGATTTAACTTTGTTAATTTTAAAAATCTTTTTCTTTACCGAATAGACCAGCAACAATAAAACTGGAATAATTAATCCAATCGTTATACTGTAAGGTATCCATACAAGATTAATCCAATTTGCGTAATATGGAATATCTGGGAGAATAACCTCTGACAGCACTAACATAATAAGCCCTAGCGGAATGATTATCCTCCTGTGGTCTTTTAGACCAAGCACCTCTGAAAGTGATATTACAGCCGCATGAAAAAATAATACGCCGATTACGAATATGGCAACAATCCATACAAGAGCAATTAGAAATTCAAGGCGTGTAAATATTTTAACAATGTTTATTTCTTTAGCAAGTACGTAGGTAGGATACTGTATTTTAGAAGTTATATTTTCTCCCAACACCAGTAGTGACATAATAATTGTTACGAAAATAATGATGCCGCCAAATAAATAACCTTTTAAAATTGATTTTTTGGCTTCAGATATATTAGCGATATTATAGGGATATATTCCCATCAAGGTAATTAAATGAAAGGTTGTAAAACAGGCCAAAAAGATTGAGCTCTTTAGGATTGGCGTTATGCCATGCTCAAATATCGGTTTCAAATTCTCTATTTTAGCATTTGGTGAAACAAGAAGCATAGCTAAAAAAAATAGAACCGATATGAGTATTATAAAAATTTCGGAAGCACGTGCAATTGCTTCTATTCCATATAATTCGGCTATTACAACAGCTATCATAAATAATAAGCTGATAATATAGGGGGGAGTCTCCGGCAGAGCTGAAATAGTTGTAAATTGGCCTATATACCAGGGAAGATGACACCCGATTATAGTATAAAAAAATACATAAAGGCTTCCAACAAGTAAGCCTAACCATTTTCCCAATATAGTTTTAATTATATCAACAAAGGACATGTTTGGATACTTACTGCCCAGCAACCAATATATCAGCATCACAAGCATGCCAAAAACAGGAGTGATTAGTGCGGAAATCCAAGCATCCTGTTTTGCAATACTTGCCATTAAGGCCGAAATTGCGATAAGGGCTACTCCGATTGAGTTGCATGCCGTTAATGAAAACAGTTGGTGATTTGAAATTTTGGGAATTTTCATATTAATAGGTAAACCTCATTTTAATAAACTTTTCATAAAATCTTTAACTGGAGAATACACCCAGGCAATCCAATCCGAAGGGTTGGGGATGCTGATATCAAGAATTTTCAGTATTGCAAGCACTGTACCTAAAGTAGTCAATATAGAAAATGTCCACAACTCTTTATAAAGCTTGCCCTGCAGCATTTTAGGCACTTCTATAATGCTTAATACAGTGGCGAATAGTAATACGGTTAATATACCTACACCTGCCATTTTACTTTTCCTTTAAAAATAATGGTGTTGCAATTTGCCCCAGTTGAGTTAATTTTGACTTGACAGTAATATTTACCGGAAGGTCTACCATTTCGTCATTCCAGTTATCTTTAATTTTGTCCCAAAGTTCCGGGTATTCCCTATGGATTGCTTCTCCAAAACCAAAAATATCGCTTTTAAATTCTTTTCGTACTTTAGCTATTGCCTTATCACAAAAATACTTGACTCTGTCTTCCGATAATTTATTTATAATATTTTTATTTTCTTCCTTGGAAACATCTAACGGTCCAACGGCAGTTTTAATTTTTCCTGTCATATCGATATTTATAGCAATAGCTGGTTTATCATTTACCAGATAAGCTTCCATGTCAGATTTTACATTTGCAACATCAACTGTAATTTTCACTTTATTATCATAGTATATATTTCCTACTGTTTTTTTTACGTTACCAGTAATATAATTATAGCCCTTGCTTTCATCCTCATTCAACCAACCTATAAGCTTGTCCTTTTTAAATATGCCTAGGCCGGTGTATTTCGGTTTTTTAAGTTTGTTGTTTTGGTGCAATATATCTGTTGAGTTTGGTGTGACTGTCCCTCCGGAAATCTCAATCCCAGGAAGTACTAGATTTTTTCCGTCCGCAGTGATTAAATTTATTAACTCAATAATTTTGATTGATTTTGTTGGTGCCCAAAAGCTTTCGGATGTCTCCAGCGAAGAATACATACTGATTCCCGGTATCGATTCTAAAGGAGTTAAAATGCTTAGCACTTCTTTAGCGGTGGTGCCTTTGGCTACTGCAAAATAAAAGTCTGTACGGTATTCGCGTTCGCGTGCAAAATAATCAATTATATCTTGAATTCCGTCTTTTGCAACCTCCTCCCCGAAGATAACCAATCGCAAATGCGAATGGTATATTCTTCTTGGGGATTGTGTAGTAAGGCTCTGAACTATTTCACCAATACTTTGTCCTTCTGCCGTATATAAAACAACCGGCGACTCATTTGTCGCTCTTTTAGAGGCTATAGCTTTTGGATTTATAACTTGCTCGGTAACCAGATATCCGTTTTCTGTTTTATCAATACCGATGCATACAGCAATAGCTAGAGTATTGACTTCGTGGCTGCTCCAGCAGCCGGTTAAAAATACGGGAAACAGTAAAATTAAAATGCCTAATAATATTTTATGGTTCATATGTTACCTGACTAACTGTTATTTTTGTTGATTTGAGCTTATGGGATAGCGTTGTTCTATTCCTCTATCTGTTCCATGGAAGCCAGACGGTTTTAGTTTTAGCTTCCACAGCGGAAATCTGAAAATGGTATCTCTGTTGCCACCTTTTATTTTGGGGGCAATAGGTGTCATGTATGGAATTCCCAGTGATTTTATTTTGCACAAATGAAGCGTCAGGATAATTAAGCCCATAAATACCCCATATAGACCCAAGATTCCTGCCAGAAACATCAATACAAACCTTATTGCCCTAATGGCGTTTGACATTTCATAATTAGGTACGGCAAAGCTTGATATAGCAGTGATTGAAACAACGATGACCATAGCCGCCGATATAATACCGGCTTCTACGGCTGCCTGACCGATAACTAGTGCGCCTACTATGGAAATGGCAGGTCCTATAGCCCTGGGCATTCGAATACCGGCCTCTCTTAATATTTCAAATGTAAATTCCATGGTAAACGCTTCAAATAAACCGGGAAAAGGAACTCCTTCACGCTGGGACGCTATGCTGATAAGCAGCGATGTAGGAATTATTTCCTGGTGGAATGATGTCACCGCTACATATACTGCCGGGACCAAAAGGGTGAGGAAAAACGATATAAATCTTGTAAAGCGGATCATGGAAGAGATAATAAAGTGATGATAGTAGTCTTCACTTGCTTGAAGGAACTCTACCATGAGCGCAGGCGCTGTCAATACATAAGGCGTGCCATCGACTAAAATTGCTACTTTACCCTCAAGTAATGCTGCAGCCACGGAATCAGGTTTTTCAGAACTAAGAAAAGTGGGAAATATTGAATATCTGTCATCTTTAATTAATTCTTCGATATACCCACTTTCCAACAGACCGTCAATTTTTATTTTGCTAAGCCTGGCTCTTATTTCCTGTACAATTTCATCCATGGCTGTTTTATGAAGATACATTATGCTTACTCTAGTTTGGGTTACGCTGCCTATAGTCAGGTTTTCTACTCGTAAATCCTTGCTTTTTATTCTTTTTCTAATAAGAAAAATATTGTTAATTAATTTTTCTGTAAACCCTTCTTTAGGTCCTCTGATTACAGTTTGGGAAGTAGGCTCCTCAACAGACCTACCAACATAGGAAGTTGTGGCAACGATAAAAAAATTGCTGTAACCATTAATTAAGAACACAGTATTACCTGATAATAAATTATTGTAGATCGTCTCATAGTCGGAGCTTTGTTTTAGATCTGTCAATCTGGAAAAATAGCTGGTTAATTGATCTACATTTATGCCATTGGTCGCATCCTGGCATTGATGATCCAATTTTATCAGTTCTAATGACAAATTGTTGATCATGCTTCTATCTACCAAGCTTGCAATATATAAACAGGCGTAAACTATATTCTTATTGTCATTAAAACTAGAATAACGGATTGTAAGATCGCTGCTATGGCCAAAAGCAATTCTGACTTTGGTTATATTTTCGTTTATTTCTTTACTAATAACTTGTTGAGTCAGGTTTTCAATGTCGGATAATAATTCAGAAGGATCGTTTTTTTTGTTAATCATTATGTATAGGTTAATATATTGGGAGATAATATTATTGATTGAACTTAAATGATCTGTTAATTTGGCAAGGTTTCTTGCCAGATCAGGTAATAAAACAATATCATTCCGGTTAATGTTATTTGTTTTATTACTGGTTCTATTTGCCTTAAGGTAGCGAATGACTTTTGAAATGTAGTTGTACATAGATCCTCCGGAAAGCTACAATCGCCATAAATATTGTTGCCTAGCATGGAAATAATATGCATTGCGTGGGTAGAATAAGTAGTCGGTGCTATAACTGAAAGATTTGATTTCAGGTTTTAGTATAGGCGCATAAAGGTGCGCCCACCTTGTTGCTAAGGGGGCGCACCTTTATGTAAGACTATTTATTCGTGTAGGTATTCATCGATTAAAAATTTGCCACAAGGCCAAATGTAACTCCGTGGGCATTATAGGAAGGATTATGAGTTCTTAACCCATTGGAAACATGCATTAGCATATAGCCGATATTTAATGAAGCGTTTTCGCTGAATTTATAAAGGCATTGAGGGCCGATTCGCCACATAAAATTATAATATTCTCCTCCGGTCGGAAATTTTTTGTCATATATGATGAACCCGCCACTCATATCTATGGCTAATGATAGCTTTCCAGAGTGAAATTTTTCATTGCGAACCATATAAACAGGCCCGACACCGGCTGCGGAGCTGTCTAGAATCTGGTTTTGTTTGTTCGTTATATCTCCGCGCGGTCGAGTGATTGTAATGCCTCTATATACAGACCTAGTTTTTGTTTCCGAAATTTTCTCAAGGATATGTAGTGATAAGGTATCAAGATCGCGTTCTCTTTCGTGTGGAGTCAAGTGGTCCCAATCCAATTCAAGTTTGGAATCGGCCGCATAGCAAGAAGGCATTTCCGGCATGAAAATCAGCAGGAAATTAATGACAATTATTAAAAACATTAATTTGCGCAAAATACGACACTCCTTTTTTAAAACTTGCTCCATGATAAAGGTTTCTGTAACTATTTTACCATAACTCGATGCAGGGTTTATGAGGTATAAGAGAGAAATTTTTGTATATTAGCTAAGGTTGTAATCGGCATTTGGGGGTGTATTTTATATGAAGCAGGCTCAAGAGCTTTTGCGGGAACGTAAAGAACGGGTGATGAAGGCTATTCGGTTGGAGAAACCTGACCGGACTCCGGTAATTCTTATGGCTGACTCATTTTGTGCCAACCATATGGGGGTAAAGCTCGCAGATTTTTGTTCAGATTTTAAAATTTCTAATCAAACAATGCTTAATTCAATGAAAGCACTTGGCGATGTTGATGGTATAAATAGTGCTTTTGCGGCTGGTAAGCTATTTGCGTTAAGTTTTATGACGAAAGTTAAATTGCCTGGGCGCGAACTGCCAGATAATGCGCTATGGCAACTTGATGAACAGGAAAGGATGACTACGGAGGATTATGATACCATTTTAGACAAGGGCTGGCGCCCGTTTATGCGTGAGTTTGTGACGAAACGGCTTGGCGTTGATCTTGACGAGCTTATGGGCCAAGTAGCCGAAGCACCCCATTTGGTCAAAAATTTTGAAGATGCAGGCTATATGGTGTACGCACGTATCGTAACTATAACTGTTAATGAATATCTTGGCGGCGGGCGTTCAATGTCGAAGTTCGTAAGAGACTTGTATAAGATACCGGACAAGGTCGAGGCGGTACTGGATGTAATCCAAAAGGAAAGTCTTGAATCGTTAAGAAACCAAATCCGCCACGCCAAAGCGCCGATTGTATTTATCTCTCCTGCGCGTGGGGCCAGTGAATTTTTTACACCAAAGCTATGGGAACGATTTGTCTGGAAATATTTAAGACAAACGGCGGAAACGGTGATCGATGAGGGTGCTGTAGCTGATTTGCATATTGATGCCAACTGGGAACGTGATCTTGATTTTTTTAGGTCGCTGCCAAAAGGGAAGTGCGTTTTCGAAACAGACAGCACTACTGACATCTATAAAATAAAAGCGGCGCTGGGTGATCACATGTGTATCAAGGGAGATGTTCCGGCAACTAAGCTGACACTTGGTACGCCTGATGAGGTATACGATTACTGCACTAAGCTAATTCGTGATATGGGGCAGGGGTTTATTCTTTCGTCAGGCTGTTCAATACCGCCTAATGCCAAGGTTGAGAATGTAAAGGCAATGATTGCTGCTGCCAGTGGGAAATAGGTTGGAACTAATGCAGTTTTAGCAGGTTGTTGGTAAAAAAATGAACCCTCGTTTTGCAGGCGTAATACTTGCAAAACGAGGGTTTTTTACATTCGCTCTTTGACGATGGCTAAAGTTTTATCTTTGCTTTCTTTGGCCTTGGCTAAAAGAGCTTCTTTTTCGTTTAGGGCCTGATGTACGTATGCTTGGTCTTTAATCAACGGGATATTAATATCAACACTAAGAAGAACTCCAGTTAGTGCAGCTTCGGCGATGGCAGCGGCAACACCGGCATCGCTGATGGCCATTTTATTGCCGATGGGGGCTAAGTTTTCCGTTGTTTTGAGAACGCTTAGGCATACTCTGGCGGTTTCCAGCGGTGTGTTACAGGCGTTTTTAAGCGCCTGCTGAAGAGTGGTGGCCCGAGCGGCTTTTTCCTCATCGGTGTTTTTGGGTAAGCGGTAGGCTGCCATCAGCTGGTCGAATGCTTCCATGTCGGCGTCTGTCAGGGCTTCGAGTTTATTAATGAGAGCAGTGGTGGTGTCAAGGAGGGCCTGTACTTCTTTTTCGACAGGTTTATATTTATCATTCCCAACTGTCAGGTTGGCAACCATCGCTGTCATGGCTGCCCCCAAGCAGCAGACTATGGCTGAAACGCTGCCGCCTCCCGGGGTGGGCGAATTTGAACTAGATATTTCAAGTATTTCCCGAAAACTTTTATTAAAAAAACTACTCACTTGTTGCCTCCGTTAGTCCTTTTTTGCAAGGCAATTGCTTTTAACACATTTCTTTGAATTAGAACGGTGGTTAAGCTGCCAACGCCGCCAGGGACAGGCGAGATAGCTCCGGCCACTTTTTCTGCTGCTTTGAAGTCCACATCGCCGCAGATGCCGTCTTCGCTTTGGTTAATGCCGGCGTCGACCACGATAGCACCTGGTTTAAGCATGTCCGCAGTTATCATTTTTGCTTTGCCGGCGGCGGCAATGACAATATCGGCTTGTCTGGTATGAGCTGAGAGATTTGTGGTTTTGGTGTGGCAGACGGTAACGGTGGCGTCTTGATTTAGAAGCATAAAAACAAGGGGTTTGCCGATCGTGTCGCCACGTCCTACGAGGACGACTTCCTTACCTTTAAGATCTATGTTATGGCGCAATAATATTTCGATGCAGCTTTGAGGAGTAGCAGGAAACAGGCCGTTGCTATTGCTAAGGATGTAGCCACGGTTAATGGGGTGTACGCCATCTACATCTTTAAGCGGCGAAACGGCTGCCATGATTTTTTCTTTGTTTAACGCTTTCGGCAAGGGCAGTTCGATAAGAATGCCATGAACATTATTGTCGGTATTGAGTTTTTCAATAAGGGCAATTGTCTTGTCTTCCGGTGTTGTTTCCGGCAGGACGTGAAGTTCATAATCCATACCAACGTTGGCGCACGCTTTTTCTTTGGCTTTGGCATATACTACTGACGCCGGATCGCTGCCAATAAGTACAACCGAGAGTTTTGGGGTAATGTTTTGGGTTTTCAGGACGGCGACTGCGGATTTTATTTCTTCGCGAATTTCAGCGGCAATTTTTTTGCCGTCAAGCAGGTTGGCCACTTAATCATCTCCTTCAAAGCGGTTATAACAAATGCGCTGTCTATACTAATTTTTCTTGTAAAGCAAAAACCCTCTTTTATTGCGGAAATATCTAACTATTGATAAAAAAATGTGGGAAGCGATACAACGCATAGATTTGACTGTGTAAGTTGTGTATTCGACTATTTATTTCACCTGCCTCAAGGTGTAAGCGCCTTTGCCATGCTATTTTGAAATGAGATATATTTTTTTAAAAAAAAGTTGCGAACGCAACTAAATGATGCTATTATATAGTTGTTAACGCAACTATATTTCGTGATCATGAGACAAAATCAATTAGGGGGTTATTTGATGATTATCGATATTAATATGCATCATCTTCCAGAAGACTTGTTTACGAATGAGAAAGTACTAGATGGATTTTTGAGTACAGCTCCACGTTCATTTGGCGAGATCGCATCTTTAGGAACAGTGGAAAGCGGCAAACGTCAGCTTATTCTCGAAAAACCAAAAGGGTATCAGAACCTTAACTATGTTGATGGTGATTATTCGCTTGAGGCTAAACTTCAGGCGATGGATGATGCTGGTGTTGATAAGGGGATACTTCGCGTACCGGTTTGGCAGGAGTGGCTGAGACTTGAAACTTGTAAAATTGTAAATGACAATGCGGCAGAAATGTGCAAAAAGTCTGGCGGACGTCTCTATGCAAATGCGGTTCTTCCTCCTTGGGGAGGCAAAGAAAATCTTTATGAACTTGAACGTTGTATAAAGGATCTTGGCATGGTCGGTGTTCAACTGGCTTGCCATTACGGCCAGCTTTATCTGGATGACGAAGCTTTTAAACCTTATTTAAAAGTTCTTAACGAAGTGAATGTACCGGTTGTTGTGCATCATACCCCGTTACCGGTATACTGGCAATCTATCTATGAATATACGAATTTGCGCCGTGAACTTGGACGTATTATCGACCAGGCAACTGCTGTAGGACGCGAATTATTCAGTGGCATATTTGAAGAATTTCCGAACCTAAAATTTATTCATACGATGTTTGGTGGCAACTGGTTTGCTAATTATCACTTGCTTACCCCTCACAAGACAAAAAAGAAAGAGGCCATGTTACGTTTGAATACTGCTGAGGCAGAAAAAATTTCTGGGTATTTGCAAAATAATATTTTCTTTGATATGACTCATCCGGCTTCCTGGGGAAAAGAAGAAGTAGAGTGTGCGATTAAAGTTTGCGGGGCTGACCATATCTTGTTTGGTAGTTCGTTTCCTGTGTTTTACGGCTGGATGTCAGATGGAGTTGACTTTGTTAAAACACTGGATATTACGGAAGAGGAACGCAAGCTTATCATGAATGGAAATGCTTGCCGTCTCTTTAAAATTGAAGCATAGAGTATTTAGCTGGTATAGCTGGGAGATTGTTGGAAATCTCTCAGCTAATCTTATAACACAATTCAGCGGTGATTATAAAGTTGATAATTAGGATTTTAGGCGACAGTGAAAAGCTACTCGATGTAGGTGAGCTGGCTAACTTTTTCCCTATAGACAATTAGATAAGGGAGCTGATGCTATGAACGAAAGCCAACAAAATGAAAAATTATGGAACCAAAAGTTTATATTTAGTTGTTTATCCACCTTTTTTGCGTTTACATCAATGTATTACATTATGTCAACATTACCGCTGTTTACTACCGAAATTCTTGCTGGGAGTAAGCGAGACGTAGGATTTTTGTTTGGAATTTTTGCTCTCGCTGGAGTTATTGTAAGACCGATTGCTGGTTATTTGCTGGATACGATAGGGAGAAAGAAAATAGCTTGGATATCGCTGATTGGTCTATTTTTAGCCATGTTATTGTATAATTGGGTAACTGGCTTGCTTTTTCTTTTTATTTTGCGTTTTACACATGGTGTTTTCTGGGGAGTTTCCACAACGTCACTTGCAACTTTGGCAACAGATGCCGTTCCTGTAAAAAAACGCGGAGAAGGAATTGGATATTTTGGTTTATCTATGTCGGTTGCTATGCTTTTTGGTCCTTCATTGGGATTGACAGTGCTGCATGCATTTAACTATTCTGTTATGTTTTATGTAGGAACCGGCTTAGCAGTTCTTTCTCTGGGATGTTTATTGGGATTAAATGGTCATGAGATGCTGGCTTCGATGCATCAGAAACCGAAAGGGTTCATTGAGAGAAAAGTACTTTCTTATGCTGGAATTGTCTTTTTTATGGCTTTAGTCTATAGTGCTATCCTTTCGTTTATCGTGCTGTTTGCTAAAGAAATCAACGTAGAAAATTCCGGGATATTCTTTCTGGCAAATGCAGTAACGGTCATTATTAGCAGACCATATGCTGGAAGAAGGTTGGACCAAAAAGGGCCGGTAGGAATTATGTGTATTGGCTTTGGGGCGTTATTTGCCACTTATTTGTGCCTGTTTTTTGCTAATGGCTATTTCCTATTTATATTAGCTGCTCTATTATTGGGGGGTGGTTTCGGCATTATTTACTCCTTGGCATTCGCATTGGCGATTAATCAAGTTGATATAACAAGACGAGGGATGGTTAATGGCAGCCTTTTGATGGCCTTTGATTTAGGGTTTGCTCTTGGAGCTGCTATATTAGGACAAGTGTCAACCTATATCGGACTTAGACTAATGTACTTAATCAGCGGGTTTATTGTTGTGATACCCTTTGGTATTTTCTATATAACACATATGACTAGAGGCAATAACAAGAAAGAGGCTGATTTAGCGATTGAGAAATCTACCGATTAATGCCACGAAGCAAGAATTCCTTTTTAAGTCTGACTTCTGCTGAACGACAGGATTTTTCCTGTCGTTTAATTATGTTTTAACAAGTTTCGAGTTTACAGCTTAAGCAAGTATTCATTCCTTAGCTAAAGTAATTATCAGGAGAGATTAAGTATGCTGTTAAAGATGACTGAAGAAGATAAGCATTATCGATGGATGGTTTTTGGGGTTACTGCATTAGCAACTTTTATGGCTACATTAGACGCTGGGATTGTCAATGTTGCACTACCTGCTATTGCACGACAATTAAATGTTGAACTTTCTGTAGTACAGTGGGTAATTTCTGCATATCTTTTGGGGATATCTGGGTTATTGCCTTTGTTTGGAAAAGTAAGTGATATTTATGGAAGACGAAAAATTTATTTGACAGGAATGGGAGTATTTGTACTAGGATCTTTTCTATGTTGCGTATCTCCCGCTATTTGGTATCTAATTATTTCCCGTATTATTCAGTCGGTTGGAGCTTCTATGCTCATGGCAAATGCATTGGCTATTGTGAGTACTGTCTTTCAAGGGCCTGAACGCGGACGAGCTATGGGGTTAAACAGCACTTTTGTCGCCTTGGGATCACTTGCCGGGCCAAGCTTAGGCGGAATATTGATAGGCAATTTTACTTGGCAATCGATTTTTTATATTAATATTCCAATTGGTATAATTGCTCTTTTGTTTGGCTATATGCTTTTGCCGGGGGATGAGAAGAAAGTAGCGAACCCGTTTGATTATATAGGGGCTGTTTTGTTTGTATTATTTATGACAAGTTTATTGCTTGTTATCAGTCATGGTCAGGATTGGGGCTGGAATTCGTCTCTAATTTATAGTTTGTTTCTTGTGGCAATGGTTACTTTGGGTTTATTTTTATGGTGTGAAATTCATATAGAATATCCTATGATTGAGATGGGATTATTTAAAAA
This sequence comes from Bacillota bacterium, assembly GCA_017889635.1. Lineage (GTDB taxonomy): Bacteria > Bacillota > Negativicutes > Sporomusales > CTSoil-080 > CTSoil-080. Next base: position 2,263 of record JAGGAC010000021.1, on the reverse strand, counting down.
TGATTCTTTATTATCAGGAACTATTTCGGCAATGCTTGCCTATATGGCTTTATTTTCCAATAACATCCTGCTGCCTTTTTACCTGGAGCGGGTTTTATGCGCAACTCCGATGCAAATTGGAATGATTATTACTCCTTTACCATTACTTATTGCCATTACAGCTCCTGTCAGCGGCTACCTTTCCGAAAAAATAAATCCGGCGACATTAACTGCAACTGGCTTGTTTATCATGATGGGCGGTTTGGTCTATCTGGCCAGCTTGAACGATTATGCGAATGTCTGGCATGTCGTATTTAGCCAAGTAGTAATGGGCCTTGGAAATGGTCTCTTTCAAGCGCCAAATAATTATAGTGTTTTAAGTTCCGTGTCGAAGGAGAAAGTTGGATTAGTAGGCGGAATTAATTCTTTAGTCCGTAATGTGGGAATGGTAAGTGGTGTAGCCGTAGCGGTAGCTGTCTTTGAAAGTCGTAGCCAGCAAATGTTTGGGTCAACAACGACGGCGGGATCTGAACACCTTGCTGCTTTTATATCAGGTTACCATGCGGCTATTATTGTTGCTGCTTGTCTTGCTGGCATCGGAGCGGTTATATCATTTAATCGCAGAAAGTACTTGCAAAAATAGAGTGAAATATAGTTATCTTTACTTTATCAAAATATATTTATATAATTTTAATGTAGTTATAAATGAATTTTTATGAATTTTTTTGGAGGATCGATTTTGAATAAAGACAGATTAGGAAAACACATATCTTTGATTTATCGATATAGTCAGATTTTTTTTAATGAACAATTGAAAAAGTACAATTTAGGAAGCGGGCAATATATTTTTTTAATTAATTTATTTGAAAATAACGGAATAAGTCAGGAAACACTTTCGGATATCGTTAAATTTGATAAAGCTACAACAGCCAGAGCTATAGCAAAACTGATAAATGAAAACTATGTAATAAGGAAAGTAAATGAGAGTGACAAACGTGCTTATAATCTCTATACGACTGATAAAGCTGAATCAATAAAAGACGAATTGTTTGCAATTTTGGATTCTTGGAATCAGATTATGCTCGATAAATTTGAACAACAAGAGCGAAAAAACTTGTTAAGTTCAATTGAAAAGGTGGGGAATAATATCCTTAGTCAAATAAATTAATTATAAAGAATTGATTTTTGTAATGGAAAAGAAACATGGAAAGTCTACAAGAAAATTACATGAGTGTTTTTCCTGAAAAAGTCTTTTAACATTTAAGTATTTTGGGAGGTAGGACGATAATGAAGTATCCGCACATATTTTCTCCATTAAAGATAGGAAACGTAACCTTTAAAAATCGAATATTTTCGGCACCGGCAACGGCACATTTACTGCAAGCACAGGAGGAATACCCAACAGAACCTGTTATAGCATATTACAGTAATAAGGCCAAAGGCGGCTCTGCATGTATTACCTTTGGAGCCCAAGTTATGGATAGGCTTATGCCGCCAGATTTGCTACATTCAAATACAAATGTATATAAAACTCAGTATCATAGATATTGGAACCAGCTTACAAGTGCCATTCATTTTTATGGGGCAAAGGCATCCCTGGAACTTCTTGGTTTCGAATTTCATGGCTATGATGATAGAGGTAATCTTATAACCTTATCCCCGGATGGTACTTACGGGCGAAAGATTACTGTGCAAGAAATGTCGCGCATTGCTGATGATCATGCGGAAGCGGCTGAAAAAGCAATTATGTGTGGTTTTGATATGATTTTAATTCATGGCGGACATGGTCTTTTTCTAAGTAATTTTATTTCGCCGTTGTTTAACACAAGAGATGATGAATATGGAGGAAGTTTGGAAAACCGGGCCAAGTTTCCAATTATGATCCTAGATAGAATTCGGGAAAGAGTTGGACGGAATATTCTTATCGAATATCGCGTAAGCGGTTCTGAACTTGCGCCGGAAGGGGGGATTGAAATTGAAGATTGTATCAAGTTTGTTCAAATGATTGAAGAAAAGATAGATATTGCCCATATATCTGTAGGGAATATGAATATACCGCTTACGGAAACGATAATGCATCCCACGAACTTTCTTAAGCCTGGCTGCAATGTGAATTTTGCGAGTGCAGTAAAACAAGCCGGTGTAAAAATACCTGTTTTGACTCTGGGGGCATTCCAAGATCCTTGCCTTATTGAACAGGTATTGGCGGAAGGAAAAGCTGATATTGTTTCAATAGCGAGAGGTTCAATTGCTGACGCTGAACTTGTCAATAAGGCATATGAAG
>JAGGAC010000092.1 GCA_017889635.1 Bacillota bacterium | reverse complement strand
AGCCAAGTGCATTGATTGTGGTGCTTGCCGTCGCGTTTGCCCTACCGGCCATACCAAGCATTTGCTGGACGGTGATAAAACCAAAGCCGACTGCTATTCTTGCGCCGCGTGCCTGAACGCCTGCCCGACCAAGGCATTGCAATATGCTCGGCGGCTGGATGGTGAGCCAGTTGTGCCTGGAGCTTCAATTGAGGTGAATAAAGGGGTGTAGGTATTTGAGTGCTTCAAATGACCCTTTAGAAACAGCATCCTTTACTTTAGGGTGCCGGTTCGTGTGGTGTGGATACTACACAAACCGGCTTTTTTTTATTGTGATGAGAGTAGCAGAGACAAGAGAAATTCGGTAACAGATAGACCAACTAATATTCGTGATAGAAACGCGTGATAAGAATAAAGAATTTGAAATTGACGTAATATCAGTTGGCAATAATCAAACAAATGATATATTATAAAATTAAGAACGTCGGAGTGCCTGGTAGAGTGTTTGGCTTGGGGATTAGGGGGCGCAGGTTCGAATTCGGTTGCTTGACCAATACATCCTATTGACAAGATACTTTTAGACTGATATCAATAACAAGTTCATACGGGTTATAGCTCAGTTGGTTATAACGCTTCGCTGACATAGGGAAGGACGGTATACATGATTGACGAAAATTACTCAACAGCATTAAATGGACAACAATTTGTAAATAAAGAACGATGGGAGGCTATGACACAAAACAAGAAGCGTTTTTTAAAAAATGAATCAGAAAATCCGTGTAGTTTTCCTTATATGGATAGGGGCGTGGCTGAATCCTGGATCAGATCTCGTAGATTAGGGGTGAATCCTTTTGAACCGCCAATTAGTAAATACTTAGATAGTATAGAACTTGAGTTCGTTTTACATAAAAATAAGCTTCTGATAGATATTACCCAAAATCTTTTTAACTCTTTTAAAAAACTGGTGGATTCTTCAGGTTACTCACTGTATTTATTTGATAAAGATGGCGTATTATTGCTGTTTAATGGCGTATTATATCAAAACAAAGATTATGGTTGGCTTGCGGGTAAACCTGGAGTAATTCGCAATGAAAGTACAGTTGGAACTTGTGCTCATGTATTATGTATGCGGTATAAATGTCCGATACAGATAATCGGGCCGGAACAGTATTGCGTTGCTTTTAAAAACATGATTGGATCATCGGCTCCCATATTAGACGCGAAAGGAGAAGTAATTGCTACCTTAGTGTTGAATCAGGAGTCGGTTAATCCAATTCTAGACAGTAATTATCAAAAGTTGTGTGCTCATACATTGGGCCTAATTATGGCGATGGCAGAGGCTATTCAAGTTCAGATTGAGCTAGAAAAAAATAATCAGTATGTAAGTTCTGTCAATAATGATCTTAGGCTTGCGTATGATACACTTGAAGCTACGCTGGATTGCATTGATGAAGGTATCGTTAATGTAAATCAAACAGGTCAGATAATTCGAATGAATCAGCAAGGTCTGCGGATTTTTAATTTGGAGCTAAATCTAATGGACAGTAAAAATATTAGGGACTTTCTAGATGAAAATTCTTGTCTCATGGAATTCGTTGCAAAAGGGGAAAAAACTAGTGTTGAAGAGATTATCTGCGCAAATAGGGATGAGCAATCTTATGTTATAGATATTCATCCGGTATTAAACCAAGATACCTGTCAATTAACCGGGGCGATACTCAGGTTCAATCATGTCAAAAAAATCAATGCCATGGTAAATAGTAGATCCGGAGCCATGGCAAGATATAATTTTATTGATATAATCGGGGAAAGCAAGACAATGAAAAAAGCGATTGATTTAGGAAAGCGCTTTGCTTGTTTGCAGGAAACCATTTTATTGTCAGGGGAGAGTGGTACGGGCAAAGAAATATTTGCCCAGGCCATTCATAATAAATGTTGTCCGCAAGGTCCGTTTATAGCGGTTAATTGTTCTGCGCTGCCGCGAGACTTGATTGAAAGTGAATTGTTTGGCTATGAAGGCGGCAGTTTTACAGGTGCTGATCGTAACGGGCGTCCAGGGAAAATTGAGCTGGCTAATGGAGGTACGCTTTTTCTGGATGAAATTGGTGATATGCCACTGGAGCTTCAACCAGTCTTATTAAGAGTTATAGAAAATAAGCAGGTTATGCGCATAGGCGGACGGAACTATAAAAAAGTTGATTTTAAAATAATTGCTGCTACCAATAAGGATTTTGAGAAAATAATGGAAGAGGGTTTGTTTCGCGAAGATCTTTTCTTTCGCTTGTCGGTTTTAACCATAAAGTTGCCATCTCTGAGGGAAAGAGAAAATGATGTAGAAATTCTTAGCAATTATTTTATCGAAAGATATTGCAAAAAAATTGGCCGCCAAGTTCCTCAAGTGAATGCTGCTGCCAAGAAAAAAGTACTAAGCTATAGTTGGCCGGGAAATGTCCGACAATTAGAAAACGCTATGATTTATGCTATTAATGTCAGCCAGAGTAATACTATCACGCTGGAATGTCTGCCTGATGCTATATTGGGCGAGAAGCTTGGCAGGTCTGATAGAAACAATGCAACTGAAGGGGAAAACGCCCCGCTTTCATTGGAGGACTGGGAAAAGATAGGAATTAAAATTGCGCTAATGCGGACGAATAATAATATTCCCCTGGCAGCTGATTTGTTGGAAATATCTAAGCCTACGTTATATAGAAAAATTAAAGAATATAATATTGTAACTTAAATCAGGCACTTCTAGTGCAGACATACACTTAAGAAAAGACTTGGCTTGTGCCAAGTCCCTCAGGACGTCGGCACAAGCCTTAGCTGTTATTATGTCAACAGAATTTAGTTGTAAATTCTGGTAGACTAAAAAAGGTCCCGCGAATTTCGCGGGACCTTTTTGTTGAAAAATGTAAAATTAAGTGTTTATAAAAAAAGTTAAATTTTAAAACTAATATTTTTATTTTTTTACTAAAAAAAAGAAACGGTATTTACGAACCGCCGTTATACCTGGTTTTGTGGATGTTGGACAGTTGGCATTAAACTTGCATAATGTAAGTTTAAAAGAAAGATGGCACATAAGCCCCAATAAGAACTTTTCGAAAGGGGGTGAGCGATCCGGCTTACACATAAGAGATGTCTTACCTGATTATTCATCGGTAGAGGAGAGAACAGATGAAACAACTAGTACTTAACAGAAGACAGTTTCTCAAAGCGACTGCTATAACCGGACTTGCGACAGCATTAAGCGGCTCGTTTAAAACGGGTTTTGCGCAAGGTGAAGCTGCAGTAGAGGTCGCAAAAACATCGGAGACAAAAATCATCAGAACGTGTTGCAGGGCATGTATCGGCAAATGTGGCATCTTGGCCCACGTGAAAGATGGCCGCTTGATTAAGTTGGAAGGCGATCCCGATCAGCCAATGACCAGAGGCAAGGTGTGTGCCAAAGGACTTGCTGGCATACAGGCTCTTTACAATCCCAACCGCAACAAGTATCCAATGGTTCGCGTTGGTGAGCGGGGTGAGAATAAATGGAAGCGCGTTTCATGGGAAGAGGCGATTGATACAATCGCTAAGAAACTTATGGAAACTCGTGAAAAGTATGGAGCAGAGGCAGTTCTTTGTACTACCGGCGGTGGTGGAAATCCGGAGTTTGGCAGTGTTAGAAGATTTGCCAGCGTATTCGGTACGCCAAACTGGTTCGAGCCAGGTGCTCAGCAGTGCTACATGCCAAGGACAGTATGCTATAAACTTATGTATGGGCAAACAGATATGTGGTATCAAACCACCAGTATCGCGGACAGCGAGGCCCACGAAATTTACTTCTATAAAGACACGCCAATGAAGACATTGGTGTTGTGGGGGACATGTCCTGCGAACAATAGTCCATCCCAGGGCGGACGGGCTGTTGTTGAACTCAGGGCACGCGGCGTGCAGACTGTTGTAGTCGATCCACGCTTTACAGCAGATGCCGCTAAGGCAGATGTCTGGCTGCCGATCAGACCGGGCACCGATGTGGCGCTTGAGCTCTGCTGGATTCGGTATATTATCGAACATAAGCTCTACGACGAAGAATTTGTAATGAAATGGTCGAATCTCCCATTCCTCGTAAACACGCAGACCAAAATGTGTCTCCGCGAAAGCGATATCACCCCTGGCGGTGATTCCAACACCTATGTGGTGTGGGATAAGAAAACCCAATCAGCTAAGCCGCTTCCTTATCCATGGGATGACAATCTTGATCCCGAACTGTTTGGGACGTTCACAGTGAACGGTGTCGAATGTAAGACCGGATTCCAGCTTTATAAAGAGCGGTGTGAGCCGTTTAGCATTGAGAAAGCAGCCGAAATCTGCTGGCTTGATGCGGACAAAATTGAAAAAGCAATAAAAATCTATGCCCAAGGCCCTGGTGGACTCTGTCTTGGTGTTGCAACAGACCAGCATCCTCAATCGGCCCAGGCAGCTATGGCAGCCTGTGCACTTGACTTAATGATGGGGTATGTGCAAAAACCAGGGACACTCCTTCAGAACTTTGGGGACGTCAAATTCGGTGACTCTGCGGTTTCGCCGCTGTACAAATTTATATCGCCTGAACAATTTAAAAAACGTCTGGGCGGCGCCGAGTACAAGGGAGCAAACTCATGGGGATCCTGCCATAATCCAACTGTCCTGAAGGCCATTAAGACTGGAGATCCTTATCCGGTTCGTGTGTGGCTTGAACGATCAGGTAATAAGCTGGCTGTGCTCGGTAATGCGTCGTCATGGATCGAAGCCTTGGAGAAAATGGAATTCATCGTTCACATGTATATGTATCCTACATCATTTTCGGCTTATGCGGATGTTCTATTGCCGACTACGGAGTGGCTGGAGTCGGATTATGTCGTTCCACCGCTCAATATGCTGTTTGTTCGGCAAGCTGTTACACACACTTATGAGACCATGAACGAAACTGTAATCTGGGCTAAAATTGCCAAGCGGTGTGGAGAATTGGGGCATCAGGCCTGCAAAGACTCCTTTGACCCGGCAAAGACGGCGCCAGAGCAGCCCTATTGGAATTCTATGGAAGAATTTCTTGACTACAATTGCAAGCAAAAGCTGGGCATGACATTTAAGGAGCTCGCCCAAAAAGTGCCTTACGAAGCCATGCCTATCGACAAATGGCGTAAGTATTACACATATAAGGAGATCGATCCAAAGACCGGGAAGCCTAAAGGTTTTGGGCGGCCAAGCAAAAAAGTCGAAATTTATGGTGAAGTATTCATTACCTTAGCGCGGACTGGGGCTCCTTTTACTCCTCATCCGTTGCCGCCGGCATCAAAAGACTATGATCCGCTGCCTTATTTCGTAGAACCTTTCGAAAGTCCGCTTGAGGGTAGTGAACTTGCCAAGAAGTTTCCTCTAGTCATGACCAACGGCAGACTTCCGTACTTCCACCACGGGACATTACGAAACGTTCCTTGGTTGCGGGAAATTTACCCTGCACCGGAAATCTGGATTCACCCGAAAGCCGCAGCTAAATATGGTGTTTCCCAGGGAGACTGGGTGAATGTCGAGTCGCAGCGAGGCAAAATTAAGGCCATGGCCTGGGTGATGGAAGGCATCAATCCGGGAGTCGTTTACATGGAACGGTTTTGGACGCCGGAAACCTTGAACACCGATACTCATGGCTGGAAAGAAGTGAACGTCAACGTACTTTCTAAGAATGATGCTCCGTTCAATGATGTAATAGGTACCTACACCCTGCGGGGTTACCTCGTCAAGATATCGAAAGCCGACGGGCCGCCTAAAGGCGTTTGGCTGAAACCAGAGGAGTTTAAGAAATGGCTTCCTGAGCCGTCTGATCCTACTCCTTTGAAAGATAAGGAAGTGTAATTATGTCACAAAGAACTATGGTAGTGGATTTGGATCGCTGTATTGGCTGTAAATCCTGTGAGGTAGCATGTAAACAGGAGAATGGAGTCATCCTCGGATGTACCTGGAATAAAGTGTTGACGGTAGGACCGACAGGCACGTATCCAAACATACAAATGTACTATCTGCCGACCATGTGCCAAGAGTGTAAAGAGGCGCAGTGCGTCAAGGTATGTCCGACAGGGGCGTCCTATAAAGGTGAAGATGGAACTGTCCTCATCGATAAAGAAAAATGTATCGGTTGTCGGTATTGCATGATGGCCTGCCCTTATGGAGTTCGCACCTTCAACGAAGAGACCAAGGTAGTGGAAAAGTGCACGCTATGCACGCAGCTGCAAGCCGTTGGCGAGCAACCGGCTTGTGTCAAGAACTGTCCGGCTGGGTGCCGGTTTGTTGGCGACATCGACGATCCAAACAGTGAAGTAGCAAAAGTAATCCAAAAAGCTGGCAATGAAAATGTGCATGTTCTGCCAGATGTAGGGAACCGTCCTTCTGCTCGGTATATTCTGCATAGCAAAACGGCGACATGGAAGGAGTGATCACATGAGTATTCAATGGCCATTGGTTTTCTTTACGTTGTTTATTGGACTTGGCTGTGGAACCTTTGTTAGCTCGGTTATCTTGACCGAATGGTATGGTAAGGCAAAACAAATTAGAACAATAAGTTCGATACTTGCGATTGTGTCCATAGGCGTCGGTGGTATGTCAAGCACCTTGCACTTAGGCCATCCGGAGCGGATGTTTGGTGCGTTGGGTCACCCAACCTCAGGGATCTTCATGGAGTCCACGATGAGCTTCCTGTTGGGTCTGACCATCGTCGTTTATCTTTTGGCACTCAGGAGAAATGCTTCTGATGCGACTTGTAAAATGATTGGAACAATCGGTGCAGTACTTGCGGTTGGACTTGCCTTTGTAAATGGTGATGCATATGTGATGGCTTCCATACCTGCTTGGAACACCTGGATTCTGCCGGTACTTTATGTAGCCTCAGCAGCAGTTATGGGTTGTTTCAGTATCGATATGTTGCTTGTACGCTCAGAAGACGCCGATATAACTACATTGGCAAAGGTAAACCGTGTGACCCTGATTGCACTTATAATTCAAGCGATACTTATTGTAGCGTACTTGGTACATATAGCCATTGCACCGTATCCTGATGTGACTCGATCAGTCACGCGGGTTTTGGCAGGCAATTTAGCCATCCTCTTCTGGGGCGGAATGGTGTTGCTCGGTTTAGTGGTTCCTACAGCGCTAGTGACAAAGTTTTCCCGAAAGAATAACGCGCCACTTACGTCGGTCAAGTTCGGGTTAGTCTCCGTTTTGGTAGCAGGTGTTGCATTTCGAGCATTGATGTTCTTAATGGGGAGTAGTATTAAGCAGTTTTTTTAAATGATGAAGTCTGGGGAAGAGACATGTTTTTCTTCCCCAGATGTCATAACCAAAAATGGGGGAAGAAAGTGGAGAAAATATCAGAGTACTCAGCGATTATCTTAAACCGAGAGAATTTGTACCGGTTTTTGGGACGTCTCTACAAGGTTGAAGCCGATCAAACATTGTTGGATCAGCTGGCAGACATATGTTTTCCTACCGAGTGCGGCGAAGACGAACTTGCCAAAGGATACCGGATGCTTGAAGAGTATCGTCGCTGTCTTGGCAGCGATCCATTGACCGATCTGGCCGTCGACTACGCGAGGGTATTCCTCGGTGCGGGAGTAGCCGGAAACGAAGCTGCGTATCCATACGAGTCGGTTTATACGAGCACGAAGAGGCTGATCATGCAAGATGCGCGAGATCAAGTGGTAGCGGTTTACCGCGCAAAAGGCTTGACCAAGCTGGAAACGCTCGAATTTCCGGAAGATCATTTAGCCCTCGAACTTGAATTTATGGCATACCTATGTCATGAGACACAACAGGCTTTGGCTGTGCGGGACTGGACGGCGGTCTCGGCTTGTCTTAAGGAACAAATAGACTTTCTTGCACAACATCTACTAAATTGGGTTCCCGCTTTTTGTGCCGACATCGAGAAGTATAGCAAGACAGAGTTTTATAAAGCTATTGCGCAAATCACCAACGGCTACTTGCGCTTGGAACGTACCATCCTTGAAGAACTAATTGACGAAATTGTCGTGGAGGTCGGAGCATAAATGTCCTCACGGCGCACGTTTCTAAAAATAACCGTAGGAGCGTTTTCCCTTCTTCTCGGGCTTGGAGGGGCTGCAAAGATCTTGCCGCGTAAGGCTCTTCTTCGTCCCCCGGGGGGACAGGACGAGGCAGCATTTATTTCGAGATGTTTAAGATGTGACCGTTGTAGAAGTGTCTGCCCAACTTCAGTGATCGGTTTGGCGAATTTATCGGATAGCATACTGGACGCGCGTACGCCAGTGATGAAGTTTCATCTCGGGTACTGCAATTTTTGCAATAAATGTGTCGAGGTTTGCCCCACTCAGGCATTAAAACCGTTTGACAGCAAGACTGTGAAGATTGGACTGGCCACAGTGCAGAAGGACACCTGCATTGCATGGGACTCACGTGGTTGTATGGTGTGCATGAACGAGTGCCCCTATCAAGCAATCACGCTTGATGGTCAGGGGCATCCTGTGGTCGATTCCCACAAATGCAATGGCTGCGGCCTTTGCGAGAAAGTCTGCCCCGCACTGGTGATGAGGTCATACATTGGTGGCAATGTTCGCGGTATCGTCGTTACACCCATTTCCAGAAGAGGGGAAGGAAACGTATGAACAGGAATAGAACAAGGACGCTGAGAATGACAACGATGGCAGTCGTTGCGATCACTATCATGATAGGGGCGGTTAGGAGTACTGGTACAGGGTCTCTTTCTGCCTTTGGTGTTGATAATATCTCCGCAATTTGTCCTCTGGGCTACCTGGAAACACTGCTTGCCAGCAGGGAGTTCATACCGCATTTGTTAATTTCTTTTCTTGTGATTGCCGGACTGACTACCCTGTTGGGGCGTGTCTTCTGCGGTTGGATCTGTCCCGTTCCCCTAGTGCGCAAAGTGTTAATCAACAAAGTCGATGAAGGCCAGAAGACCTTTACGAATAGTACTACCAATGATGATTCGGCACAGCCGATTCTTGAAGACGGAGAAGCAGCAAAGGCTTCCTGTTCCCAGGAGAATTCAAGTACAGAAAAGAATTCTTCTTCAGGGCTGGTTATTCTCGGTGTAACATTGGGATCTTCCGCCATCTTCGGGTTTCCTGTATTCTGCCTCATCTGTCCGATTGGACTCGTTTTCGCGACTTTGTTTGCCCTGCTCCGCCTCCTTCATTTTAACGAGCCGTCGTTCGATCTTATTATTTTTCCCGTTATGATCATTGTTGAACTTGTGCTCTTGAAAAAGTGGTGCAGCAAATTATGTCCTGTCGGAGCGCTGCTCAGCATCTTTAGCAGGTTCAACCGTACTCTTGTGCCCACCGTGGATCGTTCCCGCTGTCTGGAAGAAGGTCATGATACCAAGTGTCAGCGCTGCCGCAGTGCGTGCAGCTTTGATGTGGATCTTAAGAACGGTAAGGGAACCGGTGGTATCAGCGACTGCACTAAGTGTAGAGAATGTGCAGATAACTGCCCTGTTCAGGCGATTCGATTCCCCTGGAGGTGAATTTCGTAAATGTTGTCTAAACTTGAACAATTTACAGAAGCTTGTGCCAAGCTTGACAAGCAGGGTATTGTCATGCACGAAAAACGGTGTCTGCGCAAGCGGCATCTTCATAGCTCTTGTCTACGCTGTTCTTCGGTGTGTCCCAGTGGCGCCATCAGCTGTGAGGAAGGACTGTGCAAAACTCGGGAGTGGTCGCCTTTGCTTGTGAGGCCTATCTCAAAGCTCATCCCACTGAGCGGCAACGCGCTATTGCCGTGCAGTGTATCGCTCGGTGCGATGAATCCATTCTTGTCGATGCGGTTCTTCGAGGAGCAACTAACGTGTCTATCCTCAATGCCTCTTGTGCAAACTGTTCGCAAAGCAAGCTTTGCGTTCTGGTTCAGACAATGACTGACACCGCAAACCGGTTATTGGAATGCTGGAAGTATCCTAACGTGATTGCGCTTACCCAGAAGATTCCGGAGACAATTAAACCTTTGCCTATCACGGAAGGTGAGGCGACAGGTATATCTCGTCGAGCCTTTCTCACCGCTTTTAAGAGAAAAGGTGAGAGCTTCGTTACACAGGTGTTGCCGGAAATCGTCTTCGGAACTGTTGACAAGCACCCGAAAGATAGTAACAGACTGCAGAATCCCATGGGAGAACCCAAATATTTGCCGGAAAAGTGGTGCTCGTTGGTTAACTCCCTAAAACAACTCCAGAACACGGCGGCAGCTACGGGCTTTCAAAGTAGCCTCTGGGGGGATATTCGCATTGCCGACAGCTGCAATGGCTGTGGAGCCTGTGCGGATGCTTGTCCGACTTCGGCCATCGTTATTCATAACCAGGATAGTCTTTGCAGCATCTCCTTGGATATGTCGCGCTGCACGCAGTGTGGTTTATGCAAAGATATCTGTTGCTGTGAAAGTATCAAAATGTTCTCAACTGTCAATCTTGACGCAATGTTTGCCCAGACGCCGCGAGTACTCATCGAAAAAAGACAAGAAGAAATCGATGACTTGTTGGAGCCATTAGAACAGCGTATGGCACGTTTGTTGGGGTGTGTGGTTAAAAATTGACTTAGAAAGAGCATAAGTTAAGATACCGGACTATATTTTGATTGGTTCATACGGAATTTTTTATAAGAAAGGGGACGAGAAACTATGCTTAATTTCAGTATGCCAGAATTAGGTGTAATACTAGTCATTGCGCTCATTGTATTCGGACCGGGTAAGCTACCTGAGGCGGGTAAGGCATTAGGTAAAGGGCTTAGTGAGTTAAGGCAGGCTGTATCGGGTGAGTCGTCTAATACTATAAATATTGAGAGTAAGGCAACGGAAAACAAGCAGGGTGAAACAAAATAGTGAGAAGTTGTGAATAACCAATATATGAAAATTGAAAGCGCGGACGTGGGCAACATGTCTCTATTCGACCACTTGCAGGAGTTGAGGCGGCGGTTGATTATCTGTATAGGAGCGGTACTTGTCACAAGTACCGGCTGTTATATGTTTGCCGAAGAACTAGTGCGTATTATAACGGCCCCGGCAGGAAAATTATATTATATGAACCCGGCCGAAGCATTTTTTGCTTATTTAAAGGTAGCGTTACTTGCTGGAATTCTACTGGCTTTGCCGCTAATATTTTATCATATCTGGGCGTTCGTCATGCCGGCTTTCGCCAAAACCAGGCGCACAGCTTCATTTTTGCTAGTAACAATTTCTCTCATCCTGTTTTTGGCTGGCTTAGTTTTTTCTTACTTTTTGGTGCTGCCAGCTGGTATTAAGTTTTTTATGGGGTTTGCTACCGAAGACCTTCAGCCTGTGATTTCTATCGGCCAATATATATCTATGGTAATTTCTTTTTTATTGCCTTTCGGCTTTATTTTTGAACTACCCTTATTTATTATTGTGGCGGCACACTTCGAGATGATTAGTTCGGGATTTTTGGTGTCCAAGCGTAAAATGGTGATTGTTTTGTCGTTTGTCATTGGCGCGATTGTAGCCCCAAGTCCGGATGTTTTTTCCCAAGCGATGGTAGCGATACCGTTACTTGTTCTCTACGAGATTAGTATAGTTGTTGTGAAATATATCCTTCATAAATAAGCATATATATTGAATCTATTGGTAAGGTTACAAAAGAACCAGGAGGCCGTTACGGCAACCTGGTTTCTTATTTGACAATTATGCTAGAAATATTAGTAGGCGAGCAGGTGAGAACCATATGTATGTCTAAGTCTTAACGAGCAAAGCTATCTGGTAGGCAATTGTTGGGTAAATCTTAAAGACATTTACAATAGGTGATCTATCTGATGCCTATTCGCATAAGCTCAAAATCTAAGACAGGGGGAGTATCATGGCAGTGAGCGGTATAATTTTAGCAGGGGGACGCAGTTCACGAATGGGGCGTGATAAAACTTTATTACTTTATGATAAT
>JAGGAC010000020.1 GCA_017889635.1 Bacillota bacterium | reverse complement strand
ATAGTTGCTCCGCTTGGTCAGTCGAAACCCTACAGTAAGCGGCAACTCTTTTCTTCGTCGGCACTAAGTTTTCTGCCAGACTTATCCTATTAACGCTTGCTGGTATAACGGTAATATTTCTGGCCACCTTTAAATACCTCCTCAACCACAGTCTTATTTCGTATATTAATCCTGCCGATTAAAGTGTCGTCAATCACTGTACCTGAGCAGGAATTTTTTCCTTTCATTATATATGTATTACATTGCCAGACAATCTTCTTGCAGGCATATTTGCTATTCCAGATGCGCCGCCTTAAAGTTGCACCACATTTACTACAAAATAGCAAGCCGGTTAGTGGATACCGGTTTTGATATTCGGCTTTTATTGCTGCTACATTTCCTTTGGCCTCAGCCCGTAAACTGATCTGCCTTTGCGCTTCATCCCACACTTCTTTGTTTACAATCGCCAAGTGGTTATTTTTAATATAATAACTGTCGACTTCACCATGGTTGATGCACTTCTTTTTTGTTAGATGATCTTTACTATAGGTTTTTTGTAATTTGGCATCTCCTTTATATTTTTCATTTTTAAGTATGCCTAATACCGTACTGGAATGCCACCGACCGCCAGCAATGGTCATAACCCCTTCAGCATTGAGCTCTTTTGCAATATTAAAAGTTCCTTTGCCACTTATATAGTCTTTAAAGATTCGCTCAACAAGGTCTGCCTGGCTACTATTGATTACTAGTTTACCATCTTCATCTTTATCATAGCCTAAGAACCTAGTGGCATTAATGGCAAGCTCACCTTTTTCAAATTTTCGCCGGTACCGCCATTTCAGGTTTTCACTAGTACTTTTGCTTTCTTCTTGAGCAAAAGAAGAGAGAACGGTAAGCATTAGCTCCCCGTCCCCGTTTATCGTTGAGATATTCTCTTTTTCAAAAAATATTTCGATGCCAAGTGCCTTTAGCTCACGTGCTATTTCCAGAACAACAGTGGTATTTCTGGCAAACCGCGATATGGCTTTTGTTAAAATCAGATCAATTTTATTTTCCCGAGCTAAACTTAGCATCTTCAGAAATTCTGGCCGTTCATCCTTGGTTCCTGTTACACCATAGTCAGCAAAGACACCGACATACTCATACTCAGGATTATTTTCAATCAAGTTCCGGTAGTGAATAATTTGATTCTCGAGCGACTCTCCTTGCGCTTCACTGGAGGTTGATACTCGCGCATAAGCACAAACTCGTTTACGTTTTAATGCAGGTGTTTTTGTTGGTTCAATGATTCTGACTCTCATAACGGACTTCTCCTTTCTATCAATTGGTACTACTATCTATCACTCCTAGACCATGCAAAGTCAAGTTAATAGAATCAATAAGTTTATGGTCGTTGTATCTGGCTCATAAAGATCCGGTTGCAGCAAAAAGAATGACTGCTGCCCCATCAAAGGACAACAGTCATTCTTTTTGTACTAAATAATCTGGCTATGTTGCTCCAGCCAATTAGCCAACCACCGAATATACTGATCACGGTTTTCTTCCAAGACACTGGAATTAGCCACTTCCATAGTCATTTCATAACCTTCATCATCAGTAAAAGTCGTTTCATAACCATTAATATCCAATAATACAATTGCTGCCAGTATTGCAACTCTCTTATTTCCATCAGGAAAACAGTGATCTTTTGCTAGAAAATAAAGCAGCATGGCGGCTTTTTCAAAAAGGCTCTGGTATCTCTCTACACCGAAAAATGTATACTGTTGAGCTAAAATAGATTCCAGTTTGTCTACCGAATCCTCTCGCAAGCCACCTAAGCCTGAAAAGTTACGTATCCCAAACTCATGTATTTCAAGAATGTGTTCAACATCTAATAGTTTCACTTACTCAGTCGACTGAGCATCTTACCATATTTTTTGCCAGCTTTAGCAACAGCAGCTATAACTTCGCTCTTTTCCGCCTTAACAAGAACATCTGTTATATTAGTACCGTCTGTCGACTTTTTATTTATCAACACTTTACTCAGCCCCCTCTTCCGTAATTTATTATACCAAAATCAGCCTCATACATTCAATACCGCCAAACAGGTTTAACATGCCATCTAAGGGTTCATCCATATAGTTCTTCGTCAGAGCCGCAATCGTTTGGTCATGATACCTAGAAAAATCCTTTCAATATAATTTATATTCTTCTTATTCTTTTCCCGTTTCAACATTTATGCCATTTTTAACTAATCGAATAAACAACCGACCACTTTTTCCTTTTACTTCGATTTTGTCGCCGCGCTGAAAATCGAGGTCTTGGAGCCATTTTCCCTGCAAACTAATAAACGGCATAAATTTTCCGTTTTGGTAAATGTAGTAGACAGTTAGAATCCGCGTAATGATTTCTTTCATCTTGTTCCTCCCACATTAAGGCTACACTAGCAGCCTGTATTTCTGGAGGAAATTAATTAAGCGCATGTCAGGTCTTTTCTAGACCTACACATGCGCTTTTGTTGTATATACAAATTCATGCCGACAAGTGCAATAACCAATATTACGTATTGGGGCCAATATTTGATAAAATGTTTCCAGCCTGCTGAATATGTCAATACTTATAACCCAAGCAGCCTCTGCCAATACCGGTCACGGCGACTTTATTATTTTCCGCCTATCACCAATTATAACTCTAAAGAAAAGTATATCAAGTAATATATTCTGTCATAACAAAATTCATATTCACATAAATATCTGATGTTTAGGAGCTTATTAACGTGAAAGCAAATGTAAACGCAGAGCTATTTCTTGCCCAAGCACTTCCTATTACTGACTTAGACCGTATTTCTATTGTTGCCTATAATGGTATTTTATCCGTGGCTAGTTTTGGTAATGCCATTAATTTTCGAGTGCCTGCTTATGTTGCAGTACCAGGACAAGCTTATTTATCTTCAGATGAATGGCGCAAAGTAGTGCAACAAGTTAACACTGAAAAGATGGTATATATTGTACCTCCAAGCAAGCTTATACCATTGCCAATCAAAATCGTTCATTATCTTCATCGCCGAGTACTCCAACAGAATACTTTTCCGCATCCCACCTCCGCTTGTTAACATCAGAGTTGTGGCAAGATATATTGTCTTGCTTGCTTTCAAAAAAACTCCACACATTTCAACCTCTAGAATATTCAATATTTCGTCCCATTCTTTTACCAATCCAGCAGAGGCTTTCTAGTTCCATGTTTTACCTTTTTAATAGGGACCTAGTTGCTCTTGTTTAAAACTGTAAATTGATTTCTCATTTTTCATCCACATATTACCTTTTACAATTAAAACATAGGTAGCTACGGCAAAATATGCAATCCCCAATATCCAATCGTACGCAGTTACTAAATTATGCTCCATAATATATTTGATATACCAAACCCCTATTGGGATATGCAAAAAAACAACAGCAAACAGACCTGGATTATAAATACTTTTAATTTTGAAATTAGCAAATAACCCATGCCATATCAATTGGAAAAATCCCATAAATATTGGCGCTAACCCAATCCATATTTGATCTACAAAAAAGATAGGAAGCAAATAAAATACATAAGCAATTAAAATATTAATAACCATCGCTGAATGACTATTTAAAGGATACTTGTTTGGATTTGCACTTTTAAATATGCCAATATTAAAAACACCAGGGAAATAACCTGGCCAGCGATACTCTTCAAACTGATGAAAAAGAATCGCAACAAAACTCAACCATAAAATCACTTGGATTTCTTGTATGTATTGCTGGGAAAAAAACAAGCAAATGCACACTACTCCTCCTATAATACCACCAATATCTTGCCAATATTTTCTTAAGGAATTCATAATCTTACTCCCTTCTCTTATCAACTTCCAAGAACTTTATTGTCAATGACAACTAAATACATAAAAATTAGTAAATCTAAGATTGAATATTATCATACATTTTATGTAAGAGATCCTTAAGTTTTTTAACTTCTCCTTCATTCATATCGTTAACTAACCTTTCATTAATTTCATTAGCAATAGGAAGAATTTCCTTTTTTATTTCTTCTCCCTTATTGGTCAGATAAATTAATGATGAACGTTTATCAAATTTGTCTTCTTCCTTAAAAATAAGACCGTTTTCTTCTAAGCGCTCAATAAGTCGTGTTGTATATGGCTTATCTCTAAGTGATACTAAAGATAAATCGGTCAGTGAAATTCCTTCTTTTTCTGAAAGTTGAGCAAGTAAAACCCATTGTTCAAGAGTAATTCCGAATCTTTTTAAATTTTTAAGAAATCGATTTTTCATTTTAGAATATGTTCTACTAATAATAAAACTAATAGCATCTTTTAAATCATACATTATTTTCCTCCTAATTAATTGTCATTGACAACCAATTATTATACTAGCACTTAATAGTTTAAATAGTCAATAGGTCTATAATAAAGAGAAAGATATCTTGCATATCTCTAAACAAACTACAAAAAGAACTGCTCCACCACATTATGATGTGGCCTTTGATTTCTAAGTACGTTTCATCTATTCGTCACGAATCATTCGTCGGCATAAGATATTTTCTGATCTTCTCATTTATTATTGTAGCACTGATGAACCCATCTCATTATTGTTGTGTGAGCTAGCTTCACTCCCCTCTCTTGCATCATTTAAACGATCATTCGATAATTAAGGGGATATTTAGATCCAGCGAATGCATATTATTATTATTTCCGATTCAAAATGTTTCCATTTAAATAAATGCTGTGACATCATTTTTACCGATTTTTACACCAAAGCCACTCGGTCTTGAACTGCTTGCGCAGTAACTCCTTCATCTTGAGCAATATCCGCCATCGTACGCTCCTCAAAGTACACTTTTTGAATCAACTCACGCTGCTGTGAAGAAAGCTTGTACAGCGCATTATGTAGAACTTCATGTGTTTCTTTCGCTTCAACAGTCGCCGCAATCTCACTGCTACTATCCGCTATCTGAATACCAGGCTCCGCCAAAGCTTCAATGGAATTGTGTCTGCGTTTTTCTCTTCGGTCGTTCTTATAAATAGCTCTGTCAATTTCAATGGAAACCTCTACTACACTGTCTGGTGCTTCAATTTCAACTGTCTCTCCGTTTAAAAATTCGTACTTAATTTTCATATTGGTTGTCCTCCTCCTGTTTTTGGGTAAAAAAAAATAGCCGGATGAAAGCCAATCACTTGGCAATCATCCGGCTATTTGGTAGCTTCTATTTCAGGCTACGTTACTCGGTAGGGGATTTTTCTTCAGCACTTATTCGATTGTTATTAAAGGCATAGCAAATGATTCTGCCACAATGCTGAATTCCACCAATTCTCTTTCTGGCCAAATCAAATACTGTCTTTTGATGCCTAAACAACTGATCTGTATGGCATAGTTATTCCTCCTTCATATTTTTGGGGACAAAAATAGCCGCATCTTTTTTCTTTAATAGATGCGGCTTGTTTGAATTATCTTGGTGTGTTGTTCTTTAATTTTATCCGGCTAAATTTATTTCTCACTTCCAAGTTGAAAAAGAGAACACAATTTAAATTTGTGCTCCCCATAAAATATATTGTACTATTTACATCCAATTATATTTGAGATTGAAGAAAACTGTATTTCGGTTTATATCGCCCATTTCTTTTCCTATTTCCATCATATGTTATTATTCTGAATTTTTCAATTATTTTCGTTAGAGAATTTGTTGAATTTTATTATTTATTGCATTTGTTTTTTTTGCCGAAATATTTTTTCGAGTATAACAGCAAAAAAGCAGACCGCTAAGCCTGCTCCCATGCTTCTTAATTTATTCCTCGATCGCCGTATACCTTGGATAATCGTAGCCTTCGCTGTTCACCAAAATCCGCTCACCGCTTTCGGCATTCCGCACCCGTATGCACTGGATTTCTCCAGCCGGGTTCATGCCGCCATCCCTTTTACAAATCCAAGGCTGGTCTTCCAAAAGGTTTTCAGCGAATTGCTGAAATTCAGAATTGCTAAGTTCCACTTCCCTGGTTACTGTGTAAATTGTCCCGGAGTATTTTTCTTCCTTGGCTCGCCAAGTCTCATCGCGTAAGGCTTTCAGGTCAGGTATTTTTCTGGCAAAATGTGCTTTCATTTTAAGCATCTCCTGTGTTTTTCGTTACTATATATATCACTCTAAACACAGATAATAGCAAGTTAAATATGTAGTTGTTTTACCAAAAATGTGGCAAAACACCGGCTTTTTACAGCGACTTACAATGTCATTTTCCGCGACCGGCGGTACTATTCAACGAAAATCCCCCCTAGCCATTGAAAACACCGGCTTTCATGGCAAAAGGGGTATCTCCCCCGGAGGGCGGCGGTCTTGGGCGTAAAAGCTGTGGAGATTGATAGGGGCCTACCGGGGTAAGAAGTTCATTTTCCACTAAGACAATCTAACTAATTTTTCCTTTTATGAATCATTTTCAAATACAATATAGTCAATACTGCCAAAAACAAAAAGCAAATCGTATCAAACAAAGTTAGTGCCCAATGCAGATGATTCATATACTCAAAAACAATTTTTAATGTGTTAATTAATATAAAGCTAACTGGAATAACCCATTTGTAGAAGAAATCTATGACATCCAATACTAGCGGGTACCCCTGCAAATAATTATCTCCCTCCCTCTTAAAGCTTGCCGAATCAATTAGTCCGCTTATATCTTTTTCTAACCCTGCCAAGTATATATACTGTCGTTCAATGTATATGTTTTTCTGATAGTACTGAACGAGAAAATATACAATAGAAACCCAAAGTGCTGCTTGAATGACAGAAATACCAATTGGTATCGTTACCGAATATTTCGAACTTGCTACTTGTGAAACGGCAGATACCATTTCATTTGGATAGATTAGAAAGACCAAGTTTAATAATTCTAATACGCAAATAGAACAAAAATATTGACTTCGCTGTTTTTGTGCCGACTGACTCAATGCATTACTTTCTTTATAATGATCATATAGAACGTCGAGCTTCTCCATAATATCAATAGCATCTAACGGCTTTTAAAATTGCATCTTGATTAAAGCTGTAAACTCTTGTGGCAGATGCATTTTTCAATTCTTCAGGATATTCGTAAGAGAAATCTAATTGTATTGCAATAAGTTTTTTCTTAAGCTCCTTGCCCTTTGCAACTTCATAGTTTTGCCAATTTCTATAGCCAATTTGGTCTCTATCCGGATGAGGACTATTGGCATGTTTTCCAACAATAACCACTACTGCATCTGCTTCTTGAATTTTTCTCGAAAGAACCTGTTTTACCACACCCACGCTGTTCGTCTGAATTTCGCTTGGAGAACGATCATCGCAAGTAAATTCAAAACTTGAATTTGCATTCCACATATTTAATGTGTACTTGTAGTTGCGGTCATGCTCAAAATCAAATGACACAAATATTTTTCTTTTATACATAAAACCCCATCCTTCCTATTCTCCAAATTCTTCTAGAATTCTTTTCAATACTTGCAAATTCCTGTATTTTTTTAATTTTCCCACAATATAGCCATTAATCTGAGAAAAATGTAGTAGCCATATATATCCTTTAAAAACAGTTTAGTTATGGTAAGCCGGCATTTGTACAAATGCAACTCATAAGAAATAGAACAACTCGCAAGAGTATGCGAATTATTTTTGTGAATTATAGAGCACTATGTTACAATAAAAAAGTTAAATTTGTAACAGTTTGTATGATGGGAGATTGAATCAATGGCTGTATCATATAACAAGCTATGGAAGCTATTAATTGATAGGAAAATGAGCACGGCCGACTTGCGAAAAGCCGCCCAAATTGCCCCCAATACGATGACCAAACTCCGCAGGGACGAAGAGGTCACGCTTGCTGTGCTGGGTAAGATATGTCAGACTTTGAATGTCGATTTTGGGGATATCATAGAATACTTGTCGGAAAAAAATGGAGGTTGTGTCAATGAGCCTAAGTGCTAATGTAAGTGAAAAAGCCGCCCTTATCTGGGCAATTGCGGATAAATTAACCGGAGTCTATAAACCACACGAATACGGCGAGGTCATTCTACCGCTGACGGTCATCCGCCGTTTTGACTGCATCCTCTCAGATACCAAAGCGGCAGTGCTGGATAAATACGATAGCGTGAAACAACTGCCGATGCGTGATGTACTGCTCCGTAAGGCTTCTGGACATGCTTTTTACAATACGAGCAAATATGACTTTGAAAAATTACTGGCGGACCCGGACAATATCGAAGCTAACTTTCGCGACTACCTAAACGGATTTTCCGAAAATGTGCATGACATCCTCGAAAAGTTTAAATTCGATGGTCAAATAACCACAATGTCAAATAAAGGGATTCTGTATATCGTCATCAAGGAATTCACCTCAACCAAGGCGGATCTACATCCAGAAGTGATTTCCAATCTGGAAATGGGTTACATATTTGAAGAAATCATCCGCAGATTTTCTGAGTCACACAACGAGGATGCAGGACAGCACTATACCCCTCGTGAAGTGATCGAACTCATGGTCAACATCCTGTTCTACGATGACAGTGATATCCTCTCCGGTAATAATGTGGCAAAAACCATCTATGACCCCGCTTGCGGAACTGGTGGTATGCTTTCCGTGGCCGAAGAATATCTTCATAAGCTGAATGCTTCTACAAAATTGATATCATTCGGACAAGAAATCAATGACCAGACTTTCGCCATCTGTAAAGCAGATATGCTAATTAAAGGCAACAACGCAGAGTTTATCAAAAACGGTAATACTCTCTCGGATGATCAATTTGAAGGGCAGACCTTCGACTATATCCTCTCCAACCCCCCTTTTGGTCGCGAATGGAAAAATGAAAAAGCCACCGTGGAGGCTGAAGCTAAGCGTGGATTCGCAGGACGGTTCGGTGCTGGTCTGCCAGCCGTGGGCGATGGACAGATGTTATTCCTTCTAACAGCCATTTCCAAAATGAAAGAGCCGAAAGACTGTGGAAGCCGTATTGCCATAATCCACAATGGTTCTCCGCTGTTCACAGGGGATGCAGGAAGTGGTCCGTCCGACATCCGCAAATATATACTGGAAAATGACCTTCTTGAAGCCATCATTGCGCTGCCGAATGACATCTTCTATAACACAGGTATCGCAACCTATATTTGGGTGCTATCCAATAAAAAATCTGGTACAAAGCGCGAAGGTAAAGTACAGCTTATCAACGCCAACGGACTGTATGAGAAACGTCGCAAGGCCCTAGGTAACAAACGTAATGATATCCCGGAATCTGCTATTGCGGAAATAACACAGATATATGGCGCTTTCAAAGAAAATGAGATCAGTAAGATATTCGATACTATAGATTTTGGCTACACCAAAATCGTGGTGGAACGTCCACTTCGTGATGAGAATGGAGAACTGATACTAAGTAAGGGCAAGAAGCAACCTGATGCATCCCTGCGTGATACAGAAAATGTGCCGTTAACTGAAGATATCAGAGAATACTTCAATCGTGAAGTTTTACCTTTCGTTCCGGATGCTTGGATTGATGCGAAGAAATCCAAAGTTGGCTATGAGATTCCGTTCACGCGCTATTTCTTCAAATATGAAGCACCAAAGCCCTCTGCTGAACTTATGGCGGAGATCCTCGATATTGAAACCGAACTTGATGGCTCGCTGGCAGAGGTGTTTGACCTATGAGAGAACTGAAAGACAGCGGTATTGCCTGGATTGGCGATATTCCTAATGAATGGTCAATACAACGTGTAAAACACGCATTTACACGAAAAATCGAAAAGGCGATGCAAGAAAACCCTGTGGTTCTGTCTTTGGCGCGCAGTGGCGTTAGAATTCGTGATATATCCACAAACGAAGGGCAAGTTGCGGAAAGCTACTTCAATTACAATCCTGTGGATGTTGATGATTTACTACTAAATCCTATGGACTTATACAGCGGTGCAAATTGTAGCATTTCTAAAGTAGTTGGTGTTATTAGTCCTGCATACATTAACTTAAGAAGCGAAAATGGTATCAACCCAACCTTTTATGATTACTATTTTAAAGTGCAATATTGGATGATGGCATTCTTTGCCCACGGCAAGGGGGTATCATTTGAAAACCGTTGGACGCTTAATACTGAAACAATAATGAATTATCCTATTGTTTCACTGCCATACACGGAGCAATGCCGTATTGCTGATTACCTTGATGTCAAATGTGCTAAAATCGATAGCATGGTAGAAAAACAGCAGCAGGTCATTGAAAAGCTGACGGCATATAAACTGTCTGTGATAACTGAGGCTGTGACGAAAGGACTAAACCTGGATGCACCAATGAAAGACAGTAATGTTAAATGGATTGGAGCAATTCCTCAAAATTGGCGTTTAAGCCATATTGGTAATTTAGCCGAGATGGGCTCTGGAGGAACACCAGACAGACAAAAGATAGAATATTGGACGGAAGGAACAATACCTTGGATGGCTTCTGGAGAAATCAACTACGAGTACGTTTATGAGACAAATGAAAAAATCACAGAGTTAGGAATGCAAAATTCTAATGCAAAACTCCTACCTGTAAACACAGTAATGCTGGGATTAATTGGACAAGGAAAAACTAAGGGGCTTACCGCCATACTAAAAATCGAATCTACTTGCAATCAAAATTTGGCATATTTAATTCCTAGCCCGAAACTACTGCATCATTCTTATCTGTTTTATTGTTTTAAAGCTATGTATTATTATGTGCGCGGACTTGTAGGCGATTCTCAAGCAGGAATATATCTGTATTTTTTAAAAAAGCTATATATTCCATTGCCAGAAGTAGATGAGCAATTCTCTATTGCTAAATCACTTGACAATAAATGCGCAAAAATCGACATAGTTATCACAAAAAAGCAAGCACTTATCGATAAACTCATAGAGTATAAAAAATCCCTCATCTACGAGGCCGTAACCGGGAAACTGGAGGTGTAATCTATGTCTGATTTTGATGTAAAAGAAAAACGATTTGAAGAAGATATTGAAAGATACCTCTGCTCTGCCGGAGGGTACACAAAGGGCAATCCATCTACCTTTGACAGAAATATTGCGCTGGACAAAAATACCTTCCTGACTTTTATCAAGTCCAGCCAGCCCAAAAGCTGGGAACGTTTTCAAAAAATCTATGGTGCTGACAGCGAAAAGCAGTTGATTGACCGTTTTTACCGCGAGATAAAAATGGTTGGCTTGTTGCGTGTTCTTCGGCAGGGCTTCACTGACCGGGGAGTCAAATTCCGTGCGGTTTACTGGAAGCCAGAAACCTCTATCAATGAAACGAGCCAGAAACAATATGAAACTAATCTTCTGCAATGTACCAGACAGCTACACTACTCTCTGCAAAATGAAAACAGCATTGATATTGTGCTGTTTCTGAATGGCATCCCATTTGTGTCTATGGAACTAAAATGCCAGTTCACCGGGCAGGATACTACCAATGCCATTTCACAATACAAATTCGATCGGGCAAGCAAAGATACCATCTTTGAATTTAAAAACCGCATTCTGGTGCATTTCGCCGTAGATCTAACCACTGTATATATGACCACACACTTACAGGGAGATAAGACCTATTTCTTGCCATTCAACCAAGGTAGCAGCGGTGCAGGAAAAGTCGGCGGCAAAGGAAACCCCATAAATCAGGATGGTTACGATACTGCATATCTCTGGGAAAAAGTGTTGTGTAAAGACCGTTTGTTAGAGATTCTACATAAATACCTACATTTAGAAGTTGAAAAAAATGATAAAACTGGGGAAATCATTTCTGAGCGCATGATTTTTCCTCGTTATCATCAGTTGGACGTTGTTACCAAACTTTTGGATGATGTAAAGAAAAGCGGAGCCGGACACAGTTATCTGATTCAGCACAGTGCTGGTTCCGGAAAGTCGAACTCCATCGCATGGCTTGCCCACCGCCTGACTGGACTGCATGATGCGAACGATCAAAAGATATTCCAGTCCGTCATCATCGTTACAGACCGCCGTGTGCTAGACAGCCAGCTACAAAATACCGTTTACCAGTTTGACCATGTGGAAGGCGTAGTACAGAAAATTGACAAAAACGCGCAACAGTTGAAAAATGCAATTGAATCTGGGACGGGCATTATTATTACCACTCTACAAAAGTTCCCTGTCATCTATAAAGAAGTTAAGTCTGGTAATAAGCGTTTTGCCATTATCATAGACGAAGCACACTCCTCACAAACTGGTGATGCAGCCAAAAAATTAAAACGCGCCCTTGCTGATACGGAAAAGATTTTGGAGGAATACGCCGAACTAGAAAATGAGGAAGAAAAAAACCGCAAAGATGATGAGGACAAGCTGTTAGACGAACTAGCAGCACAGGGCATCCATGAAAACTTGTCTTTCTTCGCCTTTACCGCTACACCAAAAGACAAGACGCTAAATATGTTCGGTTGGAAAGATGTATACGGAAAATATCATCCTTCCCACATCTACTCCATGCGGCAAGCCATCGAGGAAGGGTTCATTCTGGATGTACTAAAAAATTACATGACCTATAAGATGTATTACAAAATTGCAAAGTCTATCCCAGATGACCCAGAACTTGATACAGTGGCTGGAGTCAATGCTATTCGCAACTTTGAAACTTTACATCCACACAACATCTCGCAAAAAACGGCTATCATGCTGGAGCATTTCCACAGTGTGACCATTCATAAAATTAGCGGTAAAGCAAAGGCGATGATCGTCACACCATCACGGTTACACGCCGTACGCTATCTAATGGAGTTCAAGCGTCAAATAAAGGAAAAGGGCTATACCGATTTAGATGTTCTGGTAGCTTTTTCCGGAGAAATTGAGGATGATGGCGTTTCTTACACTGAAGAGAAGCTAAACAAATATAAATCCGGCGAAACCATAAAAGAAAAACAACTGCCGGAGGCTTTCCATACAGATGAATTCGGAATGTTGATTGTTGCTGAAAAGTATCAAACAGGTTTTGACGAACCACTTCTCCACACCATGTTCGTGGACAAGAAGCTATCGGGAGTTAAAGCTGTACAGACACTTTCCCGTCTAAACCGTACTATCCGTGGCAAGCATGACACCTTTGTTCTGGACTTTGTAAATTCCGCAGATGACATCCGCAAATCCTTTGAGCCTTATTATGAGGAAACGGTTCTAGAGGAAGAAACCGACCCAAATGTTATTTATGATTTAAAGAACACTCTGGATGAGTTCCGTGTCTATCAAAAGATGGAAATTGACCGCTTTGCTAATATCTTCTACTCAGGTAAGGAACAGACTGCCGGAGACCTTGGGAAACTACAGGGAACGATAAAGCCAGCATTAGACCGCTTCAATGCGCTGGAAACTGACAGACAGGATTTATTCAAATCCACACTTGCCCGTTTCAATCGCATTTATGCCTTTATTACACAGGTTTGCAGACTGTTCGATAAGGATATTCACAAATTCAGTGTATATTGTAAATTCCTTTATACGATGCTGCCAAAGGGTGGTCCTGATAAAGTATCTGTAGATGACAAAGTTCTTTTGGAATACTACCGTCTGGAAAAGGATTTTGAGGGAAACATTAGCCTGGAAAGCACATCAGAGGGATTTCGCCCAATTACAGGCGAAGCCGGACGACGTGAAAAAACCAAAGATCCGCTAACCATTATCATCGATAAAATCAATGAAAAATACGGCACAAATTTTACAGAAATGGATAAGGTGCTGTTACAGCTTGAGAACGATTATGCCTCCGAGGAAAAATGGCGCAGTTATGCTAAGAATAATGACCGCAAGACCTTCATGCTCCTGTTTGAAAAAGATTTCCCAGAAATGGCTGCTACACGATATGAACAGAATGAAGATTTCTTTGTGCGTATGTTCTCCGACCCGGATATGATGAAACAGGTCATGGAAACGATTGGAACTGTACTCTACGAGCGTCTGAAAAAAACACATATATGCCCGTAGAGCCAGAACTTGGTATGGTTCCGGAAGAACCAGCTTCATATGAAACTGATAAAGCAGAACAATAACTACTGAATCACCTCTCATGCAACTTTGTATTTGAGGTGACTTTCGTTTTGTATCGTTAAACTGTGTCGCACAAATTCAAACACCAACCAAACACCAATCACCGCTATATATCCGAAAAATGCCCGTATCATCGGCTTTCTTCGAGTAGTGGTGTTTAGGTGTTTTCGAAAACAATCCCAGCACCATACGCTCTCCTAAAATACATGTTCCTACCTATTCTAACCAGTTGTATAAAAATTCCATTGTACTAAACTGCTCCGCAGTATCTCTCTAATTTCAAAAAGTGCATCGACCATCAATGGCCGACGCACTTTTTATATTCTCCACAGTATTAAATTACCGACTATTGTAACCCTTAAGAATTCCGAAACCGACTATCACACTTAGTAAGTAACCTTAAACTGCTACGCTATAATCTCCTTCACTATTCAATACCCCGCCCCCTCGGCGGGGCTAATTTCGTGTAAAGGGTACCGACCCCCAACAAACGTTCGCCCCCCATTTTGAACGTCTATGCGAACATAAAACACACTTCTTATATTTTCCCAAAACCTGCGAAGCCTTAGTATTACTAGCTATTTCCGCTCTATCAAAGCTACTGACTCAACATGCGTTTTGATAGTCAGACGATACTGATACGCGAAAAGATTAGTTTCGTGTAAAGGTTCACTCCCCTATCTACTAGTTATAAGATACTCACTGGCATACATAATCATCTTCAACAGTTGTAAAAAGCAGCATCGTGCAAAAAATCATCTCCGTAATCTTTTAATGTTGGAAAACAAGCAAATAAAACCCTTGGTGGCAGGCTCATCCTAGAAAGCGAAAAGTATTTTATTATTTATAGGTTTGCGAACTTTTTAATTAAGACGGAAC
This sequence comes from Bacillota bacterium, assembly GCA_017889635.1. Classification (GTDB taxonomy): domain Bacteria; phylum Bacillota; class Negativicutes; order Sporomusales; family CTSoil-080; genus CTSoil-080. The sequence continues at coordinate 23,671 of JAGGAC010000020.1, read as the reverse complement.
ACTAGCGGAATAGTTGTCACACAACCAACCGGTATACCACTTGCATTGTCGCTTGCCGGAATAAATCGCCACTTTCTAACTGCTTTAACGGCAGCATCATCAAGTATCGGATATCCTGATGAATGTTCAACCTTGACCGCCCCGACATGCCCCGTAGCCAGCACTTCCAACTTGACAATCGTTGTTCCTTCACATCCCTGCCGCCGGGCTTGGTCTGGATAATTCGGATCGATTTTCTCCAATATTTGTGGAGACCGAATTGTTGACTTCGTAGTACTGACATTTTGCCGTGCGTCATTTTCGCCCTGTTGTTGGATAGCCGACTTGCCCTCTGTTGGAGCACCGGTATTGCCAACAGATATCTTAGCACTTAAAGGTGGGATTCCATCTTCAGGAGTATCCGGACTACTACTGGAGCTATCTACTCTTTCCCGAGCGGCAACAACTGTATCTGCGATTACACCTTGAACTTTTGCTGATATCTCATGTGTCACACCTGACAAAGTATTATCATTTGTAGCTAAACTGACATTAACCAGTTCCAGTTCAAGATATTCCTCCGTCGGTTGCCTTACCACCGTAAATTTAGCTATCCCAACACTCACTGCTAATATCATCAAATGAATTAACACCGACAACGCTATGGCAGAACGCCAATACTTACCACGCCCCATACCGTACCTCCCGGTTCATGGAATTACCTCAGTCGCGGCCGCCACTCGTCGCACGCCACACTTTTTTAATTCATCCAACAGCCAAATGACCCTGCCGTATTCAACCTTTTTGTCAGCTCTCAATATAAAGGCTGTATCCGGATTTTTAGATACTTCAGCTTTTATGCGGCTAGTTACAAGTTCATCAGGAAATTCAGTTTGATCAATCAGAATTTTCCCCTGCGCAGTAACCGTTATCGGCACCATCGTGGATCTGTCAGCTTGCGCTGCAGCCGCACTCGGCAGTATAACCGGAATAACTCTCTGGTCAACCATATATAATGTACTCATCATAAAAAAGACCAATAGAAAAAAAATGATATCAATCATAGGAATAATCATCAGACGCGGCGTTTTTTTTATCCTGAGTTTATCCAGCTTCATGGCGTGTCCCTTTTATAGCGGCCACCACTATGGAATTAGCCGCTTCCTCCATCGTACTAATAATAACATCGATCCGATGATTCAAATAACTATGCGTCACTAACGCAATAATAGCTACGCACAGCCCTGTAGCAGTAGCGATCAACGCTTCCCCTACGCCGCCCGTTATCGCCAGCGGCTGACCACTCTTAATATTAAGCACACTGAATGACGCTATCATACCTGTTACTGTTCCCAGCAGCCCCAATAAAGGCGCCAAGGTCACGATGGTATCCAAATAATCAAGCCGATAGCGCAGTTTAGTGACCATCCGGGCTGCAGCGCCTTCCAGTATTTGTTCCAGTTGTTGTCGATCATCAACTCGCTCAGCTAAGCCCCGCGCCAACATCTCAGCAATAACGCCCTTTGCCTTTGTGCACAATTCGGCAGCTTCGTCCCAGTCACCGGCCCTTAATTTCTGGACAGTATCTTCTAAGAGCGCCGCACTAGAAATATCAGCCGTACGCAAATACATACAACGCTCAATTATAATTGCTAATACCACCACTGAACAGACGACAAGTGGATACATAACCAGACCGCCTTTGGAAAAAAGCTCCACACCCTGCATAATAAATTCCATAATAATACACCTCCGACCGCAAAGACTTTCCCGTTTAATCCGTTATCTATTCCAAAGGCTTTATATCGCATTCCAGAAATAGCGCCTGCTTTACTGCCGTTTTGACAGCCACGCAAAAAAGTTCGCCCAGCTTGGATTGAGTTCCCACATCAGAACAACAAATTGCCGCATCCTGGTTGCCCACTAAAATAATGCCGTCTGTACCTGTGCCGGTAGCAGCCTTCAGTGTCAATGGGCTTACCACCCCTAATTCTTCCAGCGCAACTGTTTTCGCCTCAGTAATACTGATAAGAGCTTTGGCCATCGTGCCGTAGGGTAGTCTAACATTAGTAAAAGCCAAAATATTGATGGTACCGCCTAACTGTCTGTATTGGCCGTCATCTTCAAAATAGCAAGCTGGTTCACCAGCGCGAGTAGCATTTTCCCTAACTCCTGCAGTTGCCACAACTTCTACCGTCAGGTTTTCATATGTTACAACGCTGTAGCCTCGGCAGTTCATATGCGCGCTTGTCAATAACCCTGTAGAACGTTTCATGCTTAAGCCGCGCTTACCAGCCATAATTGCCAAATATTTTTCCATACAGCCGCCAGGCAAATCACCTTCACTGCTGACAAAAAAACATAACCGGTGGTTGAATACGCTATCAGCTATTACATATCCGCCATTAAACAGGGAAGTACTTAGAACAAGTCTCGGGGAGGAAAAACGGCAGATAATAAATTGACTGTCCGTAGTTAATTCGCCGCCGGTTATAAGAAGCTGTTTGTCCATAATTCTCCGCTCTCTTTATTAAAATAATCAGTTTACTTTATGTTTACTGCAAAAGATTACAGAGTTTGCTTTACCCCAAATAAGACTGTCCGCCGGCTGGCTGGATAGTTATATACCCCTTGATACTCTTTGTCTAAAAGGTTATTAACCGTTAAAAATAATGAAGTAGCACTATTTAAAGTATATTTGGTACTAAAGTTTATCAAAAAGTGACTGCTTACCCGACTAGTAGTCAACCCAGTTTTATCTTGATAAAGACCGTACACTGCTTGATTCAATTTACCGGCCTGAAGATTGACGCCAATATGAATGCTGTGCCTTGGGTCACCGACATCAGCGCCGTCCTGATCGCAGCTGTCAAGATAGGTATAGCCGCAATCAGTGGTTAGATTTGGCGATACCTTGCTGATAATATTCGCATTTAGACCGGTCGCTTTATAATGGTTAATATTTATTGGTTGCCAAATACTGCCGGAAGTATTAACCCAGTCAATTGCATCGCTAATGTCCCGTTTAAACACTGAGACTGTTAGCTCACTTATTTTACTAAGCCGTGTTTTTATACCGGTTTCCGCCGTCCAGCCTGATTCAGGCTTTAAATCAGGATTACCCACCATATACCCATAACCATCATAATAATATAAATCATCGAAAGTTGGTGCTTTGAATACTTTGGCCCAATTAGCAAAATAGCTGGTCTTAGCATTAATTTGATACAAATAGCCAGCTTGCGGCAGCCAGTGTGTACCGTATACGCTGTTATCATCACGCCTTAAGCCCACCGTCATTTTCGCAGCTTTGTTAAAACTATACTGGTTTTCTAGATAAGCTGCTCTGGTAATGCGGTCACGCAGTGTGCTGCTTTCGCTGGTGCTTTCCACTTCGTCTTGCCGCCACTCGGTCCCCCAGGTCAAGAGATTGGCGTCGTTAACCCTTGCACTATCCTGATACTCAAACGCCCTCACAGTATTATGGTGCCAGAAAACGCCAGAGTTATCGCCGGAGTATACCTGGTCGTTGTCGTAATACCGGAATGTACGATTGCCGTCAGTATGCTGTTTTGTGTAGCCGATGCTCCAGTTTCGGCGCAAAATGTCGGAAAAATCAGTTGTTGAAGGATAAGTCAAGCTACCAGGCATTCCAGCGTGATTATCATAATAGTCATAAGTAAAGTTCAGGCTTTCACTTGCCGACAAATCCTGATCCAGACGAAGCGAAAGATTTTTCCCCTCATAGGCACTATTTTGGCGCTGCCCATCACCAGAATTCTTTACTCCCGACAATTGCCAATGGGTATTTTTCTCCTGCCCACCGGTGCTCAGTTCATAATACCTAGCACCATAGTTGCCGCTAGCCACTGTCGCAGTTGTCTTTTCGGCGCTAGAACCTTTTTTAGTAATAATATTAATGACGCCGCCGACAGCATCTGCGCCATACAGCGTTGATGCGCCGCCGCGCACAACCTCAATATGGTCAACGTTGTCCCCAAGCAAAATGGTGTTAACATCAATACCGCCGGCACCTGAGGAAACGCCTTGCGGCAAATTCATTCGTTTGCCGTCCATCAGTACAACAACCCGCTCGGTACCGAATATATAAGGATAAGCGTTTTGCCCGGTGCCGCCATAGGTTTTCAGCACAATGCCGCTTACTCCGGTCAGGGCGTCTGCCAGCGTCCGCGCGCCTTTGTTTTTCAGTTCAACCTCAGTGATCACTGTTACATTAGCCGGAGTTTCACCAACGGTCTGAGTAATCCGGTCAGCGGTTATCGTTACCTGGTCAAGCTGAAACGTTGTATCTTGGGTCGCGTCCTCAGCGGCCAAAGCTTGGCTGCCCCATAAAAATGTCCCAGCAACTAACGCTACCATAATTCGTTTCCTTAGTAACCTGTTTTTCATCGCGCATTCCTCCATTAGTTTGATTTTATAAATTTAAACTTGTCCTGGCCATTAAGCTAAATTTGGTCGTACATACGTGGCTGCAGCATCAGAGTATATATTAAAATTCATTCCGTAAAGGCTCTTTAAGACTTCCGTTGTTGCCACGTCTTGCGGTTTACCGTAAGCCAGTATTCGGCCATTCTTCAAGAACATAAGTTGTGTACTAAACTGAAGCGCCAAATTAATATCATGAATAACCGCAATAACTGCCATATCTTGATATAAGGCTAAATTTTTTATAAGCTGTAAAATAGCAAACTGATTACAGATATCTAAGTGAGCCGTTGGCTCATCCAAAAGTAATAGCTTTGGCTTCTGCGCTAAAGCCCGGGCGATGATAACCTTTTGCCGTTCGCCTTGGCTTAATTCACGGCATTGGCATAACCGTTTTTCCCAAATCCCCACATTTTCCATAATCGCCTGAACGACGGAATGATCTTCCGTCTTCAATCCAGCCAGTCGGCAAATATGAGGAAACCGCCCCATTGTTACCATTTGTAATGTTGTATAATCTAAAACCGGCAGTTCAGAACCAACAACAGCAATCTCTCTCGCTGTCTCCCGCCGGCTAAAACCGTTCAAAGGTTTTCCCTTCAAGAAAATAGCACCGTTCAACGGAGGCAGCACTCCGGAAACTGTTTTCAGAAGCGTTGATTTACCAGCGCCGTTTGGAGCGACGATACTGACAAATTGTCCAGCATTTATCATGAGATGTACATCTTGCAACACTAGCTTAGAGCTATAACCCGCATCCAGCGCTCGAAGCTCTAAAATTTCCATTACGGCATCCTCCTGCCAGCAGTATATAATACGTACAAAAAAAACGGACTGCCTACCAAGGCGGTGACCACGCCAACCGGTATACCTGACAATAATGGATGACTACGGGTCAAGCCATCGGCCAACATGAGAAATACCGCGCCTAAAATCGCACTAAGCGGCAACAAGACAAGATGCGTTGGCCCTGCCAGCTTACGAACAATATGTGGTACAATCAGACCGATAAAACCGATTATTCCGCTTACTGATACACACACACCAGTCACCAGAGTAGTTGCCACAAGCAAAATCAGCTTTACTTTAGCAACATCGACCCCTAAAAATTGAGCATCTTCATCCCCAAGAACCATGACATCTAAATCGCGAGCATAAACAATCGCAATAACAAAACCAAATATAACAACAGCGATAACTGGTTTAAGACTGCCCACATAATTAGTCAGGCTACCCATTAACCAAAATACAATCATTTGCATTTGCTCAGAGTTTAGCGCCATCGATGCGCTCAAGAGAGCATTAAGCAGCGCACCGATAGCAATACCCGCCAATATCACTTGCTGGTCCGAACGAAGTTCTAGGCTTTGTTGTCCCATAAGATAAACTAACACCAAACTGAGCATTGCTCCGGCAAAGGCAAATACAATCATCAGTTCCGTGTGGCGAGTAATTATTGATACCGCCGCCCCTAACGCCGCTCCTGACGAAACTCCCAGAACAAAGGGGTCGGCCAGCGGATTCTTAAATATTGTCTGGAAACAGGCTCCAGCTACCGACAAACCGCTTCCAACAATCATCGCCAAGGCAATCCTTTGCCAACGTACATTCCACACAATAATTTGCTGGGCAAGTGTAGTGTCAAGGATTTCAATTCCAAATAACTTTTCCAAAAGGACAGAAACAACTGCTTCAAACGGCACATAGACAGTGCCAAACACAAGCATAACCACAGCGATTATTACCAACAGCAACGCGCAAGCACTGATAAGCAAAATCGGCTTTTTTGCTACCTGACTCATTTTGCCTCCCAAGATTTCATCTCCTCAGGATGAAGAATTTTAGCTAATTCGATCAAGCCATCAAAACTGCGCGGTCCCGGCCGGGTTAGTAAGTCATCCAAGATAGGAAAAACCTGTTCGTTTTTTACCGCAGTAATGTCGCGAAGTTCCGCTTGCGTAACATAAGAACGAATATCTTTTCGGCTATGGCTGACAACGATATAAATCTCTGGATTATAGGCATATAGCATCTCAACATCGCAGGGCGTATAGTACACGTTTTTATTTCCCGCTACATTGATTCCTCCGGCCTGATTTATAATATCGTTAATAAAAGATCGACTGCCTACAGTTAAAAGCGGTGCATCCCATATTTCCATAAATACTCGTTTGGGCTGAGAATTAGCTGTCAGCTGCCGCACAGCATCAATTTTACCGGTCAACTCGGCGTTGAGAGCCGCACCGTGCTCCTCTTCCCCGATAGCTGCACTAATAATATCGATGGACGTTAGTATCTCCGAAAGATTTTGGGGTTCTGTCGCCACCACATGAATGCCCGCTTGCTCCAATACGTGAATGTAGCTAGCCTGGGTTTGACCCATGGCAAATACAATGTCCGGAGCCAATGCCACAATCTTTTCTACGTCAGGAGAATTATATGAACCGATAATAGGTTTATTTTTTGCTTCGTCAGGATAATCAGAGTAACTGCTAACGCCGACTACCCGTGCTCCTGCACCAAGGGCAAATAAAATTTCAGTGTTGCCAGGCGACATGGATACAATGCGCTGTGGCTTATTTTTTTTAGAATCTTGATTTATATCATTATTCAAGTGGCTTCTGGAATTCTGTTGCAACATTGTTGCCCCAAACAACAGTATAAACAAGATAACGCCTAACAGCAGGTAAAGTACTTTCATTTTTTTCATAACTGACACCTCAACAATGTTAGCCAGTAAAATGGATGAACCGCGCAAAAAGAAAAACCTCTCGAAAACGAGAGGTTCTATGGCTTACAATTAATATGTCCAACCTATTCCCGGCTGGATAAGCCGAGCGGCAGAATATAAATTCATTATCCATAATCCCCTCCCCATCGCTCGTGGGTAAAAAACGGTGACTGATAGATAGGCAGTTCTCCTGGCTCTAGATCATCGCTCGCCCAAACCTTCCCAAGACTTTCGTCCCAGTGGTATTACTTGGGGTTGCTCCCTATTACAGTGGCGGGACCGCGCCGGTGTTTCACCGGACTTCCCTATTAAGCCCCTCAGGGCACCTATCTCAAAAGTATTTAATTATTTAAATAATATTTCAACGATACTATAAAGTCAAGTTATTATAACATACCATCATCTCTCATGCCGCTTGCTGTAACACACTAATCTCGCACACACCAAATGTTCATTTCCAATTAATCACAATTAAATTAGCTTCAGCCTTTTCATCTATTTAGTTTAATGCTAAAATATACTCAAGTAGTAGCACAAATTACCAAAATAGTAACACGAATGAAATTAAGAAAGGTGGTTATGCAGTATGCATATTCCAGATGGGTATTTAAGCCCTTCCACTTGTGCCACATTAGGTATAGTTATGGTACCAATATGGTATCGCGCTTCCGCCAAACTGAAAGAAACTCTGGATATATCCCGTATTCCCTTACTTGCAATGGGGGCTGTTTTTTCCTTCCTAATAATGATGTTTAATGTACCTATTCCTGATGGAACTACAGCGCATGCTATCGGCGCTACTTTAATCGCAATTGTTCTAGGACCATGGGCGGCAGCTATTTCCATGAGTGTAGCTTTAGTTATTCAGGCACTTGTTTTTGGCGACGGCGGAATATTGGCTATTGGAGCCAATACATTTAATATGGCCTTTATCGCTCCTTTCACAGGCTACTATATATACCAGCTTATTGGCCGCAACGCATCTCCTGGTTCAAAACGGCAAATAATTGCCGGAGCTGTTGCCGGATATATTGCCATTAATCTTGCGGCATTAGCGGCTTCAATTGAATTTGGCATCCAACCTCTCTTATTCACGGCAGCTGATGGTACACCTTTATATTGCCCCTATGGGCTTAATGTAGCGATACCGGCTATGATGATAACTCATCTTTCCATTGCTGGAATTGTCGAAGGAATTGTGACCGCGGCAGCATTAAAATTTATTGCCCACCACTCAGCAGATATGATGGTTAACCCGACGAAAACCGGCGAGGAGGCAACACCAAATGTATAAACACTATTGGCTTGTTCTATTAGTTCTTGTAATCCTTTCGCCGCTAGGTCTCTTAGCTGATGGTACTGCCTGGGGAGAATGGGATGCCGCCGGCTTAAAAGAAACCCTAGGCTATGTTCCTCAAGGGATGGAACAATTGGGAGACTTTTGGCAATCGTTATTTCCAGACTACAGCATGATTTTTTTAGGTCAAAGTACAATTAGTCAATATGCAGGATATATTTTATCGGCCATTATTGGTTCCGCCATTATATATGCGGCTATGATACTGATTACCAAATTGCTTGTCCGGCAAAAAAATAAACTTGTCTGTCAAAACAAATAATAAATGCAACAGTTGCTGGAGGAACCGTATTTTATGACTTGGCCTAACGTTAAATATGATGTAGCCGGAAAATACGCCATAATCAGCGGCGGAACTTCTGGCATAGGTTTGTCAACTGCCAAACTATTATTAGAAAACGGTGCCTATGTAGCTATTGTAGGTCGCCAAATTACAAAGGGTGAACTTGCATTACAAAGTTTAGCAGAATTTAGCGATCATACGATTTTCATTCCTGCTAATTTAAGTAGTGTTGCTCAGTGTCAACACGTCATCAAAACTGTTCTAAACAAATTCGGCAACATTAACATATTAGTTAACTGCGCTGGAATATATCATGAAAAGCTATTCTCCAATACTACTGAAGAAGAATATGAAACCGTAATGTCAATTAATTTAAAGGCTACATATTTTTTAACAAAATATGCCGTTCCTGCTATGCGCAAGTCCGGTTATGGAGCTATCATAAATTTATCGTCTGATGCCGGTTTAAAAGGAAACCCCGGCTGCAGCACATATTGTGCATCTAAAGGAGCTATTATTGCACTAACCAAGTCTTTGGCCTTGGAATTAGCTCCGCATTCTATTCGAGTAAATTGTGTATGCCCTGGCGACGTAGCCACTCCCATGCTGGAAGCACAAGCAACACAAACTACAGATCCAAAAACATTTCTGGAAAACTTAAACGCCCTTTATCCCTTGGGACGAGTTGCACAACCTGAAGATGTGGCCCAAGTAATTTGTTTTCTTGCCTCCTCATGCGCTTCATACGTTACAGGAGCCATATGGTCAGTTGATGGCGGCCTGACGGCGCGTTAAATGAAACAATGCGTGACTCATTCTATTAAGACTAAGAATGGGGGAATTGTATTTGCGCGGTATTCGAGAACATGAATTAAACGGGATCATTGAAGTTAACCGCAAGGCTTGTAAAGGTTGTGATTCCTGTAAAACCTTTTGTCCAACCAGTGCGATTACCGGAAAATATGGAGCAACCCATCAAATCAACAGTGAAAAATGTATCTTTTGTGGTCAATGTTTGGTCAACTGTCCTTTCGGTGCACCACGCGATACAGTTGACTCTCTTGATAACGTAATCTCAAGATTAAACGACAACCGAGCAACCGTAATAGCGATAATTGCACCAGCTGTCCGTGTTGCTATCGCCGAAGAATTTGGCTTGGAGCCAGGCACCTTGGTAACCGAGAAATTATATGGCGCATTAAAACAAGCTGGCTTTAAGGTTTTTGACAATAATTTCTCCGCAGATCAGACTATCATGGAGGAAGGCAGCGAATTGATCGCCAAAATTCGTCATTATATGCTTGGCGAATCTTCAGAGCATCATTTAGGTGCGTTACCACAGTTCACTTCCTGTTGTCCGGCCTGGATTCGCAACGTCGAACTTAATTATCCAGAGCTTATTCCAAACCTGTCATCAGCTAAGTCACCGTTAATGATGGCCGGTGCAGTTGCTAAAACCTATGGTGCGTCACAAATTTGGGCAGTTCAACCGGAAACTCTCTATGTGGTTGGCGTAATGCCCTGTACTGCAAAGAAATTTGAAGTATCACGTCCCGAATTTACAAGCGCAGCCGATTACTGGCAAAAGCAAGGCGGAACGGAACACTATCCCGATGTAGATACAGTACTTACAACTCGCGACTTGGCTAGGTTATTCCGCAAATTAAATATTGATTTCAACAAAGTATCCGAATTTACAGACAATAATAACCCCTTCGCTCAGTATAGCGGTGCCGGAACTATTTTCGGCAATACTGGAGGAGTTATGGAAGCCGCGCTACGCACAGCATATTTTGTAATTACTGGGCAGGAATTGGCACCCCTTGAACTCACACCCATTCGCGGGCTCAAAGGCATTAAAGAGGCCACCCTTCCCTTAAAGGATGTTAAAACCGGCAAAGATATAACTCTCAACATAGCTGTTGTCCATGGCATTAAGGAAAACTTGAAACCAATAGTTGACCAAGTTATTGCTGGCAAATCACCGTACCATTTCATTGAGGTGATGAATTGTCCCGGCGGCTGTATCAACGGCGGCGGTCAACCCATCAATCCCATGGGAACTTCATGGATTGATAAGTACAAAGCCATGCTTCCATGGTCATAGGGAGGTTTTTCTATGGCAAGCTATGATTATATTGAAAAAACAGTCAAAGTTTCCCGACGTGAATTTTTAGGTGTCCTGGGAGTAGGCGCGGCAGTGCTTTGGACTGGTGCATATGTAGCAACCGATCTTATTCAGGACCGCACTAAATATATCAAGATGCGTACTGCCAGTCTTTATAGAGACGATTTCAAAGCCACTGTACGGCAAAGCCATAACAATTCCAGTTTAAACAAAATGTATAAAAGTTTTGCCGGCGAGCCGCTCAGCCCTTTGTCCGAAGAACTGTTTCACACCAAATATATAGATCGCACTAAGTTAGGAGGAATGAGTTGATGGCGCACAATGAAATAGAAACCCGCGTCTTAAAGCATTCTTTGCCATCACGCCTATTTCATTGGTGCCTGATCCTAGGATTTCTGCCAGCGGCTATTACCGGTTTTATCCTATGGTTAAAGCTAGGCAATGAAACTTTTATTAATTTGGCTATGCGTATTCATATTGTCGGAGCCATCATTTTTACATCTGCAGTTATTATTTATACCGTTTGTTGCCTTAACCTAGTTATAGCCTTTATGCGTCGCATTTTTTCTTGGGATAGTCGAGACCTTGGTTGGATACTGATTGGCGGTGGCTATCCACAAAAAATGTTTTTGGGCAAAAAAATCACTGTACCACCCATGGGTAAAATTAATTCAGGTCAAAAAATCTTTGGAATTTGCTTACTTTTTAGTGGCTTAATTCTAATGGCCAGCGGTTGGATATTATACGCCTTCATTCCTGTATCACCTAAACTATTTATCTATTGGTCGAATCGTATCCACTTAGTTTTTGGTATATTTATGGGGCTATTCGTATTTGTACATATCTTCCTTGGCATCTACAACTGGGGTGAGTTCAAAACCATGTTTGGCAATGGGACGCAGCCTTTAGACGAAGCTAAAGATCATAATCCTGTATGGGTAGAACACGAAATTGAACCTGTTCAAAACACCAAATCCAACACTAAAGTCTTGGTTCAATAAAGGGACTACTTGCAAGACACAAACACTTATTGTCACCCTGTAAGCTTTTTACCCATAATAAATATAAACAGTATAAATTTTACTATACTTAATCATACTATAAAGCAACTTGTATGGGAGGTATTGACATGTGTAAAACTTGTGGCTGCCCAACCGACCAAAAACCTCAACTTCAATTTTTCTTAAAGGGAGTTAACAACGAAAATTTAAAGGCTACGGAAAGGTATCTTTTAGGATTACCAGGTATTTATCATGTCCATATTCATGTCCATGATGGCCAAACCACCATAGCCTATAATCCTTTACATTTTTCGCCAGCTAATATTACTGAGATATTAGCAGAGCGCGGGCTGTACGCAGTAATCTAATAATTACTATTCAAACACTGCTTGAAATCATAAATCAAGCAGTGTTTCTAGCATAACTACCTATAAAATAGCAAGAAGCCGCCTCAAATTTTCGGCAACTTTCTTGCCAACTCCATTGCAATAATCACCCTTTTTCTAGTCCACATCTAATATTATGTGTTGCTCTTACCATATTTACCAAGCTTAATCGTACCTCATCCCACTTTCTAGTTTTAAGGCCGCAATCAGGATTAATCCATACTTTTTTCGCTGGTAAAACTCGCATTAACTGTTCGATTTTTTCCAAGAGTTCCTCCATTGAAGGAACTCTTGGTGAATGAATATCATATACTCCTGGTCCAATTTGATTTTTATAACTATGATCAGAAAAAACCTTCAACATTTTATTGCCGCTCCGGGAAGTTTCAATAGTAATGACATCAGCATCCATTTTTTCAATGGTATGAATTATGTCAGTAAAATCACTATAACACATATGGGTATGAATTTGCGTTTGACGCCAAGCAGAACTAACAGCTAATTTAAAAGCTTTAATTGCCCATTCTTCATAATCGGCTACTTCCGCATTTCGGAGAGGATACCCTTCCTTAAAAGCAGCTTCGTCAACCTGAATAATCTTGATCCCCGCATTTTGAAGATCACTTATTTCATCCATAATAGCCATTGAAATCTGCTCACAAACAGCTGAACGTTCAATATCATCTCGAACAAACGACCAGTTAATAATAGTAACCGGTCCGGTTAACATTCCTTTCACAATTTTCTTTGTTTTACTTTGAGCATACAAAATAGTATCCACTGTCATTGGTTTAGCCCTGCTGACATCGCCATATATAACCGGTGGCTTTACGCATCGACTGCCATAACTTTGCACCCATCCGTTTTTTGTAAACACAAAACCATCAAGTTGTTCTCCGAAGTACTCCACCATATCATTTCGTTCTGGCTCGCCATGCACCAAAACATCGAGACCAATATCCTCCTGAAATTCAATGCATGCATTAATATAGTTTTTAATTCCACATTCATATTCTACTTGAGAAATGACTTTATGCTTAAAATCTCGTCTTAATTTCCTAATCTCTTCTGTTTGCGGAAAACTGCCTATAGTTGTTGTTGGCAGTAGCGGTAAACCCAAAGCTTTTTTTTGAACAGCGATACGTTCAGCAAAGGTTCCTTCGCGCTCATTTCTTTTTATCTGGCTTATTCGTTCGCGAACATTTGGGTTAACCGATTTAAATCTGGATGATTCCAATACCTCATTTTTATTGCTCGATACTAACTTAGCCAAATCCGCAAGTTCGCTCAGTTTTTCCTTAGCAAAACTCATCCTTTTTTTTATATCTTCACCAATTAGTTCCTCATGTTCCAAAGAATAAGGTACATGGAGAAGCGAACAACTTGTAGAAAGAATTATATCGTCCTTATTAAATTTTCCCGCAATACTATTAAGCAACTCCAACGACCCTTTATAATCATTTTTCCAGACGTTTCGGCCGTCAATAATACCGGCGATCAATTTTTTCCCATTGAGATACTCTAGGGCCTTAATATTTTCTTTACCATAAATAAAATCAAGGCCAATTCCGTATACCGGTACATTTTTCAAAGCTTTAACCGCTTCTGTGGCGTGATTAAAATAAGTCATTACAATAATCTTTATTTTAGCGCTTACATCTGCTAAAATGCCGTATGATGACGCCAATTGTTTAAGCACTTCAAAGCTAATATCTTTTACAACTGCTGGCTCATCAAACTGCACATAAATCTCATCATCAAGTTCGGCTATTTTTTCTAATAACAAAACAAACTGTGCCAAAATCGTCGGTAACAATTCTAACGTGTCGTATGTGTAATCAATACGCTTAGAAAGAACTAAAAATGTTATCGGTCCCACAATATTGATTTTCGTCCGAATTCCATACTTTTTTGCGTCTCGGTACTCACCAAGTATTTTTTCTGCATTTAAAGAAAAGGGCATGTCCGCCGATAATTCTGGAACAATATAGTGATAATTTGTATTAAACCACTTAGTCATTTCCATCGCCACAGCGTTATCAGTTCCACGAGCCATTGCAAAATAACGATCGTGCTCATCTTGAATGTTCCGAAATCTTTCAGGAATCGCATTAAGCATCAGAGCCATATCCAGCATATTGTCATACAAGCTAAAATCATTACTACTAATAAAAGTTATGCCAGCGTCTTTTTGATCTATCCAATGTCTATGGCGTAAATCCCTTGCTGTATTTTCAACCTCATCATATGAAGCTTCTTGATTCCAGAAACGCTCCAACACTTTTTTTAATTCCCGGCCTTCGCCAATCCTTGGATAACCTACAACATAAGTTTCTACCCTATTTGACATAAATTCATCCCCCTTTTTGTTTACGCGACAAAAACTTAGAATTATCGATGGCAAGCGGACTCTTGATGTCCCTTTGGCCTCTATTACCGTAGTGCGAGTGTGTACGGTTTTCACGAGTTCCCCCGTCCGGTGGATATAATTAAAACTCAATCCCCAATTGCGCTGATACACCTGTTTTGTACGGATGTTTTATTTCTTTCATCTCTGTAACCATGTCAGCTCTATCAATTAAGGCTGGCATTGCATTTCGGCCTGTTAGCACAATGTGCAGCAAAGGCCTTTTTTTTGCCAATAAGTCGAAAACTTCCTCTAGCCTCAGCAAACCTAACTCTATGGCGCAGTTTATTTCATCAAGAATCATTACATCCCAGTTATCCTTGATACTTTCTTCTTTTGCTAAGCGCAACGCTTCTTCCGCAGCCTGCCGATGGCTTATTCGATTTGTATCCCCGTCAACCACAAAACCTTTCCCCATTTGAAGCACGACAAAGTTTTCATCCATTTTATCAGCCCCCAGCAATTCGCCGGATTGGCCATTCCCCTTTATAAACTGTATCACCACTACATTAAGTCCATGTCCCCACGCCCTTAGCCCTAATCCAAAAGCTGCAGTAGTTTTTCCTTTACCGTCACCGGTATTTACAATGATTAATCCTTTCCGTGTTTCCATTATGCAACCCCTTCCTCTTTACTTGCAAAATTTACCCTTTAACCGCCATCGCTCCCGTTTTTTAAATACCGCTCATGCCAACTTAATGCCTCACTTAACCGCTGAGGCGTATGAGTAGCAACCAGCAGCGTAATGAAAATAATATTGTGCTTATCGGTAATAAAAAGCCCTCCTTTCTAAAGAAGGGCTTAAATCGCCTATAGCAGAGCATGACAAACTCATGCCGCTGATATAGCCCTTTAAATCCCCTCCTCATCGCTCATGAATAAAACGGTGATTGATATTCTATTAATTGCTTTGAATTATATATACACTAATAACCAACATACCAACCCCCATTGCTCTCAATGGAGTGACAGTATGAACAGCGAATCCCAAAAGGCCAAAATGATCAAGCACAATAGCGGTTACGATTTGCCCGCCAACAATTAAACTAAACATGTTAGCCGGGCCAATTTGCGGTGCTGAGACAATCATCCCTACAAGATACAACGCCCCGATAATTCCACCAGTCAGTTTCCACCAGTTTAAACCGCCATCACCTATTCCTTCCCAATGATTTATGTTCCCGGTCAGCGTCAATAATAGTGTCAATGCTAGAGCAGCAATAATTACATTAATAAGAGATGCTTGCAAAGGTCCTCCGATCAGTTCTTTTAACTGCGTATTTACTGCAGTCTGAACAGCCATTCCCAAACCTACTAAAAAAGCCAGTAGATAGTACATGAGTAACCTTGTCTCCCCTCTCATTATGCATTTTTTACCGCCATTGATCCCGTTTTTAAATATCGCTCATGCCAGCTTAATGCTTCATTTAACTGATGTGGCGTATGAGTATTATGAGTTTCACGCTCCGCTCTAACAAGATAATCTAATAGTAAGGGCTGATATTTGGGGTGAACACAACGATCAATTATCCGCCTGGCCCGTTGTTTGGGACTTAGTCCTCTGACATCGGCAATTCCCCGCTCGGTAACAAAAATATCCGTATCATGCTCCGTATGATCAACATGTGAACACATAGGTACTATAGAAGAAATTAGGCCGTTTTTGGCCAACGAACTGCTAAAAAATATGGTCAAATACGCATTTCTTGCAAAATCCCCCGATCCACCGATTCCATTCATCATTTTTGTCCCCATAACATGCGTAGAATTTACATTACCATAAATATCAAACTCTAAGGCCGTATTCATAGCTATAACACCTAAACGTCGAATTACCTCGGGAGAATTTGATATTTCTTGCGGTCTTAATACGATTCTTTTTCGGTATCTTTCTATCTCGTCATAAAACCTCTTTAGCCCATACGGCGACAGTGTCAACGCCGTTCCCGAAGCAAAGACCAGTTTTTCTGCATCAATAAGATCTAATAAACCATCTTGAATGACCTCTGTATATACAGTCAAATCTGTAAAATCAGAGTCAACCAAACCACTCACAACCGCATTCGCTACTGATCCCACCCCTGATTGTAGCGGCAGCAAATTGCAAGGAAGACGGCCTTCCCTTATCTCATCATGGAAAAACTCAATAAGCTGTCCGGCTATTGCTTCGGAAATCGCATCCTTCTTTGCAAAATCACGGACTCCATCAGGTTTGTCACAAGGCACGATATATTGAATTTTATTGATATCACTCGCTATATAAGGAACTCCAATTCGATCGTTTACCTTGCCAATCATAATTGGCGATCGCTTCGGAGGATCATTCGGTATATATACATCATGAATACCAGCTAAATTTTCTGGTTGAGTAACATTTATTTCAACAATGATCCTATCGGCACTTTGTACATAAGATGCTGTATTCCCCAATGAGGTGGTCGGAATAATATAGCCGTCCTCCGTTATAGCACTGGCTTCTATAATAGCTACATCCACTTTGCCGCCCAAAAATCCCGAACGAGCCATTTGCCCTACATGGCTTAAATGAAGATCTAAATACTCAATTTCACCTTCATTGATCAACTTCCGTACATCATCATTTGTCTGATATGGCAAATACTTGGCAAGACCGCCTGCTCTAGCTAAAGCACCATCCAGTTCATCTCCCACCGAAGCACCTGTCCACAAGTTTACTTTAAAGCCCTCCTTTTTTATCCTATCGACTAACGCTAACGGAACACTTTTAGGGTAACCGGCTGGCGTAAAACCACTTGTTGCGATAATCATTCCTGGCTGAATAGCTGTCGCGGCCTCTTTAGCACTAACAATTTTTTTGCGAAGAAATTCATTGTACACGCGGCTATAAATATCAATGGTATTTTCCTGAAATCCTTCAAAATAAGCATCGACTATTTTTGACACTTTATTACCTCCCCCTTTGTGACAGACAAAAAGCAGGTAATTATCATATATATTTGGACTTCAGACTTGCTACTTAACCCTTTTCTCACATAACAAGTCTGTGTCCGATTTACTCGGACTTCCTCATCAATGGTAATTGCTTTCTAATTAATACACCATAAATGTGCAGCCTCACCCCCTCTCCTGATTGAACTATTTATAATTCATGCCAGCCTAATTTTGAGCAAAAGAAAAATCTCCTAGCGATAGGAGATTTCGTTACCCAAAAAAGTGCGTTGCAAAATAGGCTCGGCTATTATAATAACCGAGCAAAACGCCCTAAACGGCTAATCCCCTCCCCATCGCTCGTGGGTAATTAATGGTGATTGTTAGATAGGCAGTTCTCCTGGCTCTGAATCATAGCTCACCCAAACCTTCCCAGGACAAATTCGTCCCAGTGGCATCTCCTTGGGTTTACTCCTCATTACAGTGGCGGGACCGCACCGGCCTTTCACCGGACTTCCCTATTAAGCCCTTTGGGGCACCTACCTCATTACTATTTACTTGTCAAAAGTGAACAAACTAAAAAACCTCCTGCCACAAGCAGGAGGTATAGATATAAGTATAAAGCCGCAACAATACACATCCCGGCAAAATTTTGCCGGGAAAGAAATATCGTACAACCATTATACGAAAATCTCCTCCCCATCACTCGTGGGTACTTTAACGGTGATTGCTAAACAGGCAGTTCTCCTGGCTCTGAATCATAGCTTGCCCAAACCTTCCCAAAACTTTCGTTCCAGTGGCATATCTTGGGTTCGCTCCTCATTACAGTGGCGGGACCGCGCCGGTATTTCACCGGACTTCCCTATTAAGCCCGTAGGGGCACCTGCTCCATCTGTATTTTATTTTTCTAATCTTTTTAAATTTACCATTATCACGTCTACTTTGTCAATATTTCCCTAAGAAACAGCAACTCAGGTTCTTAAAAATAAATTCAACCGGCTAACTCACCCACCAAAAGAAATCACTGAATTTGCATTATTCCCCCCACCTTATCTCCATACTTCCTCTGCAATTTCTTTAATAAAGGCAAGCTTCCTCCATTGCTGTTCTTCTGTCAAAATATTCCCCTCTTCGGTAGAAGCAAAACCGCATTGGGGGCTTAAGCACAAACGATCCGCCGGAACATACTGCGCGGCCTCGTGAATACGAGCGATGATTTTCTCCTTATTCTCAAGATCTCCCGTTTTAGAAGACACCAGGCCAAGAACCACCAGCTTATCGCCAGACACTTCTTTTAATGGAGAAAAATCACCTGCGCGCTCAGTGTCATATTCCAGATAATAGGCAGATACATTTTCATTTCCAAAAAGAGTTTTAGCAACTGGATCATAACCACCGGATGTCGCCCAAGTAGAGTGATAATTGCCGCGACAAATATGGGTAGTTACCATCATGTCGTCCGGAAGACCTTTTATTGCATCGTTGTTTAGGCGAAGATAGATGTTCTGAAGCTCTTGAATATCATATCCTTCGCCAGCCATTGTCGACCAGAAGTTTTTATCACAAATCATGCCCCAGGTGCAATCATCCAATTGAATATTCCGGCATCCCAATTTATAAAACGCGAGAATCGCCTTACGATAAGCGTCAGAAATATCGCTGTAAAGTTCTTCACCGTCAGAATAGTATTTTACAATTTCATCTTTATTCACGTCCCGAACTATTTCCGCAAAAAATTGAGCTGGAGCAGGAATAGTCTGTCTGGCAATCACATCATCGCCAGCCATTTGCTTTAAAAAACGATAGTGCGCCAAAAACGGGTGACCTGAAAAGCGGATTTTACCAGAAAGCCGTGCAGAATCTGCCCTGGTTTCCTCTCCATGAAAAAAATAGCCGTGATCCATTATCACATGCTCCACACCTTCAAAGCCCCAAAAGAAATCCAGATGCCAATAACTGCGACGGAATTCTCCGTCTGTGACAGCCTTCAGTCCAATCTTCTTCTGTTTGTCAATAAGTTTCATAATTTCATCATCTTCAACACAAGTAAGCTCAGTCTGGGTTATTTTCCCGGTCGCAAACGTTTCTCTTGCCTCTTTAATTGCTTGAGGACGCAGAAAGCTTCCAACAATGTCATACCGGAAAGGAGCTGATGTTCTTTTAGTTGTATTTTCAAAATAAGCACCCATACGTAATTCTCCTTACTACTTTGATTTTTTTGTCAGTATAGCATAGAGAATCACATATAAGGTAACACATAAATTTTATATCGGTATATAGTTTTTATCTATATCCTATTCCTGCAATAAAAGACTATATTTCTTAATCACAGACTCCAATTCACTTAAATAAGCATTTGCTTGCTTACTGAGTTGTATTTGATGATTGCAAATCCAGCCAACTTCAATATAATCATCGACCTGTAAAGGGACTGATATAATGTTGTCGCCGTTTAAATCTGCGCTGACAATTCCGGTGGAAATGGTATAACCGTTCAATCCAATCAAAAGATTGAACAGAGTTGCCCGATCGCTGACATGGATGCTCTTCTTATGAAATACCGTACTTAAAATTTCTTCTGAAAAATAGAAAGAATTGAATTCCCCCTGTTCAAAAGACAAATACGGATACTCCTGCAAATCCTCCAGCGTTACGAACTTACGCCCAGCAAGAGGATTTTCCGTGCTAATAAAAATATGCGGTTTCGCCGTAAACAACGAATGAAAATCAAGACTAGTTTCCCGCAGCAGCTTTTCTATAACCCCTCGGTTAAATGGATTCATATACATAATACCAATTTCACTGCGCAGGTTCTTGACATCTTCAATAATTTCGTACGTCCGTGTTTCCCGAAGAGTAAATTCATACTCATCCGCGCCACTGTGCTTAATAAGGTTTACAAATGCGTTAACAGCAAAAGCGTAATGCTGCGTTGAAATAGAACAAAGTTGCCGCGAAGGCTTCTTATTCAAGTAACGTTGTTCCAAAAGCCCCGCCTGCTCCACAACCTGCCGGGCATAGCCTAAAAATTCAGCGCCATCCCTGGAAAGAGTGATTCCCCTTGGGGTTCGAATAAAAATATCTATACCAATTTCAGTTTCAAGTTCCTTGACAGCGTTGGACAGACTGGGTTGCGTAATATACAGTCTTTTTGCGGCCTCGTTAATAGATCCGCAATTTACAATTTCAATCATATATTTTAATTGTTGCAACGTCATGTGGTTTCCTCCTGCATATCACCATAAAATCTATCGCCAAAGTTTTATTTCCGAGTACCTTTTCATATCCCTATTAACTAAAATTCGCAATTGTTATCATCCCCATTTATATAAATCCAGTCATGTTTTTGTCTGCGGAAAAAGTTCGCTTAAATATGTTCGTTGACGAGCCGAATCAAGTCTTCCCCCGTAAAATCACAGATTAAAATCTTTTTATTAAAATATCTTTCTAGGTCAACAGCAGTAATATCATCCAGCATTATATTTTCGTCACTCTTAAACATATTCTTCGGCATTATTATATACTCTAAAACACTATCTGGTTGTATCTGTTTCATAACATCCTGTCCAGTCAGCAGCCCAGCTACAGTGATTGTTGGTTCAAAAAAATTATTTATAACTTTATGAACATTCATTATGATTCTGTCATTTCTTTTCTCAATAGCCTTCGCAGCCCATAATATTTCATTATATGCGGAAACACCTGTAATCAAACTGAATGAACCTTTGCCTTTCATGTTAATCTTTTTTAGATTTTTAGTAATACTATCTCTAAAAAACCTGACCATTCCTATACCATCTTCAATTTGATCAAAATCCCCATAAAATTCGGTATCCGGAATTTCGCTCCCTGAAAGTACATAGAATTCATCTGCCAGTCTAATAAAGGGAGTGCCAATTTCCATTAAAGCCTTTTGCTGAAACTTACTAACATTATCAATTTCCGCTTTAGCACTTTCAGCATCGTATAAAGTTATTTCTTTTATATTTTTTCTAAACTTAGTAACTGCAACTGGTACTGCCGCTACATTTTCAACAGAAGGGTATAACTTATATAAGTCATTTACTGTTTTAATTAATTCTTCTCCATTATTATATCCAGGACATAATACTATTTGACAATTCATGTTAATACCTGCAGCTGCTAATTTCTCAAGTCTTTCATAAATAGTTCCTGCAAACCTGTTATTCAACATTCTTTTTCTAAGTTCAGCATTAGTTGTATGTACCGAAACATTTATAGGACTAATTCTGTATCGAATAATTCTTTCTAAATCCGCATCAGTCATATTTGTTAACGTTACAAAATTCCCTTGAAGAAAGGACAATCTTGAATCATCATCTTTAAAATACAGTGTCTTTCGCATTCCCTTTGGTAACTGATCAATAAAACAAAAAAGGCACTTATTATGACAGCTTCGAGCCTCATCTATAATTCCATTTTCAAATTCAATGCCTAAATCTTCTTGATATTCTTTTTCAACTTCAAAAGTCCAAATTTCCCCGTTTTCCTTTTCTATTTCAACCTCTATATAATCATCTGCCATTAAAAACTTATAGTCTATTATATCCTTAATCTCAGTTCCATTTATGCTGATTAAATTATCTCCAACTTCTATCTCCAATTCTTCGGCAATACTTCCACTTATAATCTTTGCTATTTTGTTACTCATGCTTCAATCCTTTTATATATATACCTAAATCAGTAGTAGCATTTTTGAGCGCGTTTTGAATTTGCCAAAGCAACCGTACTTCATATATAACCTTCTTAAATGCGCACCTTCCTCCTCAATATTTAGTTTCTACCTCTCAGCCCATGAATCATTGCCCTATTTATTTAATTCACAATACCACTTGTTTTATTGCTTATCATTTGCGTAAATCTCTGGATATACGCATCTAGCCATATATTGTGCGGCCTCGGGTATTCTTAGCCCAGGATTTAATAAAAAAAGATCCGCTGGCAAAAACACTACCTTTTTCTCCTGAACCGCTCGCAAAGATGACCATGCTGGATTGTTCTCCACCTCTGCTTGCATTTTCTTTTCAATTTCATTCGAACCTCCCATAGTAACTACGAAAATGATATCAGGATCATTCTCCACCAACTTTTCAAGACTATATGGTATCACATCGCTTCCACTATTTATAGGGCTACTAACGGCAGCAATATTTTGCAGATGTAACAGTCTAGCCGTATTACCGGCGATACTATTTTCAAGTTCTAAACTAACGTTTTTTGCCGTCGCATGTAAAATAGCAATTTTCGTATTATTTCCAGGAAGTTTATTAATAATTTTTTCTAGCTTGGCATTCATATCCTGAGTTAATACTTGTGCTTTCTCTTTCGTACCAATAATATCCCCAAATAATTTAATTTTATCGAACACATCATCATAGGTTTTGTATTTCAGAACAATTACAGGAATATTATTACTCTCCAGCATCGGAATTAGTTTATCGTGTATACCTTGCATTGCAATTACTAAGTCTGGCTGCAAAGACACCACTTTCTCAACATTGATATTATATACCAACCCAACCTCCGAAACCCCAAGAGCCTGTTCCGGAATTGCATACTTCGAATTAGAACTGGTACGTCCAACAGCTTTTCCGTCAACAGCATACAATAGTTCAAGAAAGGATGGCGCTAACACAACAATCTTTTCCGGTTTATGTTGCAACACCACACTTCGTCCTGCATCATCTTTTATTGTTAAATATTCTTTCTGTATTGCGTTCCCATCGCCACCCTGCTTTGATTGCATCCCACAGGCAGTTGCTAAAATAACTGCCACTATTAAAATAGACATCATTTTCAAACACGAACTTATTTTCAAAGTTTGTCACCTCTTCACATTTAATGCGGTTTAATAAACGAATGGTTAATTTGATAAAAAAGAGCTGTTGCCCTTTCACAAAATTAAGGGTATACAGCTCTTAGTTTCTTATTCAATCGCCGGAATTACCGGACGATCTTTTCCCCGCTCCGTCTTTAAATATTTTCCTTCTATAGCATCTTTCACATGTTGAACATAAATATCCTG